>JAEUHT010000240.1 GCA_016793265.1 Planctomycetota bacterium
CGAGAATCGTGACGGGCGGCAGGGCCGCAACTCGTTCGGGACGTCACCTATGAACTGCTTGCCCCGCACCCTCGCCAGCGCAGCGATCCTGGCGCTGTCCGCCTCCGCGCAGGACTTCCTGCTCTACAACTTCGAAGGCCCCTGCTCCGCCGAGGTCGTCAACTTCGCGCCATCCGGCCTGGGCAACGGCACGCTGACGGCGGCCACCGGCACCGGCCACGTACCCGGCTACAACGGCCAGGGCCTCGCCGCCGGGGACGTCAGCAGCGGCGCCCGCAACCTCGTCGACACCCTGTGGGATCCGGCCGTCTCCCCGCTCACCGGGGACCTGACGATCGCCTTCTGGGCCCGCCAGGGCCAGACGTTCACCACCCAGCTGTCGTACTTGTTCGGCATGTCGGGCTCCGGCTTCCGCCTGTTCACCAACGGCGCCGCCGGCGGCGGGCTGTTCCTGCGCAGCGTGACGACGCCGGTCACCGACATGTTGCTGCCGGACACCACCGTCGACTTCCAGGCGCTCGCCGCCAACAACTGGGTGCACGTCGCCATCACCATCGACGACACCAACCACGTCGCCACGTGGTACATCGACGGGGCCCCGGTCTACACGCAGTCCGGCCTCGGTTCGGTCGCGGTCGCGACCGGCGGCACGCTGCGGCTCGGCGGCTACGGCGGCTCGGCCGGGTCCGCCTACGACCTCGACGAAGTGCTGTTCAGCCACACGCTCTATCCCGCCGGCGCGATCGCCCAGCTCGCCACCGGCACGCGTTCGGGCCATGGCAGCTACCAGACCGACACCAGCACGCAGTGTGGCGCCGGCGACGTGGTGCTGGATGCCACCGGCGGCCGCCCCGCGCTCGGCAACCTCAGCTACGCGCTGCGTATCACGCCGACGGCGCCGAGCCTGTGGCTGCTGCTCTACGGCACCGACCGCTGCACCATCGGTGGCGTCGCGCCGCTGCCGCTCGACGGCGGCCTCTTGCTGCCGTTCCTGAACGGCTGCACCGTGCTCGCCGATCCGGCGATCCTGCTCAGCGGCTTCGCCGGGCCGGCCAACCCGGCCAGCATCCCGCTGCCGATCTCGCCGACCTTGTCGATGGGCGCCAACGTCTGGTGCCAGGCGCTGGCGATCTCGGCGCCGAACAGCGACGTGGCGATGTCGAACGGGTTCGCGGTGGCCGTCGGCCACTGATCGCGGCGGGTTGCCGGGATTCCGCGGCACGCTGATCGGCCTGCTCGCGTGCTGGGGCGCCGACGGGGGGCGCGCCGAAGGGACGCCCCAGTCGTCGACGCCGGTCAGAACACGCCCATCGTCGCCTGCAGCGCGTTGCTGCTGGTGACAGCGACCAGCGCGCCGAGCGCATCGAGCTCGAGCGCCACCGCCTGCTGATGGAACGACACGCCGACGAGGCTGCTGGCCGGCGGCAGCGCGAGCACGAAGTCGAGCGACGGCGACGACAGGTAGACCCGCAGGATGTCGGGCGAGGCCAGCAGGTCGCAGCCAACACCGGCCTCTTGCCACACGGTGCCGAGCGGCAGGCTGGCCGGCGCGAGGCCCAGCACTTCGAGCACGAGCCCGGTCGCCGGCATGCCAGTGGCGCGGCTCACCGCGTCGCCGCCGAGCCAGGCGAGGTCGATCGCGGTCAGCACGTTGTTGCCGCCGCTGCCAGTGCAGCCGCTGCCGATCGTCACCGTGCTGGCCGCGCAGGTGCTCGTGAAGGTGCCGAGCCCGCCGCTCGCGACGCCGTCGAGCATCGTGAATGCGCCCGCCGCCCAAACCGTGCCGTCGGCGCGCCAGCGCAGGTGCTGGAGGCTGCCGTTGGCGCCAGCCCCGACCTGCCGCCACGTCGTGCCGTCCCAGCGGGCCAGGCGCAGGATCGGCGTCGCACCGCTGGCTGAGATGGTGCCACCGGCGAGCACGCTGTCGTCTGGAAGCCGGAGCAGGGTGAACACGGAACCGGCGAACGACGGACCGAGGTTCTGCATCGCCGTGCCGTTCCAGACCCGCACCTGACCGCCAGACGCGACGACGAGGTCGCCGTTGCCGAGCATTGCCATCGGTCCCGAGCCGGCGGTCGTGGTCACCTGCGTCCACGTGGCGCCGTCCCACTCCTTGATCCCGCTGACGTACGAGCCGCCCACCAGCACGTGCCCGTTCGGCAGCGGCAGCAGCGTGACCTTGGTGAATGGCAAGATCGGCATCGTCAGGCCGGTGCCGTTCCACGTGACGCCGTCCCAGCGCGCGACGCCATCGGGGAACAAGCCGCCGGCGAGCACTTCGCCGAACGGGCCGATCGCGAGCCCCTGCACGGCGCCGCCCAGCCCGAGCGCCATGGCTCGCCAGCTGCTGCCGTCCCAACGGGCCACGCGCGTCGCGGGCACGCCATCGACGCTCGTGAAGTCACCGCCGATGACGAACTCGCCGTTCGGCAGCGGCACCACGGCGTAGACGGGGCCATCGGTACCAGCGCCGAACGTCAGCCAGGAGCCGCCGCTGCGCCGCACGACGCCGCGCGTCGCCAGCCCTTCGAACCGAGTGAAATCACCGACGACGAGCAGGTCGCCGTTCGCCGCCTCAGCGGTGGCGTGCACCGGGCCGATCGTGCCGGGAAGCAACTGCCGCCAACTGCTGCCATCCCACCGCGACACGCTCTTGCTGCCGGCGAAGGCCTCGTCGAAGGAACCACCGGCCACCACATCGCCGTTCGGCAGCGCGAGCAGCGTCTGCACCGAGACCGGGTTGGCGATCGAGCCGGTGCCGAGGCCATTGCCGACACCCGACCACGACACGCCATCCCACCGCCCCACCAGATCCGTGGCGACGCTGCCGGCGGCGGGGAAGTTGCCGCCGACGAACAGGTGGCCGTTCGGCGCCAAGCTCATGGTCAACACGGCCCCGGTCAGCGGGCTGCCGAGGCTCGACCACGCACTGCCGTCCCAGCGAGCCACGTAGTTCATCGGCTGCCCGCCGACCTCGTAGAACGCCCCACCGGCGAGCAGGCGACCCGCGGGGTCGAGCAGCAGCGTGTGTACGTCGTGGTTGAAGTTGGCACCGAGCTGCGACCAGCTGCTGCCATCCCAACGCACGACGTGGGACGAGCCCAGCAGGTACAGGCCTCCGACCACCAGATCGCCGTTCGGCATGCGGACCATCGCCGACGCCACTCCCTGCAGCACGCTGCCCAATGGCGCCCAGGTCGTGCCGTTCCACTGCAGTACGCTGCTGAAGCCCGCAATCGCCTGACTGCCGACGACGAGGTCGGACGGCGTCGTCGCCGCGAGCGAGAACACGGGATAGGGCACGCCAGCCCCCAACGGTTGCCAGCTGGTGCCATCCCAGCGGGCGACGTTCTTGGCGGCGACGCCGCCAATCGTGGTGAAGGACCCGGCGGCGATGAGTTCGTTGGTGCTGGTCACGAACAAGGCCCGCACCAGCGGGACCGGGTCGCCGCCTGCCGGCGACCCCAGACCGGTGCAGGCGCCGGTCGCCGGGTCGAAGAGCACGACGCCGTCCGCCACAACATCGTGGAAGACGCGGAAGTTGCCCCCGAACACCACGACCTGCGGCAGCGGCCCGGCCCCGTCCGGATCCCAGTATCGGCTCGCGTACACGACCCCATCCGCACCCGCGAGCATGGCCGCACCCTCGCCGGCGAGGCCACATTGGGCGCGCGGCGCCACAGCGAGCAACGCGGCGCAACCGACGGCGGCGAGGGCGGGGACCGCAAACAGAGAGTTGTTCATGCGATGGACTCCGGCGCGGGACGCAAGTCTACCGTGGTTCCCTTCGCTCGGTGACGTCGAGGCATGTCCGGTCGGACTGCGCGCGGGTTGGCGCCGGCAAGGTGCAGGCCCCGCGGCGCCGCGGTGACGAAGCCACGTCGTGCGTCTATCGTCGCGGCATGCGCTGGCTCCTGCCGTGCCTGTTCCCGCTGACGCTGTGCGCGCAGGAGCCGAAGCACCCGGCGCTGACCCTCGCCGGCGACGCAGGCCCCCTGCGCGGCAGCCACGTGGTGTTCGTCGCCGGCGACGAGGAGTACCGCAGCGAACAAAGCCTGCCGCAGCTCGCCCGCATCCTGGCCTTCCGGCTCGGCGCGCGCTGCTCCGTGGTGCTGCCGATCGACCCGCGCACCGGCGCGATCGACCCTGGCGTCACCAACAACCTGCCGGGGCTCGACGCGCTGCGCACGGCGGACCTGCTGGTGCTGCTGACGCGCTTTCGCGCGCTCGACGACGCCGACATGCAGCAGTTCGCCGACTTCGTCGACGCCGGGAAGCCGATCGTGGCGCTGCGTACGAGCACGCACGCGTTCGCGCTGCCGCAGACGTCCAAGTTCGCGGCGTGGTCGTGGAACGCGCCGGACGGCGGCTTCGGGCGGCGCGTGCTCGGTGAGACCTGGATCGCGCATCACGGCCAACACGGGGTGCAGGGCACCCGCGGCCAGGTGGCGCCCGGTGCCGACCAGCACGTGATCCTGCGCGGCATCGACGCGGCGAAGGTGTTCGATCCGGCCGACGTCTACCGCGTGCGGCTGCCGCTGCCCGACGGCTGCGTGCCGCTGCTGCTCGGTGAGGTGCTGCAGTCGATGGCGCCCGACGCGCTGCCGGTGCCCGACCAGGGCGAACGCATGCCGATCCTCTGGACCCGCGAGTTGCCGGTCGCAGGCGGCGAACGGCGCCAGCGGGTGGTCACCACCACGCTCGGCTCGGCTGCGGCCTTCGCGCACGGGACCACGCGGCGGTTGTTCGTCAACGCCTGCTTGTGGGCGCTCGGCCGCGACGCGGCGATCCGCAGCGACCTCGACGTGGCGCTGGTCGGCGACTACGAGCCGCGCGCGTTCGGCTTCGGCAAGCACGCGGCGGGCGAACGCCCGGCCGACCTGGTCTGGCCGCGCACGCCGCTGCCGAAGCCGGAGAAGTGACCCCCGGGAAGTGACCCGCCCCGCTCACCGGCAGGCGGCGATGGCGCGCGCCACGAACACGGGCGCGACCTTCTTGCGCCAGTAGACGTCGCCGTCGGTGTTGTCCATCGTGCGCGCGGGCTTCATCGCCGCGGTGCCGGCGGCGGCGATCACCTCGTCGGTCAGCTTGCTGCCGACCAGCAGCTTCTCGCTCTCGCTCGCCGGGATCGCGTAGGAACCCGCGCCGCCGAGGCGGATGTTGGCCTTGGTGACGACGCCGTCGACGCCGGTCCACACGCAGGCGGCGACGCCGAGCACCGGGAAGTCGAAGCTGTCGCGGCGGCGCAGCTTCAGGTAGCTCGCCTTGAAGCCCGTGGCCGGCGGCAGGTAGAGGTAGGTCAGCAGCTCCTCGGGCTGCTTGGTCAGGTACTGGATGCCGTCGTCGCGGTAGAGCTCGCTGGCGCGCAGGCGCCGCGGCCCGTTCTTGCCGACCAGCTCGACGTCGCACTCCATCGCGCAGACCACCGGCACGGTGTCGCTCGACTGCACGGCCCAGCAGCGTGGTGAGCCGGGCGCCACCCAGCAGATGGCGCCGTCCTTCTTCATGCAGAAGTCGATCGACTCGCGCCACTCGTGGCTCTGGTCGTAGTAGCTGCAGCGCGTGTCGAGCAGCAGGTTGCCGCCGATCGTGCCCATGTTGCGCAGCAGCGGCGTCGAGATCTCGCGCACGGCGTGCGCGAAGGCCGGGAAGTGCTGGCGCAGGTGCGGGTGGTGTTCGATCGTCGACAGCTTCGTCATCGCGCCGATGCGCACGCCGCCCTGCGGGTGCACTTCGACGGCGCCGATGCCGGGCAGGTCCTGCAGCGAGATCACGTGCGTCGGCGTCTGCTGCCGGCGCTTCATGTTCGGATACAGGTCGGTGCCACCGGCGACGTACATCGCCTCTCTGCCGTGCTCGCTGGCGAGCGCAACGGCCTCGGCGGCGGTCTGCGGCCGGTGGTAGGTGAACGTGGGCAGTCGCAGCATGGTCGTCCTCGCTTCCTACTTGGCGGCCTTCTTGTCGCGCTTGGGTTCGTTCCACGCCGTGCCGTCGCCACCCTGCCAGGGCGTCTTGATCTTCAGCGAGTCGCCGAAGTCGACGGCGGGCACGCCATCGGGACCGTTGCTCGGGCCGAAGCGCGGCTCCTTGCCTTCTTTCTTCGCCTGCAGCGCCGCGAACACCTTCTCGAACGACACCGGGTTCTCGTCGACGCGCACGCCGACGGCGTCGAAGACGGCGTTGGCGACCGCGGGCATCATCGGCAGCAGCGGGCCCTGGCCGACCTCCTTGGCGCCGAACGGACCGTTCTTGTCGTGGTCCTCGACCACGTAGGTGACGACCTGCGGCATCTCGAGCGTCGTCGGGCTCTTGTACTCGAGCAGCGAGGGGATCTTGTGCACGAACACGCGGTTGCCTTTGTGGCTCCTGTCGCGATACGCCATCTCCTCCATCATCGCCTCGCCGAGGCCCATGTAGACGGAGCCCTCGATCTGCCCCATCGCCACGGCGGCGTTGAGGGCGCGGCCGATGTCGTGCGCCATCCACACCTTCGGCACCCGGTAGATGCCGGTCTCCGGATCGACCTCGACCTCGACGACCGCGGCGGAATAGCTGTAGCTCGGGCTCGGGCCGACGCCGCCGCCGCGGAACTTCGCGGCCGCCGGCGGCGGCGAGTAGCTGCCCGTGGTGCCGAGCGTGCCGAGCTTGGCCTCGGCGACGCCGACGGCCTCCTGCCAGCTCATGCCGCGCTGCGGGTCCTCGGCGTCGAACACCCGTTCGCCCGCGAACACCAGCCGGCCTGGCGGCACCGCGAGCTTGTCGGCGACGCCCTTGGCGACCAGGTCGCGCGCGCGTTCGGCGGCCTGCATGGCGGCGTTGCCGGTCATCAGCGTCACGCGCGAGCTGTAGCTGCCGAGGTCGACCGGCGTCAGGTCGGTGTCGCCGGTGACGACCTTGATGCCGAGCGGGTCGATGCCGAGCACCTCGCCGATGATCCAGCCGAGCACGCTGTCGCTGCCCTGGCCGATGTCGGTG
>JAEUHT010000268.1 GCA_016793265.1 Planctomycetota bacterium
AGGTGCTCGCGGCAGACCGCGGTGGGGACGAGGCGTGAAGAACGACGTCTACGTCGACACTTCTGCCTACCTCTGCACCTTGCTGGGAGAAGACGGCTCGACTGCCATGGCCAGGGCGATGCGCAACGCCCGCCTCTGCTCCTCCGTGCTGCTCGTGCTCGAGTCGCGGCGCAATCTCATCCACATGGCGCGCAGCGGCCAACTCGCGGCCCATCGACTCAACGACCTGCTCGACCGGCTCCAGCAGGACATGACGGCGTTCGCCTTGCGCGACCTCACGCTCGACCTGTGCCAGGACCCGGCGTTGCCGTCCGTAGCGACGCCACGCAGCCTCGACCTCGCTCATCTGCGTACCGCATTGTGGTTTCACCGGCGCGCGCCGCTGGGCCGGTTCCTCACCTGCGACGAGGGGCAGCGCGAGGCAGCCCGCGAGCTCGGCTTGCCGACCGGCTAGACGACTGGCCCTGATCCAACGACCCGCCAGGATCCACTACCCGAGCCCGTGCTCGTCGCCGCGGAACGGCCCGCGCGGCAGCCGCTGCAGGTCGAAGTCGCGCAGCAGTTCGTCGGCGCGACAGCGCGTGCCCGCCGGCCGCAGCCCGCACGCCGCGGCGAGCCAGCCGACGACCGCCGCCGTCGTCACGCCACGCCCGCGCAAACTGCGCAGCGAGGTGTCGCCGTGGCGCTTGGCGAGGCGCTTGCCATCACCACCGACCACCAGCGGCACGTGCACGAACGTCGGCGGCACCAGCCCGAGCGCCTGATACAGCAGCAACTGCCGCGGCGTGCTCGGCAGCAGATCGTCGGCGCGCAGCACCTCGGTGACCCCCATCGCCGCGTCGTCGACCACCACCGCGAGCTGGTAGGCGGGCCCGCCGTCGCGCTTCTGGATCACGAAGTCCCCCGCCACACGTCCCGGCTGTGCTCTGGCGAAGAGGTCGGCGAACGGCACCGCGTCGACGTCGACACGGAAGCGCAGCGCGGCGTCGCGGCCGGTCGCGGCCTGCGCGGCTTCGAGGTCCCGATAGCGGCCGCGGCAGGTGCCCGGATAGACCGGCCCGTCGTCCCCCGTTTCGTGCGGCGCCGAAGCGGCCTCTTCGACCTCGCGCCGCGTGCACGTGCAGGGGTAGGCGAGGCCACGTTCGCAGAGCTGCCGCGCCACCGTGGCGTAGTGCTCCAAGCGTTCGCTCTGCAGCACCGGTTCGCCGTCCCAGTCGAGACCGAGCCAGCGCAGATCCTCGATCGCCTGCGCCACGGTCTCGGCCTTCACGCGCGGCCCATCGATGTCCTCGATGCGCAGCAGTAGAGTGCCGCCGCGCGATCGCACCGACAGCCAGGCCAGCAGGAAGGTGCGCGCGTTGCCGAGGTGCAGAGACCCGGTCGGGCTCGGCGCCAACCTACCCACGACCATTCCGGAAGCGCATGTCATCGCCAGAGGGCCTCGTTCTACGCATCGATGCCAAGGTCTGCCATGTCGAGGTCGACGGGGAACGCCGCCAGCTGCCGCTCGCCGGCAAGCTGTTCGAGGTCAAGACGCACGAGAAGCGGCCGCTGGCGGTCGGCGACCGCATCGTGCTGGACGCCACGGGACAGGCCATCGACGCCGTGCTGCCGCGCAGTTCGCAACTGCACCGCCGTGCCGCCAGCGAAGGCGAGGAACAGGCGCAGGTGCTGGCCGCCAACCTCACCCACGTGCTCGCCGTGCAGAGCGTGGCTTCGCCGCCGTTCCAGCCGGAGCTGGTCGACGGCGTGCTGGCGGCGGCCGCGCGCGAACGCATCCCGGCGACCCTGGTGCTCAGCAAGATCGACCTCGACCCGGCGGCGGCGAAGCGCTGGAGCGCGGTCTACGCCCACGCCGGCGTGCACCTGGTCGCCACCAGCACGGCCGCGGGCCACGAGACGACGGCGGCGAACGCCGAGCTGGCGCGCCTCCTGCACGAGAACCGCAGCGTCGTCGTCGGCCTGTCGGGCGCCGGCAAGTCGTCGCTGCTGAACCGCCTGCTGCCCGGCATCACGCTGCGCACCGGCGACCTCAACCACATCCGCCAGGGCCGCCACACCACGACGCACACCGAACTGCTGCCGCTGCCGGGCGGCGGTCACGTGCTCGACACGCCGGGCGTGCGCAACTTCCACCTGTTCTGCGTCGGCTCGCAGGAGATGCAGTTCTTGTTCCCCGAGATCGCCGCGCGGCTGCCGCAGTGTGAATACCGCAGCTGCCTGCACGATGGTGAGGCCCGCTGCGCGGTGCAGCAGGCCGTCGCCGCCGGCGAGATCCCAGCGTCTCGCTTCCAGAGCTACCGCACCATGCTGCACGACGCGCTGCAGGCCGAACGGCCGGGTTCGAAGGCCAAGGCGCCGGCGCGCGGCGGCGCCCGGCGGCGACCGCGGCGCTGACGGCGCGGTGCGTTCAGCCGGGCCACGTCCACCACAGGTAGCACCACGAGCCCAACAGCAGCAGCACCGAGAACAGCACCAGCCGCCAGAACGGCAAGCGCACCATCAAGTCGGCGAACGAGCGCCGCGCCACGAGGCAGCACAGCGCGTGCACGCCGAGCAGCAGCAGGGCCATCGTGAACACGGCGCCGAACGGCTGCGTGACGATCGCGGCCCACAGGCGGCCGTGCACTACGAGGCTGGCCGCTGTCGTGCAGCCGCAGGTCGGACAGGGCTTGTGGTAGTCGATCGGCCACGAGCACGGCGCCATGCCGAGCTGTTCGTGGGTGCCGTGGCCGCGCGCATCGGGCACTACCGGCGCCAGCAGCACGACGACGGCGATCGCCAGCCCCGCAAACAGCAGGGCGAAGACGCGGTCGGTCCACGGCGCCAGCGGCCCGTCACGCAGCGGGATCGTCCAGGGCGCGCGCGGCGACGTCGGCATCGGCGGCGAGACTAAGCCGCGGCCGGCGCGGCGCCAGCTCGGCGATCAACCGAAGTCGTAGACGTAGGCCATGCGGTCCCGCCGCAGGATGCCGTAGTCGAGCCCCTTCAGCACCGCCAGTTCGGGGTGCGCGAGGTCGAGTCCGCGCACGATCGGCTTGGCCATCACGAACCACTTGCGCCCGGTCAGCTCCTTCGACTCGTAGGCGCCCGGCTCGATGTGGCCGGCGATCTCGAACTGCGTGGCGCCGTTGTAGAAGGCGCGGATGCGGGTGCGCTTCTGGTCCGGCGCGGCGAGGCGGCGCAGGGTGTCGTCGCCGGCGACCTCCACCAGCTCGTGCGCGAGCACGACCTCGGCCACGTTCACCATCACCGTCGGCGTGCGGATCACCTCGCGGTTGCGCAGCGACACCAGGGTGGCGTCCTGCACCGGCAGGTAGGTGCGCCGGTAGTCCTCGAGCAGGTTGGACAGCCGTTTGGTCTTGTTCGGCAGCCGGCCCTTGATGAGGAAGACGTCGGTCAGGAACACGTCCTCGACGAAGACGGGAGCGGCGACGTTGCCGTTGGGATCAGGTTCTCCGTTCATGGGCGGCGGGCTCGTCCGCGAGCCAGCGGCGCACTTCGCCGGCGAGGTAGAACGAGCCGGTGACGAGCCGCGGCCCCGGCCGCGCGCGCAGGCGCGCCAGGCCGTCCGCCGGATCCGTCGCCAGCTCGCACCGGACGCCGAGTCGCTGCAGGTGGTCCCTGATCGCGTTCGGATCCTCGCCGGTCGTGCCCGTGACTGCGGTGACAACGACGCTATCGGCAACCGGCAGCAGCGCACTCAACCCCTCGCGCCAACGTTTGCCGGCGGCGCTGGCGAACAGCACCGCGGCGCGTCGCCCGGGCCAGCGGCGGCGCAGCTCCTCGGCGACGGCGGCCAACGACGACTCGGTGTGGGCACCGTCGAGCACGAGCACCTCGCCGTCGGCGTCCTGGCGCAGCTCGAAGCGGCACGGCAGGCGCGGGCGCGGCGCCGGATCGAGCCGCAGCGGCATGGCCGGCAGCAGGAAGTGCACCGCGGCGGCGGCCAGCGCCAGCGCGTTCTGCTCGAAGGCGGCGGCGTCCGGCAGGAAACAACGGTGCCGCGAACCATCGGGCAGCCACAACTGCGCCTGCCAGCCGCCGTCGCCGTAGCGACCGCCGTCGAAGCCGAAGTGCTCGCCACACACGAACAGGCGGGCGCCGACCGCCTGCGCGTGGGCGCGAGCGATGGCCAGCGCTTCGCCGGCCAAGGCGGTGAAGCCGACTCCACCCGGCCGCACGATCGGCACCTTCTCGGCGGCGATCTGCGCGATCGTGTCGCCGAGCACGTCGGTGTGTTCGAGCTCGATCGTCGTCAGCACGCTGGCGTCGACCGGCAGCGCCGTGGTGGCGTCGTAGCGGCCGCCGAGGCCGACTTCGTAGCAGGCGAGGTCGACGCCGCGCGCGGCGAACCACTCGGCCGCGATCACCGTCATCGCCTCGAAGAACGTCGGCGCCCGTTCGCCCACCGCCTCGGCGCAGAGCCGCGCCAGCCGCGCTTCGAGCTCCTCGACCGGGATGTCGCGGCCGTCGATGCGGCAGCGTTCGAGCAGCGTGACGACGTGCGGTGAGGAGTAGCACCCGACCGAACGGCCGCCGGCCTGCACCAACGCCGCGACGAACGCACACGTCGTGCCCTTGCCCTTGCTGCCGCCGACCTGCACGGCGGGATGCACGGGGGCAGGCGCCCCCGGCCGCGCCAGCAGGGCACGCATCGTGGTCAGATCCCACAGCCGGCGATCCGGGCGGGAGCGTTCGTAGTTGACGAGCCGCGACAGCAGCGGCGCCAGGCGTTCGGCAGCAGCGTCCAACGTGGTATTTCGCGCCCCCCACTGGCGAGCGGGGCGGCGCTCGCAACACTACCAGCCCGCCGCCACCGGAGGTATCGCATGCGAAGCCACCTGCTGCTGTCGATCGCCACACTCACCCTGGCCACCGCCGCCCTGGCGCAGGACCGCGACCGCGGGCCGCGACCGCGCCGCGAGGCGCCGCCGGTCGAACTGAAGCACCTGACGTTCCGCGAGTCGTCGCTGCACAGCGACGCCGTGCAGCAGGACATGCCGTTCGGCGTCTACCTGCCGCTCGGCTACGACGACGAGGCCAACAAGGACGTGCGCTGGCCGTTGGTGATCTGGCTGCACGGCATGTTCGAGGACCATCTGCGGTTCCACGAGCGCGGCGGCGCCGAGGTGCTCGACCGCGCCATCGCCGACGGCAAGCTGCCGCCGTGTGTGTTCGTCACCGCCAACGGCGGCCGCTTCTCGATGTACGTCAACCGCAAGGACCAGCGCTGGCAGGACCTGATCACCGCGGACCTGCTCACCCACGTCAGCAAGCAATACCGCGTCAGCACCCGGCGCGAGCAGCGCGCGATCCTCGGCGTCAGCATGGGCGGCATGGCCGCGCTGCGCATCGCCTTCACGCACCCCGAGCTGTTCGGCGCCGTCGGCGCACACAGTTCGGCGGTGTTCCCGGCCGATCCCGCGCAGCTGCCCGAGGGCATGAAGAAGCGCGCCCGCGACTTCGGCCTGGACGAGGTGTTCGGCAACCCGATCGAGAAGGAGCCGTGGCAGCAGGCCAACCCGCTGTGCCTCGCCGAGGCGGCGGACGTCGACAAGCTGAAGACGCTGCGCATCTACTTCGATGCCGGCACGCGCGATCGCTACGGCTTCGACAAGGGCAATACGCTGCTGCACGAGGCGCTCGACAAGCGCAAGGTCGAGCACACCTGGCGGCTCATCGACGGCGGCGGCCACAGCTGGGGCGCTGGCTTCCAGGACCAGACGCTGCCGTTCTCGTTCGCGGTGGTCGGTGAGATGTTCGCGGCGGCGGCGAAGCCCGCGGCGAAGGCGCCGGCCGGTGGCAGCGGCGATTCGGCGCCGGCGACCGGGGGCGACCCGCGCTGACGGGGGTCGCGCCGGCAGCAGAAATCCCGCGACGGCGCTTCGGGGCGGCGGCAGCCGTGCCGATGAGCGCGACTAGAAGGGTCGGCCGCTGCCAGCGCAGGGGCCGGCACCCGCCATGTTCAGCCTCGAACACCGAGTCCGCGTCTTCCTGTTCCAGGTGCTCGACCGCGGCGTCGAGTTCCTGCTGGTCCGGCACAAGCCGCGCGAGGAGTGGCCGCTCGGCCCCGTGGTTGGGTCGGTGACACCGGGCGAGAAGCTCGAAGACGCCATCCACCGCGAAGTGCGCGCCGAGACCGGCCTGCGCCGGCCCGTGCACCTGAGAGAGCTGATGCAGCCGCAGAAGGAGCTGTTCGGCGACCTCGGCGTCGTCGAGTGGCCGTTCGCCTGGCAGGCCGGCACGCCGAGCGAGCCGGTGACCCGGCTGCACCCGGGCCCGATGATCGGCGAGCTGCAGTGGCTGCCGTTCGAGATCGCCTTCCGCGAACTCGAACTGGCCGCGGACCGCGACGCCCTGGTGCGTTTGCAGCTCAGCCTGCAATAATCCCGAGCCGTTTCCCGGTGGCGGCGTATATCGTCGCCCCGCGACCGCCATGAGTGACGATCCCAAGCTGGACCGCCCTTCGAATCCCGCCGTGACCAGCGGCGAACCCCTGGCCGATGGCCGCCTGCCGAGCTCGGCGATGCGCAGCTACGCGCTGCTGACGCCCGAGCTCAAGTCGCTCTACATGGGCTTCTACAAGGCGACCTACGGCAAGTCGAAGATCGACCTGAAGACCAAGGAGTTCATCGCCATCGCCGCGGCGTTGACCTCGGGCTGCAAGGGCTGCCTCGAAGGCCACCTCAAGAAGGCCAAACGCGAGGGCGCGACCAGCGAGGAGATCGCCGAGGTGATCGCCATCACGCTCGGCGTCAACGCCGCCACCATCGTCGACCGCTCCGACATCGCCAACTTCCACCTCGGCGGCTTGTTCGAGCGCCCGGAAGGCTGATCGCAGTTCTGGTCGAGGCCGGCAAACCGGCGGCGCCCCGGCGCCGTTATCGTGGCCGTGACGATGCAAACCTCTGGATCCGTGCGCCTGCTGCCGCCGCTGCCGCCCTGGCTGCGCTTCGTGCTCGCCGGCATGGTGGTCGCCGTCGGCATCTACCTGATGACGGCCTTCGAGCGCGCCGATGCGCCGCGGCCGGACGATCCGCCGCCGACGATCACGGTCGCGGTGCCGGTGCTCGACGCGCAGCGCCTGGCCGAGGCCAAGGACGACACCCGCGAACACCGGCTGGTGATCGAACCCGAGCCGCTGCGGCACCTGCTGGCCAAGGCCATCGACGTCTCGCCGACGGTCGCCGCGGCGCTCGACCGCCCCGAGACCCCGGTGCCGCTCGCCGAACTGCGGGCGGCCAAGAGCACCTGGCGCGGTCGCTGGCTGTTCTACGAGGGCGTGCTCGAGGACGTGTCCGGTCCGCGCGAAGGCCACCCGATCCAGGGCTACTCGATCTACGAGGCCACGGTGCGCCTCGCCGACGGGGGCTTCGTGCTGGCGGCGTTCTCGATCGCCCCGGCGGCTTCGATCCAGCGTGGTTCCTGGGTGCGCATCGAGGGCTACCTGCTCAAGCTGCGCGACACGACCTATCCGCTGCGTATCGACGCGGCGCCGTTGCTGGTCGGCCGCGAACTGCAGCGCGACTACGAGGATTGGGGACCGGTCACCCAGCTCGACCACGAACTGCTGAACGGCATCGACGACTCCAGCTACTGGCCCGGGGACCCGGCGTGGCACGACATCGAAGAGGACCAGGGCCAGCCGCTGTGGCACCTCGGCGCCTACGCGCGCGACACCGCCGCTGCGCGCAGCCTCGCCGAATGGCGCCGCACGCCGACGGTCAACGACCCCAAGAGCTACGAGGGCTTCATCGGCGGCAAGATCGCCCGCGGTTCGCCGATGCGCCTGTTCGGCACGCTGATCCTGCGCACCTACATCGCGGCCCCGGCGAACCCGGCCAACATCAAGCTGTGGACGGTGGTCTGGGTACAGGTGCGGGAGTGGGGCGGCCAGTTGCTGCCGGTGTGGGTGCCAAAGCGTGTGCGCGAACTGCCCGAACGTGCCCAACTCGAGGTGCGCGGCTACTACTACCGCTGGCTCAACTACGAAGCCCAGACCGGCAGGCGCTTCCGCGTGCCCCTGCTGATCGCGGACGACCTCGCCCTCGAGTCGATCGACGTGACCAGCGGCACCAAGACCATCGGCATGTGGCTCGCGATCGTGCTCGGCGGCCTGATCCTCCTCCTGTGGTGGAGCCAGCACCGCGCCGGCAAGGCGAGCCTCGCCCACAGCCGCGAGATGGACGAGCGCCGGCGACGGCGCCGGGCGCGGACCCAGCCGACCCAGGGTTGAGCCGCGCGCCCGCCAGTGGCGCGGGATTGCCAATTGGGCGCGCAGCAGCGCGGATCGGCACATCGACGGGCCCATTCGTATCCTTCCTGTCGCCGCAGCGCATTCCGGGACTCACCACGGAACACCCGGCGAGACCCTCTCGTCTGGTGAGCCGAGGTCCCCCATGGCAACACGATTCGAAGTCACTCACGAAGCCGGTCAGTTCTTGTTCGTGCTGCGCGGCGCCGACAACAGCGTGCTGCTGCGCGGGCTGCCCGGTGACAGCAAGATCATGGTGCAGAACGAGATCCTGCACCTGCGGCGCGCACTCGGCGATCCAACGCGGGTGGTGGCGCACGGCGACGGTTCCGCCCACTTCGGCGTGATCAAGGACAACGATGGGTCGGTGCTGGCCAAGAGTCCGCACTTGACGACGCGCGAGGCCCTGGACGAGCTGCTCGCCACCGTGCGCAAGGTCGCCGTCGCGGCGCCGACCATCGACCTCGCCAAGCGCGCTCGCGCCGGCTGAAGTCGGACGCCAATCACCTTGGCCTGGATCCCTCGGACCGCAGGCTCAGGTGCGGAAGCGCCCGACCAGAGTGGACAGCTGGGTCGAGGTGGCCACCAGACCACACGAAGCGTCCTTGGCCGAACTGGCACTCGTCGCCGTCTCCTCGACGCCCTTCTTCAAGCTGTCGAGTTCGGCGGCGATCAGCGCGCCCTTGTCGCGCATGGTCTTGAATGACTCCGCGAACTGACGCGTCAGCGCGCTCTGTTGCTCGATCGCCGAGCTGATGCTCAGCGTGTTGATCTCGAGCTCCCCGGTGGCCCCTTTGATCTCGGCCATCGCTCCGGTCGCGGTGGCGACGCGGCCGGTGAACTCCTCGATGCGCTGGCGGATCTCGGCGGTCGCCTTCGAGCTCTCGATCGACAGCGACTTGACGCGCTCGGCGACGACCGCGAAGCCGGCCCCCGCCTCACCCGCTCGCGCCGCCTCGACGCTCGCGTTCAGAGCCAACAGGTTGGTCTGCCGCGCGACGGCGTCGATCATGTCGACGATACGCTGCAGGTGCGCGCTGGCGCGCCCCATCTCCTCGACACCCTCACAAGTCGCCGTGGCGCGAGCGCCGACCCCGCGCACGACCTCGCTGAGCTTGATGACGTTGGCCTCGATCGACTGAATGCTCCCGGCCAGCCCTTCGGTCGACTCGGCGGCGGTGTTGGTGATCTGCAGCACCGCCTCGGAGGCGCTGCCGGCGCTGACCAGGCGGCCTTCGACGATGCGGGCATTGTCGGTCAGATCGGCGCCGACCGCGGCCATCTTCTCGGCGGTGCCGTGCACGTCCTGTGCGGAGGCACGCATCGCCTCGACCATCTGCCGCAGACCGTCGACGAAGCGGTTGAACGCACAGGCGAGGTCGCCGATCTCGCCGCTGGCCGCCGGCAGACGACGCGACAGGTCGCCATCCCCTTCGGCGCAGGAGCGCAGCGCACGCACCGTGCGGCGCAGCGGCGACACCACGCTCTGCACGATGAGGAGCCCGAGGCCCAACAACGCCGACAGCACGATCAGGGTCTGGCTGGAGAACGTCTCCTTCTGCGCGGCGGCCGCTGCGATCGCCGCCGTACTGGCGGCCGTGGACTGCTCGCCACAGTGCTTCGACACCAGGTCGAGGGCGGCCTCGACACGCGCCGCGACCTCCTTGCTGAGGCTCATCGACAGGTCGATCGCGTCGCGGCGGGCAGCCGGAGTGTCATCGGCGAGGATGCCGCGCACTTCCTTGGTGACGCCGACCCACTCCTGCCACGGCTTCGCGAACGCCGCCGCCGCCGCCAACTCGGGGTTGAGGGCGGCGAACCGCTGCCAGGCGTCGTCGACGGCGCCGATCGCCTGGTCCTGCTCCGCCAGGGTCTCCTTGGCCGAGTCCGTCGCGAGGCTCTGGAACAAGAGACTGCGCTCGGCGCGATAGGCGCGCAGGAACCCGGCGCGCACATCACCGAGCAACTCCACCGCGACCAGATCCCGTTTGGCCAGCGTGCGCACCGAATCCGCCATTTGCTCGATGCCGCCAAGCAGGCGGTAGCCGATGCCCACCAGCATCGCCCCCGCCAACAGCAGCAAGGAAACCAGGCGCAGGCGCACGGTCAGGTGGCGGCGGAACCAGGAGAACACGGCACTGGTCATGAGCGGGACGACGGGTCAGGGGTTCACGGCGGACGACAAGGCGACGGCGCGGGTCACTTCGCGGGCGCCGGTGGCTTCGGGTTCGCGATCTGGTCGAGGCTGAGGCCGACCACGAGCACGCCGATCGCCTTCTTCGGGTCCTTCGGATCCAACACCGGCACCGCGATCTGGATGGCGTAGGTCTGCGACGACTCGTCGAACTCGGGCTGACCCTGCCAGCTCTCCAACTTCTGGAGCGGCACGTCGAACTTCGCCGAACCGGCGTGCAGGTAGCTCGACGTCTTCTCGAGGAACGCCACCTTCTCGCCCTTGCCGGCGTTCAGGAAGGCCTCGGTGACCACGGCGTTGCTGGTCTTCGCCAGCGTCGACAGCTTCTTCGCCGCCGGGTTGTCGGTGAACGCATCCACCTCCGGCGAGCGGCGCCGCAGCGTCTTCCACTTCTTGTTGTCCATGCCCTCGATCGGGCCCTTCTCGTTCTGCGCGACCACGGCGGCGACGACGACCTTGTCCGCGGCCCACTCGGCGACCGTCTTCTTCCAGGCGTCGATCTGCTCCTGGACCGGCTTCGTGATCTCGAACTTCTTGGTCTTCTCCTCCTGCGCAACCAGGGTGGTGGCCAGCAAGAGACAACTGAGCATGGCAATTCGCTTCATGGTTCCTCCTTGGAACCAGCGCATCGACCACCACCCTCGCCAGATGTGAGCAGGGAAAACCCGTACTCGGCCCCGCGGCGGACTCAGGCAGGCGGGCGGCCGCGCACGACCAGGGTCACGCGGCGCAGCCAGGCGAACACGCGGAAGACGCGGCGCTTCACCGCGCAGTCGTGCCCGTGCAGTGGCAGGTGCGGCGCATCCTGGTGGTCGGCGCCGAGCGGGCAGGCCTGACGGCTGCAGCAGACCAGCTCGCAACCACCGTCGAGCCGGTGCTGTTCGCACTGACCGGAGCGCTGGCCGCCGGCCCCGTCGAGGGCCGCCGCCGGACACGCAGTGAGGCAGGGTCGCGCACAACTGCAGCACGGATGGAAACGGTCCGCGATCGAGGCCTCCGCGATGGCGCCGAACGGGTAGCCCGGGAAGAGCAGCGCCGCGCGCACCCGCAACCAGGGACCGAACTCAGGATGCAGGAACAGGCCCGAAACCGGCGACACGGCGCCGAACCCAGCAGCTTCGCCGAGGCGCGCGAAGTTCACCGGCGTGTCGACGCCGGCGAGCACGAGGGTACACGGCCCGACCGAGCGCGAGGCCATCGCCGTGGCGCGCACCGCCGCCAGGGCGCGGGCGTCGCCGGCCTCGCGCCCGGCCGGCAATCCGGCCTGCGCCTGCAGCAGGCCGCGGCCTGCGGTTCCGAGCACCACCGCCGTGCCGCAGCCGCGCAGCACGTTGCCGAGGCGGCGCTCCTTCGGCTGGCAGCGATCGAACCGCGCGGCGTCGACGAGCCCGAACAGGTTGATGCCGGCACGGGCAGCCTGATCGCGCACGAGCATGAGGGAAGACGCGGGCATCGACTCGGGTGGGAGAGTGCCGCAAGGCGGCGGCGGATTCTTCGCCCCAATCGGTTCGCACGGCAACCCCCCGCTTCCGGGGTTCCTCGCCTCGGCCCCGCCTACCGCCCGGGCTGATGCCCGCGTCTTCCC
>JAEUHT010000294.1 GCA_016793265.1 Planctomycetota bacterium
CGTGCGCACATGCTCCGCCTCGCCTGCGCCGCGTCGTTCCTGCTGGCTGGTCCGGGCCCCGCGGCTGCCGCGGCGCCCCAGCAGCCGGCGGCCGCCACCCCGGCCGCGCCCGGGGCCCAGGCCCCCACCCGCCTCGACACCATCACCGTCGCGGCCCTCGAGCACCTCGCCGCGCAGCTGGCCGAGCTGCGGCAGCAGCAGGCGTCGGCGGTGGCCGGCAGCGGCGATGCCGCCGCCGCCGCGCAGTTCGCCGAGCGCCAGCGGCAACTCGGCTGGCAGTTCGCCGGTCTCGCCGCCCGCATCGACGTGCAGGACTTCGAGGCGCCGCTGCGCCGCGATTTCGACCTGCAGCAGGAGCTGGAACAACTGCTGCGGCCGCTGCTGTCGGCGCTCAAGAGCGCCACCGCCGGGCCGCGCCAGATCAGCGACCTCGAGGCCAGGCTCGAACGGCTGCAGCAGCGCCGCCTGGAGGCCGAGCAGGCGCAGCGCGCCGTCGAACACACCCGCGACGCGCTGCCGGCGGCGTCCTTGGCCCGCGCCGAGGCGCAGCGGGAGATCGACGGCCGTTGGCGGCGCACGATCGAGGCCCTGCGCGGCGACGCGCTCTTGGTCGAGGCCCAGCTGCAGACGCTGCGGCAGGCGCGCACGTCGTTGTTCGACGACGTCACCCGCATCGTGCGCGAGTTCGTGCAGAAGAGCGGCCTCAGCCTCGCCCTCGCGGCGCTCGTCTTCGCCAGCCTGTTCTTCGGCCTGCGCGCGCTGCCGGCGCGGCTGCTGCGGCGCCGCGGGCGCGCCCCGACCTTCACCGTGCGGCTCTTCTTGGTCGTCGCCCAGGTGCTCACGGTGGTCGTCGCCATCGCCGGCGCCCTGGTGGTGGCCTACGTGCGCGATGACTGGCTGCTGCTGGCGATCGGCATCGTCTTCCTGCTCGGCGCCGGCTGGGCGCTCATGCGCACGCTGCCGCTGGTGCTCGAACAGGTGCGCCTGATGCTCAACGTCGGCGGCGTGCGCGAGGGCGAACGCCTCGTCGTCGACGGCGTGCCCTACCGCGTGGACGCGCTGCGCCTGCTGACGCGGCTCAGCAACCCGGCGCTGGGCGGCGGCGAACTGCGGCTGCCGATCAAGGACCTGATCGGTCGCCGTTCGCGCGCCGCCGGCGCCGACGAACCGTGGTTCCCGTGCCAGGTCGGTGAGGTGGTGGCGCTGGCCGACGGCGTGCTCGGCAGCGTGCGCACGCAGACTCCCGAGCTGGTCGTGGTCGCCGAACGCGACGACGCCCCGCGCAGCTACGCGACGGCGGCGTTCCTGGCCCTGTCGCCGCGCAACCTGTCGCGCGGCTTCTGCATCACGACGGCGTTCGCCGTCGACCTGGCGCACGAACCCGCCCAGGTGCTCAACCTGCCGGCGGCGCTGCAGGGCCCGGTCGCCGCGCACCTCGCCGCGGCCGTCGCGGCGGGCGAACTGCGGGCGCTGCGCCTCGAGTTCCGCGGCGTTCGCGCCCGCGGCCACGAGTTCACGGCCGTGGCCGAGTTCGCCGGCGGCCCCGCGCTGCGTTACCGGGAGCTCGAACGGCACCTGCAAGCCGCGCTGTTCGCCGCCGTCGCGCAGCACGGCTATCGGCCGGCGCGTGCGCAGCTCACCGTGCTGCGCGCCGACGGCTGACCGGCCCCCCGCCGCCGGAATTCCGCGCCGGCGCTGTGACACGGCCAGCGGTCGCGCACTGGGTTCTCCGTCGCCGTCGCCGACGGCGCCACTACCCCGAACCGAGTGCCGACCAACATGAAAACTGCCCTGACCGTGCTGACCACCTTGCTCCTGCTCGTGCTGCTGACCGCGTTCTCGACGCGCGCCAAGACCCACGGCAACGCCGAACGCGGCCGCTACCTGGTCGAGCGGGTCGGCCTCTGCAGCGACTGCCACAGCCCGCGCGACGCCAAGGGCGAGTTCCTGGCCGACAAGTGGCTGCAGGGCGCGCCGATCCCGTTCGCGCCGACGGTGCCGATGCCGTGGGCGCCGGTGGCGAAGCCGCTGGCCGGCCTGCCGTCGCTGACCGACGAGCAGGCGCTGACGTTCCTGACCACGGGCGTGTTGCCCGGCGGCCGCCGGCCGCTGCCGCCGATGCCGCCCTACCGCTTCGACGAAGAGGACGCGCGCGACGTCATCGCCTACCTGCGCCACCCGATCGCGCCCAACACGAAGTGAGCCCCGCCGCCGCCGGCAGCGGCTATCGTCCCGCCCCCATGGCCGCCGACCCGTCGCGATCCCCGTTGGACCACGACCAACTCGAGGACCTGCTCGCCTTGGCGCTCGCCGCCTTCGACGACGGCGGCGACGCCGCGTTGGAGGCGTTCCTGCAGGCGCGGCCGGCGGTGGCCCCGGCGCTGCGCCGCGGCCTCGAACGTTGCCGCCAGATGGGCCTGCTCGGCGGCGCCGCGCCGCGCGACTTCCCCGAGCGGCTCGGCGACTTCCAGCTGGTGCGGCGCATCGGCAGCGGCGGCATGGGTGTCGTCTACGAGGCCGAACAGGTCTCGCTCGGCCGCCGCGTCGCGCTCAAGGTCGTGCGCCCGGAGCTGCTCTACTTCGAAGGCGCCCGCGAGCGGTTCCGCCGCGAGATCGAGGCGGTGGCGCGGCTGTCGCACCCGGCGATCGTGCCGATCGTGGCGTCCGGCGAGCAGGACGGCCTGCCGTTCTACGCCATGGAGCTGCTGCGCGGCCGCACCGTGCAGCAGCTCTGCCAGGCGCTGCACGGCAAGAACCCCAACGAGCTCGGCTCTGCCGACGTGCGCGCGCTGCTGCACCAGGACGGCGACACCGGCACCGGCACCGCCACCGACCTGCTGGCCGGCACCTGGTGGCAGATCGCGACCCGGCTCGTACACGGCATCACGCTCGGCGTGCGGCACGCCCACCTGCGCGGCATCGTGCACCGCGACATCAAGCCGTCGAACGTGATGCTGACCGCCGACGGCCGCACCGTGCTGCTCGACTTCGGCGTGGCGATGCTCGGCGGCAGCCGCGACTTCACGCGCACCGGCGGCACGCCCGGGTCCCCGGCGTTCATGTCGCCCGAGCAGCTGCGTGGCGACGCCGTCGACGAACGCACCGACGTCTACTCGCTCGGCGCCACCTTGTGGCAGCTGCTCGCCCTCGAAGCGCCGTTCCGCGGCGACAAGGACCTGCAACGCATCCGCGACGGCGACGTGCCGCCACTGACGACGCACTACCGCGAACTGCCGCGCGAGCTCGGCATCGTCGTGCACAAGGCGATGGACCGCGACCGCGACCGCCGCTACGCCGACGTCGAGCAGTTCGCGCTCGACCTCGTCGCCGTGCTGCAGCGCCGCCCGATCCGCGCCCGCCGCACCGGCCTGCCGTTGCGCACCTGGCGCTGGTGCCAGCGCCACCGCGTGCTGGCCACCGCCGCCGCTTCGCTGCTCGGCATCATGCTGCTGCTGCCGCTGGTGCTGGCGTGGCGCGAACGCGCCCTCAACCGCGACCTGCAGGCAGCCAACGCAGCCCAGCAGGTGAGCGTGCGCACGACGCTGGCGACGCTGCAGACGATGCTGGTCACCGTCGGCGACGAACGGCTGCGCCACCTGCCCGGCGCCGGCCCGCTGGCGCAGGACATGCTGGAGCAGGCCGTGGTGCTCTACCGCGACCTGCTGCGGCAACTGCCCGACAGCCAGCGCCTGGTCGGCAACGCCGCCGACACCATGGCGCGGCTCGGCGTCACGCGGCAACGCAACGGCGACCGCGACGGCGCCCGACAGGTGCTGCGCGAGGAGGTGCAGCTGCTCGGCGGCGACCAGGTCGACGTGCCGCAAGAACGGCTGCTCAAGCGCGCCTTGGCCCGCGTGCACCTCGCCAGCGTGCTGCCGGACGCCGCCGCGGTGGCCGCCGAGTATGCGCTGGCCGCCCGCGACCTCGACCTCGTCACCGACCCGCAGCTGCAGATCGACGCCCGGCGCCTGCGGCTCGAGCTCGCCTCGCAGCAGCTCGACGAGCTCGACCACCAGCGCGACGGCGACCGCATGCTGGGCCTGCTCGAACCCGCGATCGCCGGCGCCCGCGCGCTGGTGGCCGAACGCCACCGGCAGCCGCAGGACGTGCGGCAGCTGGTGTCGCTGCTGCGTTCGTGCGGCCTCGTGCACGCCCGCAACCGCCGCCCCGAGGCCGCCCTCGCGGCCCTCGACGAGGCGGTCGCGCTGGCGCGTTCGTTGCCCGAGGACCACACGCTGTGGCCGCCGTCGGACCAGCTGCTCGCCGGCGCGCTGCTGACGCTCGGCAACACCTACGTGCAGCAGCGCGACGAACGCGCCGCCGCGGCCTTGAAGGAGTGCCTGCGGCTGCGTGAACAGGGCGTCGCCGCCCACCCCTACGACGTGCTGCTGCGCAGTGAGCTCGGCGCCGCCTGGCACGCGCTGGCCCAACTCAACGTCGCCCAGGCCCAGGACGAGCTCGCCCTGCAGCGCCTCGACCGCGCCATCCAGGAGCAGCGGGCCGTGGTCCAGGCCATGCCGGGCTTCGCCACCGGACGGCAGTACCTGCGCAACCACCTCAGCGTGCGCGCCACCACGCTGGCCCGCCTGCAGCGGCCGCGCGAACTGTTCCTGGTGATCGACGAACTGGCGGCGATGCGCGACGACGCCGCGGCCCAACGCACCGCCGCGCGCAACCTGATGCGCGGCGTGCCGCTGCTGCCCGCCGCCGAGCCCGGAGGCGGCGACCTGCCGACGGCTGCCGCCTGCGCCGAACGTGCGCTCTCGCTGCTGCAGCGCGCCGAGCAGCTGGGCTGGGGCCAGGGCAACCCGCTCGACGACGACCTCTACGCGCCGCTGCGCCCGCTGCCCGGCTTCGCCGCACTGCGCGAACGGGTGGCGGCGCGGGTCGGCCCGCCGCGCGCCCCGCGCGCCGATCAGACCGCGGTGTCGCCGCCGTCGACCAACAGCGCCAGCCGCGAGATGCCGCGATAGACGAGATTGCGCACCGCGCCTTCGCTGCGCTGCATGCGTTCGGCGATCTCCTGGTGGCTGAGGCCGCACAGCTTGTGCAGCGTCACCGCCTCGCGGTAGTCGTCGGGCAACTGGTCGAACGCCGCCTCGACGCGCCGGATCATCTCCTTCTGCTCGACGTCCTGGCTCGGCGTCACCAGCGTGCGGTACGCGGGCAGGAAGGTGCTGGCATCAGGCAGCGGCACCTCGGCGTCGAGCGCGCGCTTCTGCGCCTTGTGGAAGCGGTCCTTCATGCGCAGCTTGTTCTCGGCGCGCACGTAGAGCCAGTGGCGGAACGGCGCCTCGCCGCGGAACTCGAACTCGCCGAGGTCCTCCAGCACCTCGCGGCAGACCGACTGCACGAGGTCCGGCGCCGTCAGCAGCGCCCGCAGCCGCGCGCCCATGCGCAGCCGCACGAACGCTTCCAGCCCAGGCAGGTGGCGCACCAGCAGCTGCTCGATCGCGGCGCGTTCCTGGCGCCGCGCCGAGGCCAGCAGCGCCTCGGTCGGCGCGTCGTCGGCGAGGCCGCCGTTCACCGGCCGGCTCCGCGCGACAGCAGGAACGCCAGCAACTGCCGCAGCTCGTCGCGCGACAGGCCGTCGACGAGGTTCGACGGCATCGGCGACAGCGGCGAGCGTTCGACCGCCAGCACGTCGGCGACCGGCACCCGCACGAGCTCGGCGTTGGCCTCGGCCGGCATCACCTCGTAGACCTCGGCATCCCCGCGCCAGACCTTGGCGACGTGGCCGAACAGCGCCGTGCCGTCCTTCTGGGTCAGCACCTGGCCCGCGTACTGCTCGCTGACCACCTGGCTCGGCGCGAACACCGCTTCGAGCACGTCGCGGGCGCCGAACTTGTTGCCGAGGCTGGTCAGGTCGGGGCCGTGGTTGCCGCCCTCGCCGGCGAAGTAGTGGCAGGCGGCACAACCGACGGCGTGGAACAGGTTGTGGCCGGCGGCGAGATCCTGACCACCGACGCCGTCCTTCACCACGTCGTCGATGTCGGCGACCGTCCAGTGCCGGCCCGGCCCGCGCGGTGGCGTGGCGACGAACTTCGGCGCCTCGGCGCGCGCCTTGCCGACCAGTTCCGCGAGCTCCTGCTGCTCGGCCGGCGAGCACGACGCCCACAGCACGTCGACGAGCTGCCGCACGTAGCCGTCGTAACTCGAACCGCCCTTCTGCTGGCGCGCGGCGACCAGGAACTCGAAGCACGTGCGCCGCTGCGCGAGCGTCCAGCCGGTGCGCACCAGCCGCAGCGCGTTGGCGAGCGCGAGCTGGCCGGTCGGCGGCATGGCCTTGACCATCGCGTCGATGACGCCGCCGTAGCTGCGGTTGCGCTGCGTGAGCGGGGCCCAGGCCGGCGCCGGCGACGGCCGCATCGGCGCCAGCAGCGGCACCGCCCGGTCGAGCAGGCCCGGCGCGTCGACGGCGGCGAGCAGCTCACAGAGGTCCTGGTCCTGCCGTTCGTCGCCGGTCGGGAACAGCGGCGTCAGCCGCGCCGCGAACGTCGTCCGCAAAGCGGCATCGGCGGCGCCGAGCCGCAACAGCACGAGCGCGTGCACACGCAGCCAGGCGATGCGATCGAGGTGCGACAACGCCGCAAACGGCAGGGCGCCGAGCGCGTCGACGATCGCCTGCCGATGCTCCGGCCCACCCTGGCGCACGAGCGCGAGCAGGCCGGTCAGCGAACGCGCCGGTCGTTCCGCGTCGACGGCCAACGCCACGCTGGCCCACTGCGCCACCGGCAGCCGTTCCAGCGCCACGCGGGCGGCGACCTGGTCGCGCCGGCTCGGCGCCGCCGTGGTGCCGTCGAGCGTCGCCAAGATGGCCGCCGGGGTGCGCGTCTCCTCGGCAGACCACTCGTTGCCCAGCCATTCGTCGCGGCGCAGCGTGGAGATGCCCCAATCGCAAACGATGCCCGGCGGCAGCGTCACCATACGCAGCGCCGACGGCAGGCCGCGGCCGCCGCAGGCGAAGTAGACGCGCGTCGTACTGCCGTCGTAGGTCGCCGTGAGGTCGGTCAGCGGCAGCGGTGCGCCCCACAACCACGGCGTGCTGCCGCGGTAGATGGTGCCGAAGGTCCAATCGAGCGACAGCACGTCGTCGAGCCTTGGCCCGACCGCGAGCATGCCGGTCGGCGAACCCGGGCCGATGTCGGCCAGCGGCGCCGCCGCCTCGGGGTAGTCCGCCGGCCACTTGGCGCTGCCGATGCGCCAGCCGTAGTCGGCGCCGCTCTGCGCTTCGAGCAGCCGCGTCGGCCGGTACCACGGCAGGCCCATGTCCCACTCCATGTCGGCGTCGAAGACGACGATGCGGCCGTCCTGCAGCAGCGTCAGGTCGTACGGGTTGCGGAAGCCGCAGGCGATCAGCTCCCACTGCTTGCCGTCGGCGTCGCAGCGGCACACCCAGCCACCGGGCGGCGAATGGCCTTCCCAGTAGTCGTTGGGGTCTTCGAGCCGCGGCACCAGCCGGTCCTCGGCGAAGTTGAGCGCGACGCGGCTCGCCGCGAGCGGCGGCAGCCGCGTCTGGTTGCCGCACAGCACCAGCAGGTGCTCCTGGTCGACGTCGAGGATCACCGAGTGTGGGCCGTGTTCGCCTTCACCTTCGAACTTCTGCAGCAGCTCCTGACGGTCGAGCACGTCGTCGCCGTTGGTATCGGTGAGCCGCCACAGCCCCGACTGCTTGCCGTTGACGACCGCGTAGAGCGCAGAGCGCCACCACAACAGG
Organism: Planctomycetota bacterium; assembly: GCA_016793265.1. Taxonomy (GTDB): domain Bacteria; phylum Planctomycetota; class UBA1135; order UBA1135; family UBA2386; genus JAEUHT01. The sequence continues at coordinate 7,718 of JAEUHT010000294.1, forward strand.
CCGTGCGCGCCGCCGAGCGGCACCGGCACCCGTTCGACCGTGGTCATCTCGCCCACCCAGCGCGCCGGCGTCAGCCGGTAGAGGCCTCCCTCCTGGGCGCTCGCGTAGAGCCGCCGCCGGTCGTCGCCGGCCAGCGCCACCCACGAACCGAGCGAACGTGGCACGTCGAAGATGCGCAGGGCCTCCTGGCCCTCGACGGTCACGTCGGGCACCGCCACCTGCGCGGCCAGCGCGTCACGATCGTCGCCGAGGGCGGTGGCGCCGAGCACGCGCGACCACGGCGCATCCTCCTGCCCCATCGCCGCGAGCACCCGCACGGGCGTCCACGACGAAGCATCGAACGCCGCGGTGTTCCAGCCGTCGGGGTCGTCGTCGCTGCACCGCCACTCGCCGTCGCTGACCAGCTCGTGTTCGCCGGCCTCGTCGCGCCACGACAGCCGCACCGCCAGGGCCGCCGGCCCGCCCGCGTTCCAGGCGTGCACCGCGAGCGCGTGGGCCCCGGCGCCGAGCGCCTTGGTCACGTCGACGACGCTCGGCCGTTCCCACTCATCACCCTGGCCGACCAGCTCGCCGTCGAGGTAGATGCGGCAGTGGTTGTCGCACGCCACCGCGAGCCGCGCCGACGCGGCCGCCGTCGGCAACTCGAAGCGGCGGCGGAAGAACAGCTCCTCGTCGGCCCCGGGCGCCGCGTCCCACATCCACGACGGCACCGGCCCACGCTGCCGCGCCCGCTGCAGCGCCTCCCGCTGCAACAACGCCGAAACCTCCAGCGGCACCGGCTCGGGGGTCGCCAGTTCGGTCAGCACGAGGTCCTTGAAGTACACCGTCATCTCTGCCCCGGCGTGCACCTGCAGCCCGAGCAGGCCCTGCCGCGCGGCCGCCGGCCGTTCGTCGACGACGGCGGTCACCAGGCGCCCGTCGAGCTCGTGCCACAGCACGGACCCACTGGCGTGTACGCGCAGTGTGTGCCACGTGGTCAGGTCGATGCCGCGCGCCCGCCCGAGCTCGCCGAGCACCACGGGGCCCGTGTCGCGCCAGCGCACACACTGGCCCTGCCGCGCGACGATGCCGGCGCCCTGCTCGTCGTAGAGCATCGACAGGTAGTTCGGCGTCGAGTGGATGTCGCACTGCGGCCCGGCGAGCCGGAAGCCGCCGCCGTCGAGCTCGCGGCTGCGGTATTGCACGCCGCTGTTGTTGTCGCCTTCGAGCCGGAACGTCACCGCGAAGGCGAAGTCCGCCGGCTGCCGGCCCTCGAACACCAGGAAGGTGTTGTTCGTGATCGGATGGCCCACCGTGCTGCCGACGATGCTGCCGTCGCGCACGCTCCACACGGCGGGGTCGCCGCGCCAGCCGTTCAGCGTCTTGCCGTCGAACATCACCACCGTGGACGTCTGGCCGAGCAGCGCGGAGACGAACGTGGTGGCCAGCAGCGCCGCGGAGGGGATTCGCACCATACGACCGGCCAGTGTCACCGGCAGCAGCGCCGCGGTCCACCACCTGCCCTGCACCGGCCGGCCGCCACCTGGCCCAGGGCGTGCTACCGTTCGAGCATGCGCTTCCTCCTGTTCCCCGCCGTGGCGCTGCTGATGGCGCTGCCGGCCAAGGCCGACAAGTTCTGGCTCTCCGACCCCGCCGACCCGAAGGTCGAGCCGGGCTCATCGCCCAACGTCATCGAAGGGGTGCTGCTCGCCGAGAACGACGACGGCTACCACGTGCGCGTCGTCGGCGGCGAGCTGTTCCTGGCCAAGAAGGGCGTCTTCAAGGTCGAGAAGGACAGCCTCTCGCTCGACGACATCGGCAAGGCCGAGCAGCAGGCCGCCGAAGCCAACAACGCCGCCGAACACGAGCGCGCCGCCGCCGAGGCCGCAGCCCGCCGGGCCAACCAGGTGCGGGTCGCCGAGGCCAGCGCCAGGAAGGAGGCGGCCAAGGTCGACGCCGCCGAGGCCGAACCGGCCCCCGCCAGCGGGCCCGCCGGCTATGACCCGGTCGTCGGCCGCGCTACGGGCGCGAGCCAGGCGGACCTCGTGCGCGACGCGCAGGTGGCGTGGACCCTGACCAAGGACCGCCGCTACCTGAAGCTGCTGCGCCAACTGCGCCGCATGCGCTGAACGCGCGCGAAGCCGCGACGGCGCACCCGGCGGTGGCGCCACCACGCCCGTTCGTGGTAGACCAGCGGCCCCGTGGAAACCGCCGCCGTCCTGACGCAGAACCTGTTCTCGACCCCGTCCGCCAAGACCGCGCACGGGCTCGTGCGCGGCCCGAGCCGCTACCGCATCGTCGCCGTGCTCGATGCCCCCGGCCACGGCCACGACGCCGGCGAACTGCTCGACGGCCAGCGGCGCGGCATCCCGGTGCTGAAGGACCTCGACACCCTGCTGCAGAGCGGCGTGCGCCCCGACTGGCTCGTGGTCGGCGTCGCCACCTCGGGCGGCGTACTGCCGGACGACCTCAAGCCCGTGCTGGCGGCGGCGCTGCGCCTCGGCATCGGCGTCGTCAACGGCCTGCACGACTTCGTCGCCGACGATGCCGAACTCGCCGCCGCCGCCGCCGCCAGTGGCGCCCGCGTCATCGACATCCGCCGGCCGCGGCCGCGCCGCGAGCTGCACTTCCACACCGGCGCCATCGACCGCGTGCGCGCGCCGCGCCTCGCCGTGCTCGGCACCGACTGCGCGCTCGGCAAGCGCACGACGAGCCAGCTGCTGGTCGCCGCCTGCCGGCGGCACGACCTGCGCGCCGAGATGGTCTACACCGGCCAGACCGGCTGGCTGCAGGGCTCGCGCTACGGCTTTGTGCTCGACGCCACCGCCAACGACTTCGTCGCCGGCGAACTCGAACACGCGATCGTGAGCTGCGACCGCGAGCTGCACCCGGACCTGATCGTGCTCGAAGGCCAGTCCGCGCTGCGCAACCCGGCCGGCCCGTGCGGCGCCGAGCTGATGCTGTCGGGCGGCGCCCACGGCGTCATCCTGCAGCACGCGCCGGCGCGTCGCTTCTTCGACGACCAGGAGCACCTGCACCACGAGATCCCGTCGCTGGCGAGCGAGCTCGAGCTGATCGGCATGTACGGCTCGCGCGTGCTGGCCATCGCGCTCAACCACGAGCACCTCGCCGCCGCCGACCGCGACGCGGTGCGGGCGCAGATCGAACGGGAGACCGGCCGCTTGGCGTTCTACCCGCTGCTCGACGGCTTCGACCGTGTGTTGCCGCTGGTGCGCGCCTACCTCGACGCCGAGGCCTCGCGATGACGATCGTGGCCGCGCGCGCGCACGCCGTCGACGTGCCCCTGGCGCGGCCCTACGAGATCCACGGCTGCCGCTTCGACCGCGCGCCGATGGTGTTCCTGCAGCTCACCGACGACGCCGGCCACCGCGGCTTCGGCCAGGCGGCGCCGGCCGCCGAGGTCACCGGCGAAACCGACGCCGAGGCGCTGCAGGGCCTCACGGCGCTCGCCGCGTGGTTGCCCGGCCACGACGTCGACGACGCCGAACGGCAGCCCATCGTGCAGCAGCTCCTGCGTGGCCCGGCCGCGCGCGCCGCGTTCGACATGGCCCGGCTCGACCTCGACGCCCGCCGCCACCGGCTCCCACTCGCCGATCGCCTGGGCCGCGTGCACCAGGCCCTGCCGACCTCGATCACGATCGGCATGCTGCCGCTCGGCCCGACGCTGGCCGAGGCCGACGAGTACCTGGCGCGCGGCTTCACCACGCTGAAGGTCAAGATCGGCAGCGACCTCGACCACGAGCTGCCGCGCCTCGACGCGCTGCGCCGCCACGTCGGCGACCACGTCGGGCTGCGCCTCGACGCCAACCAGGCTGGCGACGCCCGTTCGTTGCCGCGCTTGTTCGACCACGCCCACCGGCTCGCGGTCGAGATGATCGAGCAGCCGCTGCCGCGCGGCCAGGAAGCGGCGCTGCGCGACCTGCCGGCCGCGGCGAAGTCGATCCTGTGCGCCGACGAGAGCGTGCACGACGCCAACGACCTCGCCCACCTGCTCGCCGCCGGCAACCCGTTCGGCATCATCAACGTCAAGCTGATGAAGTGTGGTGGCCCGCGCCCGGCGCGCCAGCTCGCAGAGCTCGCCGCCGACCACGGCCTGGCGCTGATGTGGGGCTGCAACGACGAGAGCTGCCTCGGCATCGCCGCCGCACTGCACACCGCCTACGCCTGCAAAGCCACGCGCTACCTCGACCTCGACGGCAGCTTCGACCTCGCCGCCGACCCGTTCGCCTTCGGCTTCGCGCTCGAACGCGGCACCCTCCACACGCTGCCGCGCCCCGGGCTCGGCGCCGAACCCACGCCATGAGCCGACTCGACCGCCGCCAGTTCCTGACCGGAGCCTCGTTGTTCGCCGCCGCCTGCGCCACCGGCAGCGTGCCGCGCCGCGTCGACCGCTCGGACCTGCTGCTGCGCCACGGCACCGTCTTCGTCGGCGACGGCACGCCGGGATTCGTCGGCGACGTCGCCATCACCAACGACCGCATCGTCTGGATCGGCGACTGCCGCGGCATGACGGCCGCGACCGTGCTCGACGTCGACGGTCTCTGCGTGGCGCCCGGCTTCGTCGACATCCACACCCACTCGGACCGCTCGATCTTCCGCCACCCGGGCGCCGAGAGCCGCGTCTACCAGGGCGTGACTACGGAGGTGACCGGCAACTGCGGCGGCTCCGCCGCGCCGCGCGACCCGCTGCCCCCGACCGCCGCCGACCCCGACGACGGCCCGGCGCCGTGGAGCGACGTCGCTTCGTACGGCGAGGCCTGGGCGCGGCAGGGCATCGCGCTCAACCAGGCGTTGCTGGTCGGCCACGGCACGCTGCGGCGCAGCGTGCTCGGCGACGTCGACCGCCCCGCCACCGAGGCCGAGCTCGCCGCGATGGGCCGCCGCCTCGACCTCGCGCTGACCCAGGGTGCGATCGGCATGTCGACCGGCCTCGAGTACGTGCCTGGCATCTACGCGCCCAGCAGCGAGATCACCGTCCTGGCCCGCATCGTCGCCCGCCACGGCGGCCTCTACGCCTCGCACATGCGCAGCGAGGAGGAACGGCTGCTCACGGCCATCGACGAGGTGCTCGCCGTCGGCCGCGACACCGGCGTGCGCGTGCAGGTCTCGCACCTCAAGGCCTGTGGCCGCGGCAACTGGGGCAAGCTCGATGCAGCCATCCAGCGGCTCGAACGCGCCCGCGCCGAGGGCATCGACGTGATGGCCGATGCGTATCCCTACACCGCCTACTCGACGACGCTGACGATCCTGCTCGAACCGTGGTCCCGCGAGGGCGGCGACGACGCCCTGATGCAGCGCCTCAACGACCCCGCGGCGCGCGCCCGCATGCTGGCCGAACTGCCCGCGCACGTCGCCGCCGACCCGGGTGGCTTCGAACTCGTCGTCATCGCCAACGTCGACCACCCGCCGCACCAGGACTGCGTCGGCAAGGACCTCGCCACGATCGCCGCGGTCTGGAAGGTGTCGCCTGCCGAGGCCTGTCTGCGCCTGCTCGACGGCAGCCGCGGCAACGTCAGCTACATCGGCCACGGCATGGCCGACGCCGGCGTCGAGCGCGTGCTGCAACACCCGCTGGTCATGATCGGCAGCGACGGCAGCAGCCAGGCGCCGGTCGGCCGCCAGCTGTCGCGACCGCATCCACGTTCGTACGGCACCTTCCCGCGCGTGCTCGGCACCTACTGCCGCGACCGGGCCCTGTTCGACCTGCCGACCGCGCTGGCGAAGATGACCTCGATGCCGGCCGCGCGCGCTCGCCTCGCCGACCGCGGCAGCCTGCGTGTCGGCAACGCCGCCGACCTCGTCGTCTTCGACGCCGCGACCATCGCCGACCGCGCCACCTACCAGGAGCCGCAGCGTTACCCGGTCGGCATGCCGCACGTGCTCGTCAACGGCCGGTTCGTCGTGCGCGATGGCGTCGCGACGGCACTTCGCCCGGGTCGATTCCTGCGCCGCTAGGCTACGAACTCCGGCCCAGACGGCGCTAGCATCGTGGCATGCGCCTCCCCCTGCTGCCCGTGCTGCTCGTCCCGTTCGCCGCCGCCTGTTCGAAGGAGAGCTCGGCCCACGCCGACCCCAACAAGCCCGTGCACGGCCTCGCCAGCATCGAGCTGGTGGTCAGCCCCGACAACCCGCTGACGGCCGCCAAGGCGGCGCTCGGCAAGCAGTTGTTCTTCGACCCGCGCCTGTCTGGCTCCGGCAAGACCGCCTGCGCCACCTGCCACCTGCCCGAACGGGCGTTCACCGACGGCCGCGCCACCTCGCCGAAGGACAACGGCAGCATGAACACGCGAAATGCCCCTTCGATGTTCAACGTCGGCTACCACGAACGGCTCTACTGGGACGGCCGCGCCCTAGGGCTCGAAGCCAACGTCAAGGCGGCGTGGACGGCGCAGAACGGCGCCAAGCCGGACGAGATCGCGCCGAAGCTCGCCGCGGTGGATGCCTACGCCAAGGCCTTCCAGGCGGCGTTCGGCAAGGGCCCGGACGAGACCACGATCGTGCAGGCGCTGGCCTCGTTCCTGCGCGACCTGCGGGACGAAGACTCCGCCTACGACCGCTTCGCCGCCGGCGACGCGGCGGCGCTGAGCGAGCAGGCCCAGCAAGGCCTCGCGCTGTTCCGCGGCAGGGCCGGCTGCGTCGTCTGCCATACGCTGCCGCTGTTCAGCGACCGGCTGTTCCACAACGTCGGCATCGGCAGCAAGGCCGAGAAGCCCGACCTCGGCGCCGCCGCCAAGAACGCGCTCGATGACGCCGGCAAGACCGGTGCCTTCAAGACGCCGAGCCTGCGCAACGTGGCGAAGACCGCGCCCTACTTCCACGACGGCAGCGTGGCGACGCTCGCCGAAGCCGTGCAGCTGATGGCGAGCGGCGGCATCGACAACCCGCACCGGGACCCGCTGCTCAAGGACAAGCACCTCGACGCCACCGAAGTGGCCCAGCTCGTCGCCTTGCTCGAGGCGTTGACCGGTACCACCCCCTTCACGCCGCCGACGCTGCCGCAGTGAGCGGCGACGCGCACGCGCACCCTGGCCGAGGTCAGCCGCAGTCGGCCAGCGCTTCGAGCTCTTCCCAACGGGCGTAGAGCGCGGCGATGCGCGGCGGCAGCTCCTGCCGCTGCCTGGTCAGCGCCTCGAATCGATCGCGCCCGGCCGCGGTGTAGACCGCCGGATCGAGCAGCTCGGCGTCGACCTTCGCCAGCTCTTGCTCGGCCGCCTCGATACGCGGCGGCAGCGCCGCCAGCTCCTCGCGTTCGCGCGTGCTGAGCTTCCTGGCCTTCGGCTTGCCCGCCGTCGCCGCGGCCGCGGCCTTGGCGCGCGCCGCCGCCGCCGCCTGCGCCGCCGCTGCCTGCGCCGCCGCGGCTTCGTCGGCGAGCTTCTCCAGCAGCAGCGACAGGTCGCCCTCGTGCACCCGCACGCCACCCTGGCCGTCGAGGTGCACGACGCGCGAGGCGATGCGGTCGAGGAACCAACGGTCGTGGCTGACGATGATGGCAGCGCCCGGGAACGCCAGCAGCGCGTCCTCGAGCGCACGCAGCGAGGCGAGGTCGAGGTCGTTGGTCGGCTCGTCGAGCACGAGCACGTTGCCGCCCGCGCACAGGAGCTTGGCGAGCAGCACGCGGTTGCGTTCGCCGCCCGACAACGAACCGATGCGGGCGAACTTCATCACCCCGGGGAACAGGAACTGCTCCAGGAAGGTCTCGACCCGCTGCGCGCGCCCGCCGACGACGACGTAGTCGTTGCCGCCGGCGACCTCGTCGAGCACGGTCTTGTCGGGGTTGAGCTCGCTGCGCACCTGGTCGATGCCGGCGAACGTCACCGTCGGGCCGACGGCGACGCTGCCGCGGTCCGGAGCCAGCTTGCCGAGGCACATCTTGACCAAGGTGGTCTTGCCGGCGCCGTTCTTGCCGACGATGCCGAGGCGCTGGCCGGGGCCGAGCTCGAGGTCGAACGGGCGCAGCACCGTGCGCTCGCCAAAGCTCTTGCCGACGCCCTTCAAGCGCAGCACGAAGTCGCCGAGCCGCGGTCCGTCGGGGATGCGGAACTCCAGCTCGTCGGCATCCGGCGGCGGCGCCGACGCCAGCAGCGCGGCGTGGCGGCCGATGCGCGCCTTGGCCTTGGTGGTGCGCGCCGGCGGGCCGCGCTTCACCCATTCGGTCTCGCGCCGCAGCGTGTTGAGCCGCGCGCTCTCCTTGGCCGCCTCCTGCTCCAGCCGCAGCGCGCGCTGCACGAGGTAGTCCGAGTAGCCGCCCTCGTACTCGAACAACTGGCCGCGGTCGAACTCGACGATGCGCGTGCACAGGCGATCGAGGAAGTAACGGTCGTGGGTGACGACGACGAGCGGCATCGCCGCATCGAGCAGGAACGACTCCAGCCACGCCGTGACCTCGGCGTCGAGGTGGTTGGTCGGCTCGTCGAGCAGCAGCAGCTCGGGCCGCGCCAGCAGCAGCTGCGCGATCGCGGTGCGGCGCTTCTCGCCGCCGGACAAGTCCGCGCACAACGCCTCCGGTCGGTCCATGCCGAGTGAGTGCAGCAGCGCATCGGCCTTGTGATCGACGTCGTGACCGCCGAGCTCGTCGAGCCGCGCCTCGAGCCGTTCCTGTTCGCGCAGCAGCTTCTCCAGGCGATCCGGAGGCAGCTCCCCCGCCAACGCCGTGTGCACGCGGTCGAGTGCCTGCTGCACGTCGTCGCGGCCGACGAGGCCGAGCTTGACGGTGTCGTGCACCGAACGCGCCGCCGGCAGCTGCGGCTCCTGCGGCAGGTAACCGAGCCGAAGGTCGCGTCGCAGCGTGCGTTCGCCGCGGTCGGCCACCAGAGCACCGGCCAGGATGCGCAGCAGGGTCGACTTGCCGCAGCCGTTGGGGCCGAGCAGGCCGATGCGGTCCCCCTCGTTGACGACCAGCGACACACCCTGGAGCAGGTGGCGGTCGCCGATCGTGACGTGGATGTCCTTGAGGGTGGCGAGAGCCATCGGCGGATGCTGGCGGAACGGGGCCCCGCCGGCAAGCGCGAGGCGCCGCCTAGACGCCGACCTTGATGCGGCCGCCGTTCGTCGCCGTGAAGCCGAACGGGTTGGCGCCCGGGTCGAGCGGGAGGCCCTGACCGAACAGTTCGACGCCGAGCAGACTGCCGGTGTTCGGGATGCCGAGCCCCCACACCTGCGTCGGGCCGACGCCGGCGACGGTCAGGAGCACCGCCGGATCGGCGAGCAGGCTGCAGCCCGTCATGCCGATCAGGCCGAGGTCGAACGGCAGCGGCGCGCCGCCGCTCGACGTCTTCGACGTGCCGAGGCCGAGCAGGGCGATGCCGGTCGGCAGGTTGTTGAGGTCGGTCAACAAGACCCCGCCGAGCACCGGCCGCGAGCCGGGTTGCGCCGTCCACGTCGGCACGCCGAGCGTGCCCGTGCAGCCGGTGCCGTACGGGCCGAACGTCGCGCCCGTGGACACCGCGAGCAGCGAGTTCGCCATGAGCAGGTCGCCGCCGGTGACCCAGCCGCTCTGCGAACAGGTCGCCACCGGCGGGTAGAAGCCGAGGTCGATGCGGTTCGGGTTGGCGCCCTGCGCGATCAGCACCTTGCCGTTGTTCCATTCGGCGACCAGGTACGAGCCGACTTCGAGCGCCGTGCCGGTCGGACGCGATCCGATCGTGCCTGCCGTGAACGTGGTGACGCCGGCGAGCGACGGATGGCCGGGCACGTGCACGGTGCCGAGCGTGCCACCGGCGCCCGAGGAACTGCCGCTCTGGTCGAGCACCACTTCGTAGCCGGTCTGCCAACGGCCGCCGATGTTGCGGCCCGTGGTCAAGGACGAGTTGGCGAACACCGCCACCACCACGCCACCGCCGGCGTCGACGTAGTCGGCGAGCACGTCGCCCCAGGTGTTGTTGTTGGCGGGCGTGGTATTGGTCCAGCACAGCAGGGCGTCGTACTGCAGCAGCGTCGACAACGACGGTGTGCCGCCGCCGGCGGTGGTGACATCGATGATGTCGACGGCGCTGAAGTAACCGGTGGCGAGCAGTGTGGTCTGCACGGTGCTCCACTGGCAGCCACCGGTGGCACCGGCGGCGCCGCACAGCGCGACCTTGATCTGGGCCTGGAGAGTAGGCAGCGCGAGGGCTGCGAAGGCGAGAGACGAGAGGGTGGTCAGCATTCTGGTCATGGGCACTCCTTGGGAGCGGCCATGCTAGCAAGCGGGCCGCGAGCCGGCAGCCCCTCGGCCCCGGGCCGGCAGGGCCTTCACGAGCCGGCCGAAGCGCCTCGTCGCGCCGCGCCGCCGCGCACCACCGCCGAACCCTGCGCCAGCTCGCGCAGCAACTGCGCCTGGCGCTCGGTCAACGGCTCGGGCAACGCCGTACGCACGACCAGCAGCAGGTCGCCGCGCGCGCCATCCTCCTTCGTCAGTCCCTGGCCACGCAGCCGCAGCCGCTTGCCGGCCGCCGTACCCGGCGGAATGCGCGCCGTCGCCACGCCGCCCGGCACGTCGACGTCGACCTTGGTGCCGTCGAGCAGCTCCCACGGCGCCACCACGACGTCGGCTTCGACGTCGTCGCCCCGCAGGCGGTAGACGTCGTCGGGCACGAGGCGCAGCGTCAACAGCAGGTCGCCTTGGCCGCCGGGTCCGTTCTCGCCGAGGCCACGCAGCCGCAGCACCTGGCCGTCGCGCGCGTCCTTCGGGATCGACAACTCGATCGTCTTCTCGCGCCGCGACGCGCCGAGCCCGCCGCAGGCCGGGCAGAGGTGGTCGTCGAAGCGACCGTCGCCTTCGCAGGCTTCGCACGGCACGCCGATGCTGAGCTGGAACGGCCGCTTGCCGCCGCGCAGCGCGTCCCCGACCGCGAGCTCGATCTCGGCCTCGGCGTCGGCGCCGCGCAAAGGCTGCCGGCGGGCCTGTTGCTGCCGGCCGCCGCGCCCGCCGAACATGTCGCCGAACATCTGCGCGAAGAAGTCCGAGAAGCCACCGCCGGCGCCGCCGAACATGCGCGCGAACTCCTCGGGGCTGACCGTGCGGGCGCCGCCGGGGTGACCCTGGAAGTCCTGGCCGTGCCGCCAGTGCTCGCCGAGCGCGTCGTAGCGCTTGCGCTTCTCGGGGTCGCTGAGCACCTCGTGGGCCTCGGCGATGGCCTTGAACTTCGTTTCGACTTCGTTGCGCTTGTGCGGCGGATGGCGGTCGGGGTGCCACTCCTTCGCCAGTTTGCGGTAGGCGCGTTTGATGTCGTCGGCGGTGGCGGCGCGGCTGACCCCGAGGGTCTGGTAGTAATCCTGGAATTGCACGGCTCGAGCATCCTCGCCGGGTGCGGGGCGAACGCAACCATGAGCGCGGCACGGCAGCCGGAAACCGCGAACACCACGCCGCCCGCACCAGGCTCGATCGTCACCCACGGCGTCGCCGGTTCGGTGCCGTGGGCCTCGGCGCGACTCGTCTACGCCTCGCGCAGCCGTGCTGCAAGGCCGCCGAATGCGAAGCCCTCGCCGGGTGGCGGCCGGTGCTCGGTGACCCTGGCGAGCCGGCCCCGCGACCACCTGGTATGGACCTTGCCATGCCGCGCGCTCCCCGCATCCTGACGGATGGCGGCCGAAACCCCTGCAGGACCCACGATGAGAAGCCACGATCCCCAGCCTTGCTTGCCCGCGTCGTTCTTCGTTCTCGCCGGCGCCATGCTGCCGGCGCAGCAGGTCTTCCTCGATGCCAGCGCCACCGCGCCGATGGTCGTCACGGCGGCGCTGCCCGGCGACGTCAGCAGCCAGAGCCAGCCGGCCGGGCCGTTGCCGCTGTTCGGCCTGCTGCAGGCGCAGACCGCCGGCTTCGAGGTCACCGCGCGCGCCAACTGGTCGTTCTGGGCTTCGACCCAGGCTGCCACCTTCGACCTCCACCTGAGCACCGTCGCCGCACCGCTGCCCGGCGCCAGCGCGACCAGCGGCGAACACGAGGTGCTGGTGCAGTTGCGCTCGTCGGTGCCGATGACGGCCGACCTGCAGTTGTCGGCGACCCTCGCCGCGACCGCCGGGACGCCGACGCCGCTCGTGCGCATCGATGTCTACGACGACGGCCTCGGCGACCTGAGCGAAGCGTCGCCGTACGGCACGGTGATGCTGAACCTGTCGCCGACGCCCGTGCCGGTGCGGTTGCGAGCCCGCGTGGAGGCCGGGGCAGGCGGCCTGCAGAACGTGCACGTCGGCCTGCGCCTGGTGCCGCACAACGACCTCACCATCGTGCCGTTCGTGACCGGCTGCACCGACGAGTCCGCGCTGACGGCGACGCCGTCGTTCCTGGGTCAGGGGCTCGACTTCCAGGTCGTCTCGGGCACGCCACAGGACCTGCACGTGCTCGTGCTCGGCCTCGCCGCTCTGCCCATCGCCTTGCCGCCGATCGCCGGCTTGCCTTGTATCCTGCTGCCGCAGCCGGAGCTGGTGATCCCGCTGCCGCCGTGGTCCTACCTCGAACACGTGTCGATCCCGCCGGCCGTGCGCCCGCTGCAGCTGTTCGCGCAAGCGGCGCGCTTCGGCAGCGCCGGCATCCTGCTCACCGACGGCCTGATGGTGAGCGCCTTCTGAACTCCACCAACCGCCGGCCACCGACCGACCGCGCGCCATCCTGCTGCTCGCCACCACCCGCGCGGCCGCGGCCACGGCACGAGTTCACTTCGTGAGCTGCTCGAGCAACCGCTGCGCCCGCTGCGACTCCGGGCCGTAGGCGCCGGACAGCTCCAAGACCCGGTTGCAGCACGTGCGCGCCGCGCGCCGGCCGTCGGCGCCGCGCGCCGCGAACGACTCGGCCAGCAGCAGGTAGAGCCGCGCCTCGCGCGGGAACCGCCGCACCGCCGCCAGCAGCGCCGCCGCGAAGGCCTCACGTTCGGCCGCCGGTTCGCCCAGCAGCCGACTCCAGGCGAGGCAGCGCGCAACGTCGTCGTCGGCCACCGCGTGCGCACCGGCAGCACAAGCGTCGGCGAACGCACGCAGCTCCTGCCAGCGGCCGGCCTCGGCGAGCCGCGCGTAGACGAACCGCCGCAGCTCTTTGTTGCCCGGGGCGCCGCCGGCGATGGCCACCAGCGCCGCCGCATCGACCACCTGCGCGGCGGCCACGAACCCCTCCGGCACGGTTGCCGCCACCGCCGCCTGCAACGCCGCAGCGTCCACCCCACAGTAGAGGCGCGGCCCCTCGGGCCGCTGCAGCAGATGCGAGATCGCGGAATCCGCCTCGCTGTCGTCGAGTGCCGAGACCAACAGGCTCGGCAGGTGACGCGCCGTCGCGAACGGGTGGTCGCCATCGACCTCGCAGCGCACGAGCCACGGCGCCCAGTCGTCGCTGCGGCTGTCGATCCACTCGGCGCCACCATCGAGCGCGGCGCCGGCGACCAGCACCATCAGGGCGATGCGGCCGTCGACCGCGAACCGGACCGGCAGGCTCTGGGCCAGCATCGCATCGACCAGCTCGCCTGACGTCGGCAGCTCGGCGGCGGCGACTTCGTGCGCCACCTCCTGCAGCGTCGCGCGGGCCGCCAGCACCTCGTCGCGCCGGCGCGGCGCCCGCGGCAGCCGTTCGCGGAAGCGCCGGCCGATGGCCTCCAGCTGCGCAGCCGCGGCCGCCCAAGGCGCGATGGCGCGACTGCCCAGCGCATCGAGCGACACGGTCACCAGCTGGGCCGGCATCGTCTGCAGCCGACAGGTCAGCAGCTCCCCGTCGAGGCGTTCGCCGAGCAGGTTCGAATCGGTGGCGAGCAGGCGCGGCGCACCGTCGTCGGGCAGGGACCAGATGCCGTGCGGCTGGCCGACCGGGCACCCGGTGACCAGCCAGCCACCTCGCGCCGCAGCCACGTGCTGCACCGCCTGCCAACCGGGCAGCGGCTGCGAACCGCCGTGTTCGAGGTCGCACCGCAGCAGCGACCGACCGCTGCGCCCCACGTCCTGGCTCACCACCAGCAGCCGCGCGCCGTCCGCGGCGACGGTCATCGGCGACCACGCCGGCACCGGCAACACCCCGGACGTCGACGAGCCGTCGGCGCGGTGTCGCGTCCACCGCAGCCCCGCCTGGGCATGCGCCCCGGACCACGCGGGTTCGGCGTCGTCGATGCACAGCAGGTCGCGGCCGGCCGCGAACAAGCGCCGCGCGGTGAACTCGGTGCGGATGTCCGGTTCGCGCCATACGACCCGATCGTTGCCGACCGCGTACCACTGCCCGCCGTGGTGGGCGAGACCGGTCACCCGCTCCAGCGCGGGGAACAACCTGGCGCCTGCGGTCGCCGGCAGCCGATGCGCCCCTTGCCAGTTCCACCCGGCCCAGCTCCCGTCGGCGCTGCGCGCCACGCCGTCGAGCCACGCCGGCACCTCGGCGACGACCTGCCCGACGGCCAGCATGGCCGCGACTTCCGGGCTGCGCCGCGGTCCCGTCTCGACCGCCGCTGGCAGCGGCGGCAGGTCGACCCCCGGGTCCGGCCGTTGGACCTGCAGGCTCTGCCGCACGAGATCGAGGTCGGGGCGCGGCACGTCGAGACCGCCGCGCGAACCCAAGCGCAGCAACAGCCAGCGCTCCGGACCGGCGCGCAGCATCAGGTCGCGATAGGCGAACCCCTGCGCCTCCGCCCGCAGCTCGACCGCCTCGACGCTGCCGATCTGCAGCACCTCGGCACCGGCCTCGTGGTAGTCAGGGCTGCCGTCCTGCAACACCGATCGATCGCTCGCCAGGGCCTGTTCGGCGGTGGCCTGCCCCGACATCTCGAGCACGAAGACGGCGAGTCCCTTGTCGCCGGAGCCGAAGGCCCGCAGCATGGCGGGCTTGTCCTGCCGTTCGCGCAGCACGAACGGACGCCGTTCGAACGACACCACGACGTCGCCGAACTCCACCTCCGCGCGCACCGGCGCCAGCTGCTGTTGCCACGCCGCGTCGTCCGCCGGGCCGGCGAGGCCATCGAGGAACTGCTCGGCGAGCTCGTCGATGCCGAGGCGATCGCTGCGCGCGCCGTAGACGAGCAGGTGCAGCGCCGAGCCGTCGAACACGAGCAGCTCGCTGCGGTAGTAGCCGTCGTAGTCGTCGGCCAGCACGGCGGCGACGCGCGACACCCGGCGCCAGTCCGCTTCTTCGCAGATCGTCAGCGCAGCCTGCTCCGTACGGAGCTCCATGCTGTCACACACCTCGCGGTAGTCCTCGGCACAGGCGAAGCTGCCGAGCACCTCGCGCACCACCACGTACGCCGTCTGCGGCGGCCGCAGCAGGCCGCGGTGCGTGCCGATGAACTGGAACGGCCCGAGCTGGTCGCTGAACTGCCGCTGCTCCCAGTTCGTGCGCAGCGTCACCTTGGCGCCCAGGCTGCCGATGTCGTGCGTACGTTGGGCGGGCAGCGCGGCGAAGGTCGTGAACAGGGCAGCGAGTGCCGTTCCCCAGGCGGTCGAGCGGGCGTGCATGCGCACACCTTGCCGGCGCCGGGCGGCGAAGTCCACCAGGCCGCACCAGGGCCCACCGCCCAAGCTTGTCGCGGAACACGCTCTCGCCGCGGTGCGGGCCGCGATACCGTGGCCCGCCATGGATCCGACCGTGCCGCAGCGCCGCTTCGCCGTACTCATCGATGCCGACA
The DNA here is from genome assembly GCA_016793265.1 of Planctomycetota bacterium. Classification (GTDB taxonomy): domain Bacteria; phylum Planctomycetota; class UBA1135; order UBA1135; family UBA2386; genus JAEUHT01. The sequence continues at coordinate 23,278 of JAEUHT010000294.1, forward strand.
ACGTCTCCGCCAGCGCCCTCGAGGGACTGCTCGCCGAGGTCGCCAACTATGGCGTCGCCATCGTCAAACGCATCTACGGTGACTGGACGCTGCCGAACCTGAAGTCGTGGAAGGAGCAGCTGCTCGAACACGCGATCCAGCCGATCCAGCAGTTCCGCTACACGGTGGGCAAGAACGCCACCGACAGCGCCCTGATCATCGACGCCATGGACCTGCTGTTCCATTCGAAGCTCGACGGCTTCTGCCTCGTCAGCAGCGACAGCGACTTCACGCGGCTGGCCTCGCGCATCCGCGAAGAGGGCCTGATGGTGATCGGCTTCGGCGAACGCAAGACGCCGCGCGCGTTCGTCACCGCCTGCGACCGTTTCGTCTACACCGACATCCTGCGCGGCGCGGCGCCGGAGAAGGCCGTCAAGCCGAAGAAGAACAGCGCCGAGCTCAAGCTCGACACCAAGCTCGTCAACCTGCTGCGCTGGGCCGTCGAGGCCAGCGAGGACGAAGAGGGCTGGGCCAACCTCGGCACCGTCGGCGCCAAGATCATGTCGCAGCTGCCCGAGTTCGACTCGCGCAGCTACGGCTACGCCAAGCTGTCGAGCCTGGTCGAGGCGACGCGCCTGTTCGAGATCGAACGCACGACGAGCAGCAACGGCCGCGTCGACATCATGCTGCGCGAGCTGCCGCCGCCGCCGTCGTCGCGCCGCCGCTGAGCCGCGGCGCCGTCGCGCTCACTCCCACTCGATCGTCGCCGGCGGCTTCGAGCTGATATCCAGGCAGACGCGCGAGAAGCCCTTCACCTCGTTGAGGATGCGGTTCGAGATGCGCTTCAACACGTCGACCGGCAGCAGCTCCCAGTCGGCGGTCATCGCGTCCTGGCTCGACACCACGCGCAGCACACAGACGTCCTCGTAGACGCGCGCGTCGCCCTTCACGCCGACGGTCTTCTGCGGCACGTAGACGGCGAAGTACTGCCAGAGGCCGCGCTGCAGGGAGCGCTGCTCGATCTCCTCGCGCACGATGCGATCGGCCTGGCGCAGCGGCTCCAGCTTGTCGCGCGTCAGCTCGCCCAGGCACCGCACGCCGAGCCCCGGGCCCGGGAACGGCTGGCGATCGACCAGCGACGACGGCAGGCCGAGCTCGCGGCCGAGCGCGCGCACTTCGTCCTTGAACAGGTCACGCAGCGGCTCGACGAGCTTCAGGTCGAGGTCCTTCGGCAGGCCGCCGACGTTGTGGTGGCTCTTGATCATCGAGGTGGCGCCGCCGTGCGCGGCGACCGACTCGATGACGTCGGGATACAGCGTGCCCTGGCCGAGGAAACGCGCGCCGCGGCGGGCCTTGGCCTGGTCGCGGAAGACGTCGACGAACACCTTGCCGATGATCTTGCGTTTCTGCTCCGGCTCGGTGACGCCGGCGAGCGCCGCGAGGAAGCGTTCGCTGGCGTCCACCACCGTCAGGTCCATGTGGTAGTGGTCGGAGAACAGCGCCTCGACGCCCGCGCGCTCCCCGGCCCGCAACAGGCCGTTGTCGACGAATACGCAGTGCAGGCGCTGCTGGATGGCGCGGTGGATCAGCACCGCCGCGACCGAGCTGTCGACGCCGCCGGACAGCCCCATGACGACCTCGCCGTCCGGGCCGACGAGCTGCTTGATCGCGGCCACCTTGCTGTCGACGAGGCTGCCGGGGTTCCAGTCGGCGCGCACCTTGGCCACCTCGAGCACAAAGTTGCTGAGCATGCGGGTGCCGTGTTCGGTGTGCGCGACCTCGGGGTGGAACTGCATGCCGAAGAAGCGGCGGCGGCGGTCGCCGACCACCGCGAACGGGCACGGTTCGCTCTTCGCCAGCACTTCGAAGCCCGGGCCGAGCCGCGCCACCTTGTCGCCGTGCGACATCCAGACGGTGCTGTGCTGCGGGATGCCGCGCAGCAGGTCGCGTTCGTCGGTCACCACCAACTCGGTGCGGCCGTACTCGGCGCCCGACTGCGCCGGCGTGACCTCGCCGCCGGTGTGCTGCGCCAGCCACTGCAGGCCGTAGCAGATGCCGAGCACCGGCACCCCCTGTTCGAGCAGCGCCGCGTCGAGCACCGGCGCGTCGTGCTCGTAGACCGAGCGCGGCCCGCCGCTCAGGATCACCGCCTGCGGCCGCATGTGGCGGAACGTGAACATCGCCCGCTCCGGCGCGGTGATGCGCGAGTAGACGCCGAGCTCGCGCACGCGGCGGGCGATGAGCTGGCAGTATTGCGCGCCGAAGTCGACGATCAGGACACCGCCGACGGGCCCTTCGATGGCAGGTTCGCTCATGCTTCGCCGGTGTAGTTCGGCGCTTCCTTGGTGATCTGGATGTCGTGAGGGTGCGACTCGCGCAGGCCGGCCGAGGTGACGCGCAGGAACTTCGCCTTCTGCGCCAGCTCCGGCAGCGTGCGGGCGCCGTTGTAGCCCATGCCCGAACGCAGGCCGCCGACGAGCTGGTAGACGTAGTCGCGCAGCGCGCCCTTGTAGGGCACCATGCCCTCGACGCCCTCGGGCACGAACTTCATGCGCTCCTTGACGTCGCCCTGCGCGTAGCGGTCGGCGCTGCCCTGCTCCATGGCGCCGAGCGAACCCATGCCGCGCACCGACTTGAACGACCGGCCGCGGTAGAGGATCGTCTCGCCGGGCGACTCGTCGAGGCCGGCCAGCAGCGACCCGAGCATCACGCAGGCGGCCCCGGCCGCGAGCGCCTTGACGATGTCGCCGCTCTGGCGGATGCCGCCGTCGGCGATCACCGGCACGTCGGCTGGCGCACAGGCGCGCACGGCGTCGAGCACGGCGGTGAGCTGCGGCACGCCGCAGCCGGTGACGATGCGCGTGGTGCAGATCGAACCCGGACCGATGCCGACCTTGACGCCGTCGGCGCCGGCGTCGACCAGCGCCCTGGCCCCATCGAAGGTGCCGACGTTGCCGGCCACCACCGGGATCGGGAAGGTGCGCTTGATCGCCTGCACGGTCTCGATCACGTTCTTGCTGTGGCCGTGCGCGGTGTCGACGACGACGACGTCGCAGCCGGCCTCGACCAGACGACCGACGCGTTCGAGGTCGTGCACGCCGACCGCGGCGCCGACGACGAGGCGGCCGCGGCTGTCGCGCGCGGCGTTCGGGAACTCCTCGGTGCCGCGGATGTCCTTCATGGTGATGAGGCCCGCGAGCGTGCCGTCGGCCTGCACCAGGATCAGCTTCTCGACCTTGTTGCGGCGCAGGATCTGCCGCGCCTGATCGAGCGTGGTGCCCGGCTGGGCGGTGACGAGATTCTGCTTCGTCATCACGCTGCTGACGCGGCTGTCGCGGTCGTCGACGAAGCGCAGGTCGCGGTGCGTCAGGATGCCGACCACCACGCGGCGCCCGTCCACCACCGGCAGGCCGCTGATCTTGTGCGCGGCCATCAGGTCCTTGGCGCGCCCGACGCTGTCCTCGGGCGCCAGCGCGACCGGGTCCTGGATCACGCCGTTGGCCGATCGTTTGACCTTGTCGACCTCGCCGACCTGGCGCTCGACCGGCAGGTTCTTGTGCACGATGCCGATGCCACCCTGCTGCGCCAGCGCCACCGCCATGCGCCACTCGGTGACCGTATCCATCGCCGCGGCGACGATCGGCACCTGCAGGGTCACGCCGCGGCAGAACCGCGTCTTGGTATCGACGTCGCGCGGCAGCGCCGAGGCCATCTGTGGCACCAGCAGGACGTCGTCGTAGGTGAGGCCTTCGCCGAGGAACTCAGCCAAGTCGCTTTCTCCAGGTGTGCGGGAAAGCGTGGCGAGGGTAGCGATCCAGCGGCGGCCACGCCATGGCCCGCCCGCAAGTTCACGACGGCGGCCCAACCAGGCGGTCCAGGCGGGCGGTCCGCCCGCGCCGCACCGACAGCAGCCCCTGGGCCAGCACCAGCAGGCCGGCGAGGCCCTCGCCGGCCAGCGCCGCCAGCGCCGCCGCCGCCGGCAGCCCGTCTTCGCCGTCGGCGCGCCAGAGCCCGGCGACGAACGCGGCGGCGAAGACGAACAGGGCCAGATCGGGGCCGAGCCGGCCACGGCGCCCGAGACGCAGGCCGACCCGCAGCAAGCCGACGCCGGCACCGAACCCCATCAGCAGCAGCGGGAACGTGCCGCCGGCTTCCTGCACCAGGCTGCCGCCGAGGGACGGCAGCACCGCTTCGGCAGGCCCCGCCACCGCCTGCGACAACGACCACAGCGCCACCGCCGGCATCAGCAACGACGTCGCCGTCCACGGCAGCAGGCGGCCGTTGATGGCCCGGATCGGGATGCCGAGCCAGCCGTGGCGCCGCGCGGCCCGGCGGGCGCGCAGGGCGAGCTGCAGCGTGCCGAGCAGCAAGACGCCACCGGGCACCAAGAGGCACTCGCCGGTCGTCGGCAGCGCCGCGACAGCGAGCGCATTGGCCAGGCACGCGCACGACGACAGGCCGGCGAGCGACCACCAGCGGCGCCGCGCGCCTGGTCGGCGGGTGCGCGCCGCGTCGGCGGCGAAGCAGGTGGTCAGCACGAGGCCGAGCGCCACGAACAGCGCCGCCGCCCCTTCCGGCCGCAGCTCGTAGCCACGGCTGTGCACGGCCGGCAGCAGCGCCAGCGCCGCACACGCGAGCAGCGCGTGCAGGCGCCCGCGGGCCAGCAGCATCGCCAGATAGACGCCGACGCTGACCCCGGCGATGGCGAGCAGTTGCATCAAGCGCGCCCGCTGCACGAACGGCGCCTCGGCGCCCGGGGCCGTCGGCAGCGGCAGCCCCGCCACGCCGGCGACGAGGAACTGGCGCGCCACCTCGCTGCCCTGGACGGGTGGTACGGCGGTGGCGCGTGCGAGCCGATGCAGTTCGGCCGGCGTCGGCGCCGCCGTGATGCCGCGCGCCGCCACCGACACCGGCAACAGCACGACCAGCAGGGTCAGGCTGGCGACGGCGAACCGGCGCAACCACGCCGGCGGCGTCACGAGGCGGCGATGCAGTCGATCTCGACCAGGGCGCCCTTCGGCAGCTCCTTGACCGCGACGGTGGCGCGCGCCGGCTTGTGCTTGGCGAAGTGACGGCCGTAGACCTCGTTGACGGCGGCGAAGTCGTTCATCGTGGTCAGGAAGATCGTCGTGCGCACGACGTTCGCGAAGCCGAGGCCACCAGCGGCGAGCACGGCGGCGAGGTTCTGCATCACCTGCTCGGTCTGGGCGGCGGCGTCGGCCCCGACCAGTTGCATGGTCTTGGGGTCGAGCGGGATCTGGCCGGAGCAGAACAGCAGGTTGCCGGCCTTGACGGCCTGGCTGTACGGACCGATGGCGGCGGGCGCCTGGTCGGAGTGGATCGTGGTCAACATGGGTCAGTTCTGGGGGCGCAGACGGTGGCGCAGACGGCGCTCCACCGGCGGCGGCAAGAAGGAGGTGACGTCGCCGCCGTGCCGCACGATCTCGCGGATCAACGACGACGACACGTAGCTGAATTGCACGCTCGGCATCACGAACACGGTCTCGATGCCGGGCGCCAGGTGCCGGTTGGTCAGCGCCATCTGGTACTCGTACTCGAAGTCGGAGACGGTGCGCACGCCGCGCAGCACGGCGCCGATGCCCTGCTCGCGGCAGAAGTCGACGACGAGCCCCGAGAACGTCGTCACCGACAACCGGTCGTCGCGCGGCAGCACTTCGCGCAGCATCTCGACCCGTTCTTCGGCCGTGAACGTCGGCGTCTTCGAGCTGTTGAGGGCGACGGCGACCGTGAGCCGATCGAACAGCGGCAAGGCGCGCTCGACGAGGTCGAGGTGTCCGCGGGTCACCGGATCGAAGCTGCCGGGGTACAGGGCCGAAACCATGGGCGCGGACTGTAACCGCGGCGCCGATCCGCACACCTCATCGTCGTATGGAACCGCAGCCCTCGTTCGTGCCGCTGCTCGCCGCCCTCGTCTTCGCCGCCCCCGCCGCCGTGCTCGCCGGGCCGTGCCTGCCGGCCGCGGTCCTGCTGGCCTTGCTCGGCCTCTTGTTCGCCGTGCGGGGCCGCCCCCGCTGGCGACGCGCCGGCTTGTGCGCACTGCCCGCGCTGTTGGCGGCGCTGCCGCCGTCGCGGCTCGCCGAACCGGCGCTGCCGGACGGCCCGCTCGCAGTGCGGGGGCGCGTGGTCCGGGTCGTGCGCGCCCCTGCCACCGGCACCACCACCGTGCACCTCGCCGACGCCACGTCGCGGCAGCGCATCACCTTCGATGCCGACCTCGAGGTGCTGCCCGGCGACGAGCTGCGCGCGCTGGCCACCGCCGCGCCACTGGTCGGCCCGGAGCTGCCACAGTCGCTGCGTGGCCTCGCCGCCAGCGTGACGGTGCACGCTGGGCCGCCGTCGCTGCCGCGGCTCGCCCACTGGCTGCGGCGGCGGCTCGGACGGCAGTTGCTGGCCCAAGTGCCGGGGGAGCACGGCGCCATGCTGGCGACGCTCGTGCTCGGCCACGACACCC
>JAEUHT010000315.1 GCA_016793265.1 Planctomycetota bacterium
TGCCGCCGCACGTGCGGGCGTTGCGGGCCCTGCAGCGGCTGCACGAGGCGCCGCGCACGACGGCGGCCGACGTCGAGGCGTTCTACGTCGGCGTCTCCAACGTGCTGCGCGTCTATCTCGAAGAGCGTTTTGGTCTGCGCGCGCCCGAACGCACCACCGAGGAGTTCCTGCGTGATCTCGAGGACGGCGACGGCCTGGCGCGTGCGCACCGACCCCAGTTGGAGCGGTTCCTGCGGCAGTGTGACCTGGTCAAGTTCGCCGCCGTGTCGCCGACCGAACAGGACCACCGGACCACCTTCGCGCTGGCCGAGGCCTTCGTCGACTCGACACGACCCGATCGTACGTCGACGGCGACCGCGGAGGTCGGGGCATGATCGGCGTCGTCGAGTGGGGCGGCTTCACGCTGCTGGACCCGTGGTTCCTGCTGTTGGCGCCGCTGGTGCTGCTCGCCACCGCCTGGCGCTGGTGGCGGCCGCGCGCGGCGCTGCCCACCGCGGCGGCGTCGTTGTTCGCGGACGTGCCGACGACCTGGCGGCAGCGCCTGCTGGCGGCGCCGCTGTTGGGCAAGACGCTCGCCGGGCTCTGCCTCGCCGTGGCGTTGGCGCGGCCGGTCGAACGTGAGGTGCTGCCGCTGCACCAGGAGGGCGTCGACATCGTGCTGGCCGTCGACGTCAGCTCGTCGATGGCCACGGCCGACATGAGCACCGAGCAGCGCGTGCGGCGCATGGACGCGGCGCGGCAGCGGGCCGAGCAGTTCGCCGCGGCGCGGCCGCAGGACCGCGTGGCGTTGATCGCCTTCGCGCGCTACGCCGAGTTGCGCTGCCCGCCGACACTCGACGAAGCGGCGCTCGGCGCGTTCTTGCGGGCGCTCGACATCGTCGAGCCGGGCGGCGCGATGGACGGCACCGCGGTCGGGGTGGCGCTGGCCAAGGCCGTGCAGGTGTTGCAGAAGAGCGAGGCGAAGTCGAAGGTCGTCGTGCTGCTGACCGACGGCCAGAACAACTTCGCCGACATCCTGCCGGTCGACGCCGCCAAGATGGCCGAGGACGCGGGGGTGCGCGTGCACACGATCGGCCTCGGCAACGGGGAAGCGACGCCGTTCGGCATGCGGCCGATCGACTTCCAGGAGCTGCGCACGATCGCCGAGACCACCGGCGGCGCCTTCTTCCAGCCGAAGAGCGACGACGACCTCGCCGCCGTCTACGCCCGCATCGACACGCTGGAGAAGCAGCCGCTCGACGACCCGCGCTATCGCACCGTCGATCGTTTCGAGTGGCCGCTCGGCCTCGGCCTCGGCCTGCTGCTGCTCGCGCTCGGCGCCGAGGTGCTGCTGTTCCGGAGGGTGCCGTGAACGACGTCGTCTTCGCGCGCGGTTGGTTGTGGCCGTGGCTGCTCTCGCTGCCGGTGGCGTGGGCCCTGCTGTGGCTGTTGTTCGATTGCACCCGGCAGGCCGCGCGCCGCTACGGAGCGGCGCCGCGCACGCGCGTGGCGTCGCCGTTGGTGCGCTCGCTGCGCGTGACGCTGCTGCTCGGCTGTGGCCTGTTGACCTGGATGGACCCGCGCTACGGCGACGAGCAGGTGCAGGTCGAACGCCGCGGCCTCGACCTGATCTTCTGCCTCGACACCTCGCGGTCGATGCTCGCCGCCGACATGGAGCCGTCGCGGCTCGGGCGCGCGCAGCGCGACATCCGCTCGGTGCTGCCGCGGCTCGACCGCGGCGACCGCGCCGGGCTGGTGGTGTTCGCCGGCGAAGCGCGCCTGTGGGTGCCGCTGACGCACGACCTCGATTCGTTCCGCGGCCTGCTCGACGAGGTCGACAGCGACGTCGTCAAGGTCGGCGGCACCGACCTCGCGGCGGCGCTGCGCAAGGCGCTCGAGCTCAGCGACCCCGACAACCGCAAGACCACGGTGGTGGTGCTGCTGACCGACGGCGAGGACCTGGCGGGCGCCGGCCGGCAGGCGGCGGGCGAACTGAAGGACCAGGGCCTCGTCGTCTACACGGTCGGCTACGGCAGCGCCCTCGGCAGCAAGATCACCGTGCAGGAGGGCGGCAAGCAGGCGTTCTTGCGTGACAAGGCCGGTCAGGAGGTCGTCTCGCGCCTCGACCCGGACAGCCTGCGCGCGCTGGCGGAGGTCACCGGCGGCGAGTTCCTGCGCGCCGAGGCGATGGCGCTGCCGCTCGAGGAGCTGCAGCAGAAGCGCCTGCGGCCGATGCAGAAGCGCAGCTACGAGGCCGGCGAGCAGGTCGGCAAGCGCGCGCGCTACCAGTGGGTGCTGCTGCCGCTGCTGCTGCTGTTACTGTTCGACATCGTGATGTCCGGAGGCCGCAACCGATGATCGCGCTGATGTGGAGTTCGTGGCTCTGCTGCGGGGTGCTCGTTCTGGCACCCCAGGGTGGTGGTGACCAGGAGCAGGGGGCGGAGGCCTACCGGCAGCGGCGCTTCGCCGATGCCGTTCGCTGCTTCCAGAGCGCGGCCGCGGCGGCAGGTGGCAAAGCGGAGCTGCAGTGGAACCTCGCCCTCGCGGCCTACGGGGCGGGCGATCTCGCCACGGCCGAGACGGCGGCAGAGAAGTACGCGGCGCTGGCCGAGGACGCGCGCGAGGACCTGCACGCCGGCATGCTCGGTGCCGTCCGCCACGCCGAGGCCAAGGCGCTCGAAGCCGAGGCGGACGCGCTGGTGGTCGGTGCTGCCGCGCCGCCGGCGGCGGGGGCCGGGCCCGCGGATCCGCTGCCGGTCTACGAGAAGGCGCTGGCCAAGGCCAAGCAGGCGAGCGACTACTTCGAGAAGGGTGTGCAGGCGGCGGCGACGCCCGAGCTGCTGCGCAACGCCGAACGTGCGTTGCGCACCATCGAGGCGATCGAGCAGAAGATCGAGCAGCAGAAGCAGCAGCGTGAGCCGTCGAAGGACGACAAGCAGGAGGAGAAGAAGGAGGACAAGAAGGAGGACAAGAAGAACCCCGACGAGGAAGGCAAGAAGCCGGACGAGAAGAAGCCGGACGACAAGAAGCCTGAGGACAAGCAGCAGGGCGACTCCAAGTCCGGCGATGACAAGCAGGGCGCTGCGCAGCCTCCTGAGCCGAAGCCTGCGGACGAGCCGAAGCCCGAGCCGTCGGAGCAGCAACCACAAGGGGAAGGCGACCCACGACCGCCGCAGCCTGGAGCCGAGTCCCCCCAGGAGGCCGGCAAGCCCGAGGACAAGCCGTCGCCGGGCAAGCCCGTGGCTGGGGAACCGCGCCAGGATGCGCCTGGCGAAGGCCTCGGCGACCTGGAGCTCACGCCCGAGGAGACGCAGCGCCTGCTCGAGAAGCTCAAGCAGATGGACCAGCAGCTGAGGGCCTTGCGCCTGCGCGCAGGCGCCGGCCGTCGGCCGGTGGAGCGGGACTGGTGAGCCCGACCCTGTGCGTCGCCCTGCGCCGCGGCATCGTCGCCGCGCTGTTGGTGGTGTCGTCGCTGGCCGCGCAGGAGCGGCTGCAGGTGACCGGGCCGGAACCGGCGCTCGTGCGCCTCGGCGACGTCGCCACCGTGAACATCGTGATCGAGGGCGAACAGGCCGATCCGCGGCCGTTCTCGCTGCCTGCCGTCGACGGCCTGCGGCTCGTCGGCGTCGAAGGCCCGATGCGCAGCAGCCAGTTCGTGTTCGATGGCCGGCGCAGCGCGCAGAGCGTCACGGTCCGCTATCAGGTGACCGTGCAGCCGCAGCGCGAGGGTGTGTTCGTGATCCCGCCGTTCCTGATCTGGACCGGCACGCGGCAGCAGCAGACGCCGGAGCTCCGGCTCGAGGCCCGGCGCGACCGCGAAGGCGCCGAACTCGGCTGGGTCGAGGTCGCGGCCGTGCCGCAGCGGGTCTATGTGCACGAGCCGGTGCGCCTCGACATCGACTTCGGCGTGCTGGCAGGGCTCCGCCTGTTGACGCTGTCGACCAATACCGGGCAGCCCGTGTTCGACGTCGAGGTGACCGCCGACTGGCTCGATCAGGTGCCGTTCGGCGAGCCCATCGAGTTGCCCACGCCGCGCAACGGCCAGCAGCTGATCGTGCACGACCGCCGACCGCTGTCGGTCGACTACGTGACCGACCATGAACGCGCCGGGCAGCGCTGGCAGCGCTTCACGATGCATCGCGCCTTCTTGCCGACGCGGCCGGGCACCTTCGAGCTGGCGGCGCCCTCCTTGCGCTTCCAGGTCGTGCGGCGCGAAGGCCAGCGGGACGTCTTCGGCCAGCGCCGCGGCGGCCTCAGCGAGAACCTGTTCGCGCAGGGGCAGCCGCTGCGCATCGAGGTGCTGCCGCTGCCCGAGGCCGGGCGGCCGGACCCGTACTACCGCGCCGTCGGTCGCGGCATGACGATCGAGGCGCGGCTCGACCACGACCGCGTCAAGCTCGGTGGTTCGCTCAAGCTGACGCTGACCGTGCGCGGTCAGGGCAACCTCGAGTTCCTCGAGATGCCGAACGTCGACGCCCTGCCTCTGCTGCACAAGCTCGGCGAAGCGCAGGTGCAGCGCAGCGCCGACAAGGTGGTCGTCACCTACGACCTCACGCCGCGCACCGGGGACGTGAAGCAGGTGCCGGCGATCGGCTGGAACTACTTCGACACCACGCCCGGCGTCGAGCGGTACGTGTCGCTGGCGACTTCGCCGCTGCCGCTGACGGTGCTGCCGCTCGAACGCACGGAGACGCTGGCGCCGCTGCCCGACGCGGCCGCCAAGCCCATCACGCCAGGAGTCGACGATGTCTTCGACCTGCCGGCCTTCGACGGCGAACCGCTTCGCGCCACCACGCTGCCGCGTTGGGCTGGCGTGCTGGTGGTGTTCGGCCCGTGGTTGTCGGCGCTGGGCGGCCTGCTGGCGTTCCGCCGGTGGCGTGCGCGCGCGGCCGACGTGAACGGGCAGCGGGTGCGATCGGCGCTGCGCAGGTGCCGGCAGGCGCTCGATCGGGGCGACGACGCGCTCGACGCCCTCGCCGGTTATGTCGCCGATCGGCTCGCCGTGCCGGCCGCGGCGGTGATCTCGCCAGACCTGCGCCAGCGGCTCGCCAGCAGCGGGCTCGATGCCGAGTTGGCCGAGCAGGTCGTGCGCGCGATCGAGCAGGGCACGGCGGCGCGCTACGGCGCCGGCGAGCCGCTCGCGGCGACGACCGTTCGCGACCTGACCGCGCGCCTCGAAGGCCAGCGCGCGTGGGCGCCGTCGTGGCTGTTGCTGCTGCTGCCGGCGTTGTTGGCCACGGGCCCGCTCGGCGCCCAGACGGCGCCCGAACCGTTGGCGGCGTCGAGCCCGACGACCACGACGGCCATCGCCGCCTACCGCGCCGGCGACTACGAACGTGCCGCCGCCGACTTCGCCGCGCTGTTCGCGCGCACCGGCGACCGCCGCTTCCTGATG
>JAEUHT010000107.1 GCA_016793265.1 Planctomycetota bacterium
CCGATCTGCTCGAACTTCACCGCGCCCGAACCGCTGGCCGAGGGGTTGAAGTCGTGCCAGGTGCCCCAGCGCGCGGCGACCGACGTCAGCCACGAGGCCGCGACCGGCGTGTAGGAGGTGCCGTTGCCGGCCGCCACCGAGACGTAGCCGTTCGAGCAGACCTCGAGCGAGCTGGTGGAGCCACCGGGGTACGGGAAGCTGCCGGTCAGCGACACCGTGGCCGTCGCGTCATCGCCCAGCGTCAGCGTCGTCGCGCTGCCCGAAGGCGCCACGAACGAGCCGGCCGCCGAAGCGACGTAGTGGTTGCCGACCTTCGTCAGCCGCATCGCGCTGTTGGCGAGGTCGAATCCGGTGTTCGCCGCGTACTCATAGAAGCTGCGCGACAGGCTGTAGCAGCCGACGCCATAGGGCGTGCTGGCCGCCGCCACCGGGCCGCCGGGGCCGTTGACGTCGAGCGAGAACGAGCCCGTGGCGCCGTTGTAGCCGCCGACGCGCAGGTAGTAGTAGCCCGGCGTGACCGCGACCGAGATCGCCGACTGCAGGCTGCAGGCGTCGTCATTGCAGGCGACGGTGGTCAGCGAGCCGCACGAGCCCGAGAACAGCTGCAGCGCCGTGTCCCAGGTCGCCTGGCCGCAGGTCTGCACGGTCAGCGTGCCGGTGCCGGTCACGACGTAGGTGAACCAGACGTCGTTGCCGCCCGAGGCGCAGCCCCAAGCTGGCGCCGAGGTCGTGGCGCCGACCGTCGTGAACGGGCCGGTGATGCCGTTGCTGAGCATGATGGCGTCCGCGCACTCGTCGTTGGTCGGACCGGTGCCGACGGCCGGGTAGGGCAGCGCGTGCTGGTCGCAAGCCCAGATCAGGTCGGCGGCGTGCGGCGTGCCGTTGGCGAGGTTGCCGTCGTTGTCGTCGGCGAGGAAGACCTCGAGCACGGCAGCGGGTTGGTCGACGGCGTCGGCGACGATGGTGCCGACGACGATGTCGTCGGTCAGCGCGATGGCCGTCGGGCGACTGCCGAGCGTGGTGGCGAGGCGGTCGCGCAGCTTCCAGGCGAAGCCCATCCACGACTCACCGGCGGCGTGCACCTGGCTCGCGGTGTGGTACTGGCGCGTGTTGTTGCCGTTGCGCAGCGGCACGCCGGCGGTCTGGAAGCCCGAGCCGAGCAGCGGGCTGTCGACCAGGTACATGCCGAGGATGTCGCCCCAGCCTTCGCTGAGCCCCTCGTAGCTGGTGTTGCTGATGCCGCCGTAGCGGTCGTCGAGGCCGTGGCCCCATTCGTGCACGACGACGGTCGCGTTGGCGGTGTTCGAGCAGCCGCTGCCGGCGACGTAGAAGTTGATCGTGTTGCCGGTGTAGTAGGCGTTGCAGTTCAGGTTGATGTTCACGGTCGGCACGATGGCGTCGGCGGTGTTCATCTGCGCCGAGTTGCCGACGATCGAGCGCACCCACTCGTTGGCCTGGTCGACCCAGTAGGTCGTGTTGGTGTGCGCCGTCTGCAGCGAGCTGGCGCCGCTGGTCAGCAGCTGGATCGTCGAGTTGACGCCCGGGTTGACCGTGAAGTTGCCGCCCGGCGCGTTGCTGCCGCTGATGGCGTTGTGGTGGCGGCCGTCGAAGGCGCCGACCGTGATCGACACCGGCGCGGCGATGTTGATGGTGAACTGACCGTTGTCGTCGGTGGTCACGTTGCCGATGCCGGGCACGTTGAGCACGAGACCGGGCAGCGGCACGTTGGTGAGCGCCGCGTAGGCATCGACGCCGATGTTGGTCCAGCCCATCACCGTCACCGTCGTGTTGACGGGCGGCGCGGCGAGCCGGGCCGCGTGGGTCTTGGCCGTGCAGCCGACGAAGCCGCACTCGTGCTTGTCGCTGACGAAGGTCAGCACGGCGCCGGTCTGGGCGTCGATGTAGTAGCGGCCGACCGGGCCGCTGCCGTCGGCGGCGACGTTGCTGATGGCGACCTCCCAGGCCAGCGTCGGCGTCGATGCCGCTTCGGCCGCGGCGTCACCCCAGATCACCAGCCGAGGTGCCGGCGTGACGGCGGGCTGCGGCGCGCCGGTCGGGCTCTGGCCGAGCTTCTGCCAGGCGATCGCGCTGGCCACCTCTTCACCCAGCGCTGGGGTGATCGAGAAGTCGGCCGGGATGCTCCAGGCCGTGCTGCCGAACATCGGCACGCGGCCGACCATGTGCACGCGCACGTCGGCGCGGCCGCCGATCACCGGCAGGCCGCGGTAGAACTGGTCGAAGACGAAGCTCCACGTGCGGCCCATGCGGGCGCCGATCACCTCGCGGAACTCGGAGGTGCCGAGGCCGAGCAGGGCGCCGCGCTGCTGCAGCAGCTGCACGGCGTGGCGGCGCGCTTCTTCGAGCGAGTTCTCGCGCCAGTCGCCGAGCGCGATGCCGCTGCCGACGATCGAGCGTGGGCTGCCGGTCGCCTTGCACCATTGCACACGCCAGTCGCCGCCGACCTCATCGAGGAAGGCGCGCCAGGCATCTCCGGCATAGAACGCGGCGAGTTGTTGGTCGGCGAGGGAGTCGGCCTTCTGGGCGACGACGGGAACCGCGAGCAGCGCGGCGGCCAGCACGGAGCTGGCGTACGTGGAGGTTCTGAGCATGGGGACGAAGCGGGACGGTAACGAGGGAACGGACCCGGCTGCCGGGGCGCGCAGACGGGGGGGCCACAACGTTTAGCGATCCGACGTGTTGCAGCCAGTCAAGGTGCCGTCGGGCCGCAGAATCGTCGAGACCCACGGTCTCATCCGGAGACCGTGGCCGGTGTGGCACGGAATGCGGTCCAGCCGATGCCGTGGGTGGGTTGAGGGGGCGCGACGGCCGCAGCGGCGAATCACAGCCATCGAGCGGGTCGGGTCATGGCCGCCAAACCGGCCCTTGCCGGCTCGAACCCGGCAGGCCAGCGAGGGCGCGCAGCCCCGGTCGGGCGAGGCCGAGGTAGGAGGCCAGCAGCAACACTCCTGTCTGCACGAGGGTGGCGAAGACCGCGATCGTCGCGCGCTGCCAGCGTTCGTCGGCGATCGCATCCATGCCGGTGTAGCTCCAGTAGCTGGTGACGAAGGTGCCGGCGAACCACTCGATGGCGCTCGGCAGGTCGGCGATGCGGCCAGCCATGATGATCTGCGGCACCAGCACGATCGGCACGATGGTGTTGGCCTGGTCACGATCACGCGCGAACGAGGAGATGCACAGGCCGAGTGTAGTTCCCGCGAGCACCGTGGCGGCGAGCGAGACCGCCTGCCAGGCGGTGTTGCCGGCCACGCCGGTCAGCGTGACGACCAGGCCCAGCAACAGGGCGACCTGTACGAAGCCGAGCAGCGCGAAGACCGCCGCCTTGGCCAGCAGATACGAGCCGGGAAGCAGACACACGTCCGCCTCCTGCCGGAACAGGTCCCGGTCCTTCACGAGCTCCTTGCTGGCGTTGGAACAGCCGAACCAGAGGCAGCTGACCGCGAGCAGGAACTGCACCGTCTGCTGCGTTGGCACGTGCGCGAGGTCATCCGGCACCTCGCCGAAGACGGCTGCCATGGCGAGGCCGACCAGAACGGCCTGCCCGAGGGCGATCGCGAGCGTTCGCCGATCCAGCAGCAGGAGCCGCGCCACGCGGTCGAGCACGATACGGAACTGGCGCCAGGACTCGCGACGCGCCCGGTCCGGGGCCTGGCCTGCGGGAGCCGGTGGCTCGCGCCGGTCGCTCAGCATCTGCAGTGGGGCGGCGACCTCGCGCGCGTGCACCTCGCTGTCGACGAAGCGTCGCCGCAGGCGCTGACGCGCGCCTGGGCTCGGGTCCGCCTTGAGGCGGTCGAAGATGCCCCCGAGGTCGGTGACCTCGAAGGCCCGCAGCGCCTCGGCGGGGGGGCCGACGAACAGCACCTGTCCGGGCTGGGCCAACACGCAGACGCGGTCGCCGCAGGAAGCGACGTTGCGCAGCGTGTGGGTGATGCAGACCACCGTGACACCGGCGCGGCTCAGGTCGCGCAGCAGGGTCATGATCTCGCGGTCGGTGCCCTCGTCGAGGCCACTGGTGACCTCGTCGACGAACAGGATGCCGGGACGCACGAGGATCTCGTTGGCCAGGCTGGCGCGCTTCTTCTGGCCGCCGCTCAGGTCCTTGCAACGGGTGGCCGCGTGGTCGGTCAACCCGACCAGTCGGATCGTGTCCACCACCACGCCCTCGACGGCGGCGGCGTCCGTGTCCGCAGGCAGCCGCAGGCGCGCCGTGTAGCGGAGGTGCTCCAGCACCGTCAGCTCGTCGAACAGCAGGTTCTTCTGCGGCACGAAGGCGATGCGCTGTCGCAGCGCGGCGAAGTGCGTGCCCAGGTCGCGGCCGTCGAGCAGCACACGTCCGGCGTTGGGTTGCGCGCGGCCGCTGAGCAGGTTCATGAGCGTCGACTTGCCGCCGCCGCTCTCACCGAGGATGACGAAGAACTCCCCCGGCTGCACCACGACGTCCGTCGGCTGCAGGATGGTCTTGTGGTGGCCACGACGCTGTTCGTCGGGCACCGCCTGCGTCACGCCGATGGCGGCGACGCCGGCGGGGCCACCACCACTCTGCCGCAGGCTCCAGCCCGTGTAGAGCAGTTCGAACGGGCCGATGGTGACCACGTCGTCGGCGCGCAGCGGCGTCGGCCGCGTGATGCGGCGGCCGTTGACGAAGGTGCCGTTGCTGCTGCCGAGGTCGACGAGCCGCGTGAAGGACGGCTGCACTTCGAAACGTGCGTGGTGGCGCGACACCTGCACCGACGGCAGCCGCAGGTCGTTGTCGGCGCTGCGGCCGAGGCTGGTGTTGCCGCGGATCGGGATCTCATGCTGCACCAGCGTCAGGCGGGCGCCCGCCTGGCCGACCACGGTGGCTTCGAGGGCGTCGTCCACCCGGCCAGGTGCGGTCGTGGGGACCGCTGCCGTTGCCACCGCCACTCCCGGTGCGACCGGCGGCGCGGCGGTCGCGTCGACGACACGCAGGCGAAGACCACCGGCCTCGATGCGATCGCCGGCCGTGAGCCGGGCCTGGGCCAGCAGCGGCCTGCCGTTGAGCAGGGTCGCCGCCGCGGCACTGGCGGGCTCGATGGTGAGCTCGTCACCACGCCGCCCGAGCCATGCGTGCTCCAGGCTCAGCCCCGCATCGAGCAGGCGCAGTTGGGCGCGCGGATGACGACCGAGCAGCACGCGGTCGCCGGCGACGGTGAGGCTACGACCCGTGGTCTCGTCGAGGAGCGTTGGGGGGACCATGGTCGACCCAGGGGCCGGGGCTGGCGGGGCGGATCAGGTCAGCGACCGTGGAAGCTCACCAGGCCGGTCTTCTGCAGGCCCTGGGTCCAGTCTTGGATGTGACCGACCGCACCCCGGGTGGGCAGGTCCTTGTCGAGCCTGGATTCGCTCGTCCAGCCGTCGTCGCTGCTCACCGACCGCATCTCCAGCGTCAGCCGGAACTGCCCCTTGTTCGGATCGCCGTCACTGCGACCGAACTCGACATCGACATAGAGCAGGTGATCGACGATCAGGCTGCGCTCCTTGCCGATTTGTTCGCCGAGCTGCATGCGCACGGCGGGCAGTTCGATGATGTCCTCGACGCGGGCGATGCCGAGGCTGCGCGCGGCGGCCTCGACGGCGTCGTTGGGCGGCGGACTCCACCCCTTCGCCAGCGCGTTCCGCGCCACGGCTTCGCGCACGAGCGCCTTGGCGGCGCTGAAGTCGACCTGCAGCCGTTCTTCCCCGCTCAACTGCTCGATGGCGGCGTCGAGCTTGTGCGTGTTGACGACGACGAAGACGCTCGGGGTGCACGAGTCGGGCACCTGTTCGTCGAGTCGGGTGAACGCGGCGTCGGTCAATGCGGTCGCGTCGACCGGCGCGAACTGCACGACCTGCTTCTCGCCGAGCACGAGGGTCTTGGTGTCGTGATACAGGTTTTGCAGGGTGCTACAGGCGCCGAGGCAGGAGAGCGCCGCGAGGGCGGTGAGAGAGGTGAGCTTGTTCATGGTGACTGGGATTGATGAGCTGGGGGTGTGGGGTGGCGCAGGGGCGTCACAGCCAGGACAGGAAGCCAGAGGCGGTCTGCCAGAGCGTCTTGCCCTTGTTGATGGCGTCGGCCGCGTTCGCGGCGGCGTCGCCGGTCTGCTTGCCGCCGTCGAGCCAGTCCTGCAGGTGGCTCAGCACGCCGCGAAACGGCAGGGACTTGTCGATCGTGTGCTCGGCGATCCACTGCTCCTGTCCCGCGACCGAGGCGCAGCGCAGCGTCAACCGGAAGTGCGCGCGGGCGCCGTGCTCCGCGTCGCCGAAGAAGATCAGGTCCGCGTACAGGATCTGCTGCGCGACCCCCGATCGGGTCTTGCCCAGGGCCTCGGCCAGCTGCTGCCGCGAATCGGGGGTGAACAGGGCGGCGGCGATGTCCTGGTGGCCACACTGGCGCGCTGCCGCCTCGATGGCCTCGTTGGCGATCGGTGCCCAGCCCCGCTCCGCCGCGAGGCGAGCGATCTCGGTCTGCAGCAGTTGGGGCGCGTTCTCGAAGTGCACTTCGAGCTTCTCCTGCTTGCTGCTCAGGAACTCGATGGCCCCCTGCAGGGCGGTCGCGTCGACGACGACGAACGTCTCCGGCGTGACGGTGTCGGGGATCTGGGCGTCGAGGGCCGCGAACGCGGCGTCGGCGAGCTGCTTGGCCTCCTGGGGCTCGAGCTGGATCGTCTGCTTGGTCCCGAACAAGGCGTACTTCACCTCGTTGAACGCCGGCTCGACGTTCTCGCGCAGGAAGGTGCACGAGCCGAGCAGGCTGCACAGCAACACGGTGGCGAGGGTCCTCACGAGCGGCCTCCCTGGCGCCGCACGCCGGTGACGATGTCCTGCACCGAGTGCCAGATGTCGGCGGCGCCGCCGAGGGCGTCGCGCATGTCGCGCAGATGTGCGAGCAGACCGCGCTGCGGCAACTTCTTCTCGATGACGCTCTGCGCCGACCAGCTGTCGCCGTCGACCAGCGGCACGATCTGCAGGTCGAGCTGGAACTCGGCCTTGTGGGCGTCGCTGCGCGACGGGGCCAGGAACAGGTTGGCGTAGACGACGTGATCGACCGGGTCGCTGCGGCCGGTGCCGAGCGCTTGACGCAACGCGCGGCGGTTCTCGGGCAAGAACAGCGCGTCCTCGACGCGGTCGAGCCTGGCCTTGCGCATGGCCGCGGCCACGGCCGAGTTCTCGATCTTGTGCCAGCCGCAGGCGCTGGCTTGTCGGGCGAGCTCCTGCTGCACGAGGCGCGGCGCGTCCTCGAGCTGGACATAGAGCAGATCGCCGGGCTTGCTGAGCGCCATGGCCGCCGCGTCCATGCCGGCGGTGTCGACGCAGAGGAACACGCGCGGTACGACGCTGTCCGGGATGTCGCGGTCGATGTCGCCAAAGGCAGACGCGACGAGTTGGCGCGCTTCGGCCGGCGACAGCGCCAGCACCGGGCTCTCGCCGTTGAGCGTCGTGTCGACCTGACGGCCGGCGTCGTCGATGGCTTGGTTCATCGAGGCGCAAGCCGCGAGCGAGCAGGCGAGAAGGAGGAAGGGGATACGGGGCTTGGTCATGGGTTCTCCGACCGACCAGGGGCGTGCGTCGCTGTGGCGGAGGGGGCCGGTTGCGCGATCTCCGGTCGCGCCCCGACGGCCCCTCGGCGGACATGAACCAATCCCCCCTTCGTCCCCACGGTCACCGGCAACGCCTCGGTCTGGCCGGGTTGTTCCTCGCCACCATTGCCTCAGCCGCGTCGGCCCAGGCGGTCACGGAGGTCACCTCCAGGACCGAGATGCAGGCGTGGATCGCCGAGCAAGTGGCGGCGGCCGCAGCGGCCATCGACGGCGCCGCGGCACCTTGGATCGCGGTGTTCCCGCCGCTGACTGGCGGCGTCGACAAGACCAGGATCGGCTCCAGCAAGGCCGGGGAACTGGTGGTCGACCTGATCCGTGAGGTGATGCCGCCGGTGTTCCAGAACCGCGTGCTCAGCGGCGCCGACCTCGTCGCCGCGCTGCAGGTCTGGCACTGGCAGGGCGGGGACTACCGCAGCGTCAGCGACGCCGAACTGCTCGGCGCTGCCTGCGGCTGCGACCTCACGATCGCGGGCTCACTGGAAACCACGCCGCGGGGCATGCGCCTGGAGCTCGTAGCCTATCGCAACGGCGTGGCACCAGACGCCAGTGGCCGCGTGCCGGTGCTGTTCAAGAAGGCGTGTGAGTTCGTTCGCTCGCGCAAGTCAGGGGATCCGGTCTTCACCAAGGCCATCCAGGACTACGACTCCGAGCCGGTCATCGCCTTCGGCTGCAACGCCGGCGCCGGCGGTGGTGGCGGGCTGACCCCGCGGGACTGCGAGTCCTTGTTCCCGCACATGCTCGAGCAGCTCGTCAAGGGGCTGCAGCACGACGTCAGCGCCAAGGGCGTCGACTGGCAGTCGCGGCAGCTCGGCATCTTCCCGGTGCTGCGCACCAGCGACGCACCGGTGCGCCAGTTCTCGCTGCGCCTCGATCAAGCACTGCTGACGGGGTTCGCCAACGCCTTCGACGTCGGCCGTCTGCATGAGATGCTGCTGAAGCAGAAGAGCAGCGTGTTGTGGTACTCGACCGATCCGATCGAGCCAGGCCTGCTCGATGATCTCGCCGCCGCCCACGGCATCGGCGGCTTCGTGCGCGGGTCCTACAACTACGTCGCCGGTTCCGGACGCGTCGTCGTGACGCTCGAGTACCACGACGACAAGTGCAAACTCGTGGCGCGCGTGCGCCGGGCCCTCGTCGACCCGCGCATGGCGGGCTGGATGGACCAGAACCTCGACAAGGACCTCACCGACGACGAGGCGGCCGGCTACCGGTTCGCCGACCCGACCGTGAGCGTCGCCGACCTGCAGGATCAGCTCGCAGACGTTGCCCGGCGAGCGATCCAGGAGGCGGTCGAGAAGCTCGCCAAGAAGGGCGTGCAAGCCTCGGCGCGTCCGTTCTTCCTGCTGCCGACGCTGTTGCCCGGCACCGAGGCGCAGCAGAAGCAGGTCGAGCTGATCCAGCAGCAGCTCGCCGAGACGGCGGCGCGGGTGATCAAGGAAGGGGCGGCCAAGGGCCGGACCGAGGAGCAGGCGCTGCATGAACTGCCCTGCACGATCGCCGGGACCGACTTCGCCAGCTACCACGACGCCTACCTGAAGCTCATGGAGCTGGTCGGACTCAACTACGAGTGCAGCCAGGGCCAGGTCCTGCGCGACCAGTTCACCGCGGCCTTGTCCGACCAGCTCGCGGAGAGCGACCTGGCCGTGGCCGATCAGATCCAGATGCCGCCTTCGCTGTCGCAAGGCGACTTCCAACCCGGCGTGGACACGCTGATGGTGCAGCCCCAGCTCCGCCTCGACGGCGATCGCCTCACCATCGTCGTGCGGGTGATCGAGAACGGGCAGTCGACGCGCCTGGCGCAGAAGAGCGTGGTGTTCGCACCGCGGTTGACGGCGCTGATCGCACCGCAGCTCACCCAGCAGGCCACCGATCGCGCCGTGCCGTCCCTGGGCGACTTCCTGAAGGCGCCGCTGCAG
>JAEUHT010000004.1 GCA_016793265.1 Planctomycetota bacterium
CCACCGTGCACCTCGTCGTCGTGATGATGCCGGAGCTCGGCTACGACGCGCTGGTCACGCACCTGCTGCTGCCAGCGCGCATCGCCTGGGACCACGTCTGGCACTTCGACGTCGACCACCACGTCTGGGCGGTGATGCCGATGCTGGGCGACTGGCTCTACACGCTCGGCTACCTGCTCGCCGGCGAGCCCGGCGCGCGCCTCGTCAACCTCGGCTGCATCCTGCTGCTGGCCGCGCTCGTGCACCGGCTGGCGCGCTGGGCCGGCGGCGACCCCCGCGGCGCCACGGCCGCCGTGCTGGTCTACCTGGCGACGCCGCTGACGCTGACCGAGAGCAGCTCGTTGTTCATCGAGTCGGTGTGGTCGTGCGCCGTCGTCGGCGGTGCGACAGCCGTGTTCGGTCTCCTCGCGCGCGGCGAACGCGACCCCGGACCACACGCCCCCGTCGGGCAACGCCGACGGCTCGTCGTCGGTGGCCTGCTGCTCGGCGGCGCCATGGCAGCGAAAGCGCTCACGATGATGGTGCTGCCGGTGCTGGCGCTGGGGCTCGGCCTCGGCTGGCGCCGCTGGCTCACGCGCGACTCGCGCGCCGCGATCGCCGCCGGCGGCGCCGCGTTCTTGGCCGTCGGCGGGCTGCCGTACGCCCGCGCCTTCGTGCTCACCGGCAACCCGGTGTTCCCGTTCTACAACACGCTGTTCCGCTCGCCGCACTACCCGCTCGAGGACTTCAAGCCGCCGCCGATGTTCGAGGTCGGCACCAGCTGGGACGTGTTGTGGCGCATCACCTTCGATGCCCAGCGCTACCTGGAGGCCAAGGCCGGCGCCGCCGGTTTCCACTGGTTGCTCGTGGTCGCGCCGGTCGCCGTCGGCTGCCTCTTGGCGAAGCAGCGCCGCGGGTTGCTTCTGCTGGCGGTCGCCGCCGCGGTGACGTGGCTGACCTTCCGCCAGACCGCCTACCTGCGCTACGTGTTCCCGAGCTTCGTGCTGGCCGCGGCGGCGGCCGGGGCGGCGCTCGGCGGCGCGCTGCGCCTCGGCACGCTCGCGCGGCGCGGCCTGTGGTCGGCGACGATCGCCGCCGTCACGCTCGACCTGTTCTGGTTCGCCAGCGGCAGCTACGGCGCCACGATCTCGACCACGGCGCTCGCCAGCGCAGCCGGCCGCGACGCCTGGATCGCCGAACGCCGACCGCTGCGCAGCGCCGTCGCGGTCGTCAACGGCCTCAACACCGCGCGCCTGCCGGTGGCCTTCTTCTGCCAGCCGTTCGGCACCGGCCTCACCGCCGAGGGCCTGTGGACCAACTGGTACAACCCGGACCTCTGCACCGCGGTGTTGACGGCGAAGACCGCCGACGAGATGGCGGCGCGGCTCGACGACGCCGGCGCGCACTACCTGCTGCTGACGCCCGACTGGCGCGACGCCGAACGGCGCGCCCTGGTGGCCGCCGTCAGCGACGAAGTGCACACCGTCGGCGACGTGTCGATCCGCCGCCTGCGCGACGACTACCGCTTCCGCCGGGAGCTGCTGCTGGCGCCGCGCTTCGAGGCCGCCGGCTGGACCGTCGCCGGCACCGCCACCATCGACACCGTGGCCGGCGCCCGCCTCGGCGCCGGGGGCCACGTGCGGCAGCAGGTCGCGGTGGTCGGCGGCCGCGCCTACCGCCTCGCGGCGCGCCTCGGCGCCGCCGAACCGGGGCGCAAGGCGAGCGCGCGGTTGTCGGTGGCGTGGGTCGACGGCCGCGGCCGCACCCTGCACCACACCGGCCAGAACGTCGCTTGCCAGGCCGAAGCACCGCTCCATAGCATGGACGTCGTGGCGCCCGCCGGCGCCGTCGCCGCCGTCGTCGTCGCCGCCAGCCAGGGCGAGGCGCCGGTGTTGTTCGAGAGTCTCTCCTTCCGCCGCTGACCCCGCCCGATGCCCGATCCAGCCCGAGCCCGCATCGCGGTCGTGATCCCGAGCTACAAGGTCACGCGCCACGTGCTGGCGGTGATCGCCGCGGTGCCGGCCGTGGTGGCCCGCATCTACGTCGTCGACGACGCCTGCCCCGAAGGCAGCGGCAGGCTGGTCGAACGCGAATGCCGCGACCCGCGCGTCACGGTCGTCTTCCTGCCGCAGAACCGCGGCGTCGGTGGCGCCGTCGTCGCCGGCTACCACGCCGCGATCAACGACGGCAACGACGTCATGGTCAAGATCGACGGCGACGGCCAGATGGACCCGGCCCTGATCCCCGAGTTCGTGCTGCCGATCCTCAGCGGCGAGGCCGACTACACCAAGGGCAACCGCTTCTACGACCTGCTGCACATCCACGCGATGCCGCGGCTGCGCATCTTCGGCAACGCCGTGTTGTCGCTGCTGTCGAAGCTGTCGACCGGCTACTGGGACCTGTTCGACCCAACCAACGGCTACACCGCGCTGCACGCCGACGTCGCCCGCCGCCTGCCGCTCGACCACCTGAGCCAGCGCTACTTCTTCGAGTCGGACCTGCTGTTCCGGCTCAACACGATGCGCGCGCGCGTCGTCGACGTGCCGATGGACGCCCACTACGCCGACGAGGTCAGCAACCTGCGCATCCGCCGCATCGTCGGCGAGTTCCTGTTCGCGCACCTGCGCAACCTGCTGAAGCGCCTCTTCTACAACTACTACCTGCGCGAGATGTCGCTGGCCTCGATCGAGCTGCCGATCGGCCTCGCCCTGCTCGGCTTCGGCACCGTGTTCGGCATCGTCAACTGGGTGCACTACGCGCGCCTGCACGAGGCCGCGCCGACCGGCACCGTCGTGCTGGCCGCGACCACTGCGCTGGTCGGGCTGCAGTTCCTGCTCGCCTTCCTCGCCTACGACATCGCCGCGGTGCCGCGCCGCGCGATCCACCGCCGCGCGCCGCCACCGGACCGCGCATGAACGTGGCCGCAGCGTTGCCCACCGGGCCGGCAGCGGGCAAGATCCGCTCGCGCCGCGGATCGCGGGAACAGCCTCCCGCGCGCCGCGCACCGGGTACTCCGCCAGTGGACTTCCGCCCCGTCGAGACCGGCCCTGAGGCCCTGCGTCGTTACGAGCAGCTGCTGCTGAGCTGCTTCCCCGGCGCTGCCAACTTCCGCGTCGACTACCTCGACTGGCTCTACGCGCAGAACCCCGACGGCCCGGTGGTCGGCTTCGACGCCTGGGAAGGTGATCAGCTCGCCGCGCACTACGTGACGGTGCCGGCGACCGCCGTGGTCGGCGATCAGGAGGTGCGCGTGCTGCTGTCGCTCAACACCGCCACGCACCCAGACCACCGCGGCAAGGGCCTGTTCACGCTGCTCGCCGATCGCACCTACGCGGCCGGTGCCGCAGCCGGCTTCGACGCCGTCTATGGCGTCGCCAATGCCAACAGCACACCGGGCTTCACCAAGAAGCTCGGCTTCGCGCTCGTCACGCCGCTGTTGGCGAAGGTCGGCATCGGCGGCCTCGGCGCCGCCCACGATCGCATCCGCGAACGCGCGCGCTTCCGCCGCGTGTGGAGCCAGCCGGCGCTGGCCTGGCGCTGCCGCAACCCGGTCAACCCGGTGGTCGCGCGCACGAAGGGCACCGGCATGGTGCTGCGCACCCGCGGCGCCAAGGGCACCACGGCCTGGACCGAGATCCTCGACCGGCACGCGGTGACGACGCCCTCGCGTACGCTGTCGCCGCTGCGGTTGTTCCTCGGCCTGTTGCCGGCCGACGTCGGCGGCCTCGGCGGCTACTTCGACATCCCGCAGCGCCTGCGGCCGTCGCCGCTGAACCTGATCTACCGGTCGCTGAACGGCCGGGTGCCGGCGATGTCGCCCGGCGACGTGTTCCTGACCTTCGCCGACTTCGATGCCTATTGACGGCAGCGACGGCGGCGCGGCGTCCTTGTTCCTGTTCGCGCATCAGGACGATGAGTTCGGCGCCTTCGCCGCCGTCGCGGCGGCGGCGGTCCGCGGCCCGGTCACCTGCGTCTACCTCACCGACGGCGCCGCCGGCGGCGATCCCGAGCGGCGCGACGCGGAGTCGCGCGCCGTGTTGGCGCGGCTCGGGGTGCCCGCCACGAACGTACACTGCGTCGGCCGCGCCCGCGGCATCGCCGACGGCCGGCTCGTCGACAACCTCGACCGCGTCGCCGCCGTGGTTTGCGAGCACCTGGACGGGGCGCCGACCGCGCAGGTCTACGTCGCGGCCTGGGAAGGTGGCCATCCTGACCACGACGGCCTGCACGCGGTGACCACCGTGCTGCTGCAGCGGCGCGGCCGGCTCGCCGACGGCCGCCAGTTCCCGCTCTACCACGGTCATCGCCGCCGCGGCCCGTTCTTCCGCGTGCTGTCGCCGCTGGCGGCCAACGGCCCCGTCACCAGCCACCGCCTGCCGCTCGGCGCGCGGCTGCGCCAGCTGCGGCTGTGCCTGAGTTACCCGTCGCAGGCGAAGACGTGGTGCGGCCTGTTCCCGTTCGTGGCGACGCGGATCCTGTTCGCGGGCAACCAGGCGCTGCAGCCGCTCAGCCTCGCGCGCCTCGACGAACGCCCGCACGACGGGCCGCTCTACTACGAACGCCGCGGCTTCGCGACCTTCGCCGCGCTGCAGGCGGCGCTGTCGGCCTGGCGCGCGCCGGTGGCGCCGTCGTGAGCCGCGCATGAGCACGCAGCGCTCGTTCTACCGCCGGCTCGTGCCGCACGGCAGCCGCCGCGATCGTTGCCTGTGGATCACGCTGGTGACGATCAAGAAGCTGCGCGAAGGGCCCGGGCCGTGGTTGCGCGCGGTCAAGAAGGGCCTCTACCAGCTGCTGCCGGTGTCGCTGCAGCGGCGCCTGCTGCGCTGGACCGGCCAGGACGAGTTCTTCGCCCGCCGCGAGCTGCGCCACGGCGGCCCCGCAGGCGGCGTCGACACGCCGGGCCTCGTCAGCGTCGTGCTGCCGATCTTCGATCACGCCGACCTCGCGGCCGAAGCCGTCGCCAGCGTGCTGGCGCAGACGCATTCGCAGCTCGAGCTGATCGTCGTCGACGACGGCAGCACCGACGGCCTGCTCGACGTGCTGCGACCGTTGCTCGCCGACCCGCGTGTGCGCGTCGTCACGCAGCCGAACCAAGGCCTGCCGAAGGCGCTCAGCACCGGCTTCGAGCACGCCACCGGCGAGTTCTTCACCTGGACCTCGGCCGACAACCGCATGCTGCCGCACCAGCTCGAACGGCTGCTCACGTTCCTGCGCGCGCGGCCCGAGGTGGCGATGGTCTACGCCGACTACGAGCTGATCGACGCCCGCGGCGAACGGCTGGTCGGCGGCGAGTTCCGCGTCATGGACCGCCGCGATCCGGCCAACCCGTCGATCGTGCGCGTCAACCGCAGCACGCACGACCTCAACCGCTACGAGGACAACTTCATCGGCGCCTGCTTCCTCTACCGCGGCGCGGTCGGCCGCCTGCTCGGCGACTACAACCCCGAGCTCGGCCTCGAGGACTACGACTACTGGATGCGGGTCAACCGCCTGTTCCGCATCGAACACCTCGGCAGCGACGAGGTGCTCTACCAGTACCGGGTGCACGACAACACGCTCAGCGCGCGCGCGCGCGAGCTGCGCATCGCCGAACGCGCCAAGCTGCTGATGGGCTACGAGCGGCAGCGCGCGGCGTGGTGGCAGGCGCCGTTCCTCGTGCT
Source organism: Planctomycetota bacterium (assembly GCA_016793265.1). GTDB lineage: Bacteria > Planctomycetota > UBA1135 > UBA1135 > UBA2386 > JAEUHT01. The sequence goes on from JAEUHT010000004.1 coordinate 5,640, forward strand.
CGCCGACGAGCCGAGCTGCCGCTGGCTCGCACCCCTGCTCGAGGCCGGCGACACGCTGCTGCCGTGGCCCGCGAGCGAGCCGACAACGACGAAGTCGCTCGCCGTGCTGACGCCGACGACGCTGGCGACGCTGCCGCCCGACGCACCCTCGCCCCTGCTCGGCTTCGCCTGTTGGTTCACGACCCCGACCGAGGTGTACGCCGCGCGCGCGCAGCTCGCGGCCCTGCCGATCGTGGCCTTCGCCGCCGACGCCGACACCGCGGCGCGGCTCAGGGTGTTCACGCGCACGGTCTGCTGCGGCCGCCCCGACGCCGACACGCTCGCGCTCGCGCGCCGCCACGCCGCCAACCACACGTTCTTCCGCAGCACGCGTGACGCCGCACGGCTCTGCCGCGCCGTGCCGATGCCGATCGCCGCCGCCGGGCCCGAGCGGATCTTGCTGCAGGTCGAGCGCTGGGGCCGCGGCGGCCTCGAACGGGTGGTCGAAGACCTCGCCGCCGAGTTCGTCGCCGCCGGCGTCGAGGTGGGCCTGCTGACGCTCGACGGCGATGCCGCCGCCGCCACGCTGCCGGCCGCGGTGACGCGCCTCACGCTGCCGCGCCACGACGCCGCCGGCTACAGCCACCTGCTGCGCGCCGGCGGCTGGCAGGCCGTTCACGCCCACGCCAGCCCGTTCGGCGCCGAGCTGGCCCAAGCGCTCGGCGTGCCGTTCGTGCAGGTCGTGCACAACAGCTACGTCTGGTTCGACCGCGACGAAGTGGAACGCCACCGCCGCGCCGACGCCGGCACCGCCGCCTACGCCTGCGTCTCCGCCGAGGCGCTCGGCTACGCCGACCTGCGGCTCTCTCTCGACGTGCAGAAGATGCTCGTCATCGAGAACGGCATCGCCGACGCACCGCCGCCGCCGCCCGGCGCCCGCGCCACGACGCGCGCCCGCTTCGGCTTCGCGGCCGACGACTTCGTCTTCGTCATGGTGGCCTCGCTGCAGCCGGCCAAGGCCCACCTCGTCGCGCTGCAGGCGCTCGCCACGCTGCGCCACACGGCGCCACACGCCCGGCTGCTCTGCGTCGGCAACGACCGCATGCACCCGCTGCACGCTGCCTCCGTTCGTGGCGAGCTCACCCGCCTCGGCCTCGACGACGCCGTCGTGCTCGCCGGTCACGTCGACGACCTCGCCACCTGCTACGCCGCCGCCGACGCGTTCTTGCTGCCGTCGTTCTGGGAAGGCTGCAGCCTCGCCGTCTGGGAGGCGATCCGCCACGGCCTGCCGCTCGTGCTCAGCGACGTCGGCGCCGCCCGCGAGCAGCTGCGATACGGCCACGGCCAGCTCGTCGCACCACCGTTCGAGAGCCTGTTCGACCTCGACGCCCACAACCTCGACGCCGTCACGCGCACTCCTGCTGCCGCCTTCGCCGAGCGCACCGCCGCCGCCATGCAGCAGGTGATGCGGCTGCCGCGGCGCCCGGGCCAGCTGCCCACGGTCGCCCGCCGCGCGACGATGGCCCACCGCCACCTGCTGCTGCTGCGCTGGCTCCGGCAGCACGGCACGGTGCCCGGCCTGCGCGCTTCGCTCGCCCGTTCGGCCGCGCCCGGAGAGCCGGCCGCCACCGCCCCAGCGTGATTGGAATGCCGCCGGACCGCCCCTATCCTGCTCGCCCCTGACATGACCTACGACGTCCTCGTGATCGGTGCCGGCCCCGCCGGCTACGTCTGCGCCATCCGGTGCGCCCAGCTCGGCCTCAAGACGGCCATCGTCGAGAAGGAGAACCTCGGCGGCGTCTGCCTCAACGTCGGCTGCATCCCGTCGAAGGCGCTGATCGCCGCGGCCAAGCTCGTCGACAAGATCAGGCACGCCGACCTGATGGGCATCAAGGCGAAGTTCGAGGGCCTCGACGTCGGCGCCCTGGTCGCCTGGAAGGCCGGCATCGTCAACAAGCTGACCAGCGGCGTCGGCGGCCTGCTCAAGAGCCACAAGGTCGAGGTCGTGCTCGGCGACGCCAAGGTCGTGGCCAAGGGCAAGGTCGAGGTCGCCGGCAAGGACGGCAAGCAGACGCTCGAGACCAAGAACATCGTCGTCGCCGTCGGCTCGACGCCGATCGAGGTGCCCGGCTTCGCCTTCGACGGCGACCACGTCTGGTCGTCGACGCACGCGCTGGCGCCGAAGCAGCTGCCCAAGCGCATGATCGTGATCGGCGGCGGCTACATCGGCCTCGAACTCGGCCTCGTCTACCACAAGCT
>JAEUHT010000068.1 GCA_016793265.1 Planctomycetota bacterium
ACCAGGAACGGGACCTGCCGCCTGAGGTCTGGGACTTCGTCAAGCGCGAACGCTTCTTCGGCCTCGCCATCCCGACCGAGTACGGCGGGCTCGGCATGTCGCCGTCCGCCAACAGCGCCGTCGTCGCGCGGCTGGCGTCGCGCTGCCTGCCGCTGGCGATCACCGTGATGGTGCCCAACTCGCTCGGCCCGGCCGAGCTGCTCGTGCACTACGGCACCGACGCGCAGAAGCAGCGCTGGCTGCCGCGGCTCGCCGACGGCCGCGAGGTGCCGTGCTTCGCGCTGACCGAGCCGGGCGCCGGCAGCGACGCCGGCGCGATCACCGCCACCGGCGTCGTCTACCGCGGCGAAGACGGCCGCCTGATGCTGCGGCTGTCGTGGGACAAGCGCTACATCACGCTCGCCGCCGTCGCCACGGTGCTCGGCCTCGCCTTCCAGCTGCACGACCCGGAGAACCTGCTCGGCAAGGGCCCGCTGCCCGGCATCACCTGCGCGCTCATCCCGACGGCGACGCCCGGCGTCGTGCTCGGCCGCCGCCACGACCCGCTCGGCGTGCCGTTCTACAACTGCCCGACCTCGGGCCGTGACGTGCTGGTGCCGCTCGAAGATGCGGTGATCGGCGGCATCGGCGGCGCCGGCCGCGGCTGGCAGATGCTGATGGAGAGCCTCGCCGCCGGCCGCGGCATCTCGCTGCCGGCGACCGCCACCGGCGGCGCCCAGCTCGTCGCCCGCGCCGTCGGCGCCTACGCCGCGGTGCGGCAGCAGTTCGGCCTGCCGATCGGCCGCTTCGAGGGCATCGAAGAGCCGCTGGCCCGCATCGCCGGCGGCAACTACCTGCTCGAGGCAATGCGGCGCTTCGTCAACGGCGCGCTCGACCGCGGCCAGAAGCCCGCCGTCGTCACCGCCATCACGAAGTACCACAGCACCGAGCTGTGGCGGCAGATCGTCAACGACGGCATGGACGTCATGGGCGGCGCGGCGATCTCACGCGGCCCGCGCAACCTGCTCGCCCACGCCTACACCGGCACCCCGATCTGCATCACGGTCGAAGGCGCCAACATCCTGACGCGCACGCTGATGATCTTCGGCCAAGGGGCGATCCGCTGCCACCCGTTCGCCTTCCAGGAGCTCGACGCCATCGCCAGGAACGACGCCGGTGCCTTCGACCGCGCCTTCTGGCCGCACCTCGGCCACGTGCTGCGGAACGGCGTGCGCACGCTGCTGCTGGGCCTCAGCCGCGGCTGGCTGACGCGCACGCCCGGCCCGCGCGCGACGCGCCGGCACTGGCGCCGCCTCAACCAGGCCAGCGCCGAGTTCGCGTTGCTCGCCGACCTCGCCATGGGCGCGCTCGGCGGCGACCTCAAGCGCAAGGAGAAGTTGACCGGCCGCTTCGCCGACTGGTTCTCCTGGCAGCTGCTGGCCACCGCCGCGCTGCGGCGCTTCGCCGCCGAAGGGGCGCGCCGCGACGACGAGCCGCTGGTGCACTGGGCGGCGGAGACGGCGTTCGCCCGCATGCAGACGGCGCGCGAAGGCATCTACCAGAACCTGCGCCTGCCGGGCCTCGGCAAGGCCCTGGCGCTGCCCGGCGGCCTGTGGGCGCGCGGCACCGCCTTCGGCCACGGCCCCGACGACCAACTCGGCCACCGTGCCGCACGCACGCTGTTGCAGCCGGGCAGCCAGCGCGACCGCCTGACGCCGTGCCTCTACCTGCCGACCGACCCGCAAAGCGCGCTCGGCCGCCTCGAACAAGCGCTGCAGCTCTGCAGCGACGCCGAACCGGTGCTCAAGAAGCTCAAGGACGCGGTGCGCCAGGGCCGCCTGCCGAAGGCCCGGCCGGAGCAGCTGATCGGCCAGGCCACCGAAGCCGGCCTGCTGACCACGGCCGAACGGCAGCTCGTCGAAGAGGCCGAGGCCGCCCGCCGCGAAGCCGTCGCCGTCGACAGCTTCACGCTGGCCGAGTACCTGCAGCGCCACGCAGCCGCCACCACGGCCACGCCCACCCGCTGACCCGGCCCCCGCGGCGCCGGCGCAGCCGGCGCCGTGATCGGCGGAGACTTCGCCCGGCGCCGCCGCTAGCTTGTGCCGCGTGACGCACGGCATCCTCGTCTACCAGCAGATCAAGCGACTGATCGAGCGCGGCGCCCTCACCTCCACCCCCGCCATCGCGCCGACGCAGGTGCAGCCGAGCTCGCTCGACCTGCGCCTCGCCACGCGCGGCTACCGCGTGCGATCCGGCTTCCTGCCCGAGAACGTGCGCGTCGCCGACCGGCTCGAGGAGATATCGCTCTACACCTTCGACCTCACCGACGGCGCCGTGCTCGAGAAGGGGCACTGCTACATCGTGCCGCTGCTCGAACGCATCGCCGAGCCGCTGCCCTACCTCGTACGCGCCAACCCGAAGTCCTCGACCGGGCGCCTCGACCTCTTCACACGCTTGCTCGCCGACCGCTGCGGTCGCTTCGAGACGGTGCCGCCCGGCTACACCGGGCCGCTGTTCCTCGAGATCGTGCCGCGCAGCTTCCCGGTGCGCGTGCGCACCGGCCTCTCGCTGTGCCAGATCCGCTTCTCGGAAGGCAGCGTGTCGCTGACCGACGACGAGCTGCGCGCCGAACACGAGCGCTCGCCCCTGTTGTTCGACGACAAGGGCCTGCCGCTGCCGACCTCGAAGCTGCGCCTCGACCGCGGCCTGATGATGGGCGTCGCCATGCGCCGAGACCAGGACATCCAGGGCCCGATCGGCTACGTCGCCCGCCGCTACACCGGCATCGTCGACCTCGCCATCGAGAACGGCCACGACACCGACCAGTTCTTCGAGCCGATCCACGAGCCGCGCACCGGCAACCTGATCGTCGAGCCCGAGGAGTTCTACATCTTCGCCAGCAAGGAGCGCATCCGCATCCCGCGCCACCTCGCCGCCGAGATGGTCGCCTACGACGTCGGCATCGGCGAGCTGCGCACCAACTACGCCGGCTTCTTCGACAACGGTTTCGGCGGCGAGCGCGGCACCCGCGCCGTGCTCGAAGTGCGGCCGCACGACGTGCCGTTCCTGCTCGAAGACGGCCAGGTGTTCTTCAAGCTCGACTTCTTCCGCACCCAGGAAGAGCCCGAGGTCGCCTATGGCGATCGCCGCCTGAGCTCGCACTACCAGGGCCAGGCGCTCAAGCTCAGCAAGCACTTCCGCGGCTGAGGGCGCGCCGTTCGGCGCCTTGCGCAGGGCTCCAGGCCTGGCTACAAGCCGGGCAACCCATAGGAGGAGCCGTGCTACATCGTGTCTGGTTGTTCTGTGTGCTCGCGAGCACTCTCGTTGCGCAGGGTTGGGTCGATCGCACTGCGGGCGGCGGGCCGGCGCCGCGCAAGAATCCGTGTATGTGTCATGA
>JAEUHT010000203.1 GCA_016793265.1 Planctomycetota bacterium
TCAAGTAGTCACTGCCCTGGAGCTCGGCGAGCAGCTCCGAGGTCGGCTGGCCGTAGATGATCTGCGCGATCTCCGAGGCGCCACACGCTGGGCAGGCGATTGGCTTGCGCAGATTCACCATCGGCGACTGTCCGTCCAACGTCTTTGCCCATCAGGCGCGAGCGGCGCGGTCGAGTGCGTGAGCCGCCTCGGTTGCTTTCGAACCTCGGTTGCTCTCCCGTCTCGGTTGCTTCAACGCGTCGCTCGTCGCTTGCTTGGGCTTGTTGGGCAGACTACGCGGACCTCGCCGAGTGCGCCAACCCATCGGTTGCGTTGATTCGCCATCGCCAGCCTGCCCCGGCGTGGTTGGCACCTCGCGTCGAATCGCCCCGCCGATTCCCGTCTCTGTTGCCAGCCGCCAACCTCGCGGCAACCGCTTGCTCTCGGTTGCTCGAATCGCCGGTTGCTTGCCTGGCCTCTGTCTTCTGCTGGAACGGTGAGGGCTTCGCTGGCCTCTGCTGCTTCTGCCCAACGTCTTTGGCGCTCAGCCGCGATCGCCCGCTTGGGGGCGATCGTCGGCTGCTGCGCCGTGTTGGGCCGCGCTGGCCCAGTAGGATTCGCCCTCTTGGTCGAGCATCAGCCGCACCTGCTCTGCGACTCTCGCGTAGCGCTCGGGCGACTCGACAAGCTCGTGGCCGGGCTCATAGTTGGGCTTGCCGTACACGAACCAGTAGTCACCGTGCCCCATGCCCCCAAGGCGGCGGCGAGGCGTCACGTCGTAGGCGGTCACCTTGCCTGGAGGCACGACCTTACCCCAAGGATGCACGACGCCATCCGCCGGACATGTCGCCAGGTTCACCGCGAAACTGCCACCGGACGAGTAGGTCTGAAAACTGATGAGATCGATTCGAGAAGCCCCGATGCGTCGGAAGTGGGGAAGCGATCCCTTGAAGCCGCGGTCCCTAAGGAACGGCACGACCACTTCGCCAATCGCCTTCTCCATCGCGGCTCGAACTGGGTGCTTAGACATGCGGGAACGTCGGCCCAACGGATCGGCCGCTGAGCTGCGAGCGCCGCTGCGGCGCTCGCCAGCTCCTGCGGCAAGTTAGCCAGCAGAGTATCGCGCAACGATCTCGATCGCATCACTCTTGGGTTTCCATGCATCTTCCGTTGACAGGTCCCAGCCAACTGCTGCGCAGTAGTCTAGCAACCTCGCCATCGTGAATCGCTGGGCAATACGCCTCGGCAACTGCTCATTTGGGTCCTCGAACCTCATGGGAGTCCCCTCAGTGTAGTGCTCCCACCGCAGATCATCACGCATCACGCGGATGAACCGACGCAGCTGCCCATCGCGAAAGTAGCTCCACTCGCGAATGGGATAGTCGATATGGTCGGTAGATGCGCGTATTTGGAGACAGGTATAACCATGTTGCGTAGCCAGCATGTGGATCATGCTCGCCCATCCGTCCTGGAGACAGGACATGAACATGCATCCAGGACGACTGAGCGGATCCCAAAGCAACACTGAGTGGATCGGCGGATTGTACTTCTGATCAGGGAACGCGAACTCGGCTGCAGACACAGATCGCTGTGACAGAGAGCCACTCTTAAACCATCGAGCGAGCACACTGAGAACAGACTGTCGTACGGACTCCGCCGGAGCCTCGATGCAAGTGAATGCAAGGAAGTCCCGTGGTGCCGGAAATGACGTCATCGTCTGGCTAACGTCTTTGCCGATCAGCCGCCGGCCGCTTGGGGCCTGCCGGCTGCATCGGCTTGTTGGCCAGTGGACAGTGGCATTCTTCAGAAGAGCCGCAGGCGATCCCCAATCTCGGCATGCGCATACTTGAACACCCGAGCGGTCGTGCTTGTGCGCACCCATTCCACGGACTCGGGCATCCATATGCGCGTACATCCTGGAGTCAAGTCAGCGAGTCGGTACCAAGCTTCCCGCTCACCTATGATAGCAACGGCGGTCATGCTCGCTACTCCCGGACCCTCCCACTCAGCCTCAATCCAACGCCCCCGCAGACCAGTGGTCGTATCAGTTGACGTAAAGAATCCTCTGAGCCGCGCCCCTCCCGTCGCAGGATCGCTTTCAGTGACGAAGCATAACTCTGGGCCTTCGGAGGAAGCGTGCACGGAGTATACCCCCCGCGACGTCGACTTGACTAACTGCGCCAGCATCACGTCTCCGCCGAGAGTAGCTGTATGCTTTGCGTACCATCCAACATCAATGTGCCCCCCGAACAACGGCTCTGGAGCAACTTGCGTGATGTTTGGGAGTTCAAGATCAACGACTAGCACGTCGCCATCAATCCACGCGCCGGTCGCCGCAAAACTACCTGCGACAAACTCCGAATAGCCTCGGATGGTCGATTTCGTAGTTAGCGGGACCGGCAATTCACCCCTAAATCGGCCTCTCTCTCCCGTGGAAACGCACTTCGCATCGCCAACTTTGAGATAGGACAGTTCGGCTTCGCGCAGCAAGGCGTCCGAATTTCTAACTTCGATCTCTACAACTTTGAAACTCGGCAAGGCTACATTGAGTCTCAGATCATCACTTGCTGCCAGCTGCACATTCCTGGCGATAGCCGCTCGTCGTGGATGGGACGACGTTTCCACCCAATACAGATCGTACGATGCGGCCGGAAGCCCCTCAATGCGCCACCCGCGGTCGCTTCGATCTCCCCGGAAAACACCTAGACCTGGTAGTGAACACTCAGCGACCACCGCGAGAGCGCCGGGCACGTCTCCCTCGACGTCCAGGTGAATTGTTCCGAAATGGCTGTCTGGCGCTTGAACCAAGATCTTGCCGTCACTCTCATGGCGCAGCGAATGCAACGGCACACGAAAGGAGGCGCGCCCACTTTGTTGAATGCAAATGAACTCCCAGCCCTCGGCCTTTAGATTCGCCAAAGAAACGTTTGAGTGAACTTGGCGCAATGATCCAAGATTGGCAAAGGTAGGCCCGTAGCGGAATGGGGCACTTTGCGGAAGACCGTCGCGGACCAGAACTAGGTCTCCCCTTAGTTCCCCTGCCGTTAGCTGTACGTGCCCGCTCCCGCTTATAGGGACGGCGATTGCGTTGTTAGCCACGGCAACCAACTGCACGTCGACTCTCCCACTTGCGCGACCCAAGAACGTTAACGTGACGCGGCCGCTTCCGAGCACGGCCGCAGTGCCATCCCGACTTACGTGGAGTTGACTATCGCGCGAGAGGAGCTGGAACCCGGTTGCGTCCAGCTGCGTTGCGACGAGCGTTTCTACATCACGATTAGCGGCAGAGACACCTATGTCTAGGCGCCACAGAGTAGAGAAGTCAAAGTCGACATCGACGCGCCCGATGCCAATGAGATGCGGGCCCGAGGTTTGCGTGAGCAAGCCGGGAGACTCCTCAAGACCTTGACGGGAGTCGCCAAGCTGACTGAGCAAGACCATGTAATCACCTACAGGCAGGCTCGAAATCCGTGTTTCCGAGCACCCCGCCGGCGTTGCGAGCGCCTCTGTGTAAACCACCTCTGCTCGTGCGACAGCCTCAAGTCCAAGATACGCCATCGCATCAGAGACGGGGTGGCTCGAAGCTTGGCCGAGGTCTGATATTGAATGTCTAAAGACCTTACACTCCAGCCACGGTTGCGACATGTCTGGCGCGTGACTAATCCGGATGACCATTTCTCCGGAGGTTGGTGGCGTTGGGGTTCGATTGACTGGGATGGGTACGAGTTGTTCTGATGCGGAAACTCCTTCCAGCTTAGCTTCTCGAGCTTGCCCATCCGGGCGCATTTCGACGTCCCCTGGCCATGCCGCCGCACCCATGACCGCGGCCAGCGCTAGAGCCGCCATCAACCAAGCAGCACGCCTGATGCCCGTCGAACGACCATGGGTTGAAGTCGGCTCCTGAATCATGACACTCCCATCGCGGCTACCGCCACCAGGGGAAAGGTCCCAAGGCGACAATCGGACGCCGCGGCTCCGCGGCTTGAGAACTACGACGACGGGCGCTGGACGCTGGCTTTGGCCAGCCGGGGACGTGCGTCCATCGTCGAGTCGAAGGCCCCAGGTAAGCGCACGGGCGACGTCACGCAGAGTCGGCCATGCGCCACAGCGCTCGGGACTAGCAGCTCCCTCGCTGGATGCTGCCCGTTTCGCTTCCGTTCCGCACGGTGCCATGCTTGCTGGCCTGATTCGCGCAGGAGTCGACGTCGATAAGAGTGAACCCCGGTGGCAGGCCGATCAGTTGACCAGTGATGTTCCTCTCCATCAGCTGCACGGATGGATCGCCGTAACTGCCGTCCGGCATACGAATCTGAATCGATACGGAGAAGAAGTTCTTGTTGAGATGGAGCACTGTCACACGTCCGATGTTGTTGCCGTTCTCCTCGTACGCGTAGCTGCCGTCGGCCGGATGCTGGGCTGAAGCCGCTCCCGCAAACAGGGTCGCTGAGAGAATCAGGGTGACGAGCGAACGCACGTTGGCTTTCATGAGCACTTCCTTGGTTTGGCCCGGGGCGCCGCGCCGGAGTGGCGCGGTTCCCAGAGGACTCTGGCCTGATTCTGGCGCTCCTGACGTTCCTGTGGGTGACGCCGCAGCGTAGTTCGGCGGCGTAGCCGGTCGTCGGAGGCCGAGTTCGAGGGAAGAGGTGAGAAAGCGCATCGGCTCCGGGATGCTGGAGTTGTGGAAAGCCAACCCCCAGAGAAGTTCCGATGCGCGCCGAGACTGTAGCGCGTCGCCTGCTTTCGTTCCCGCGGCTGTCGGTCGGCAAGGTCAGGTTTGAGGTCGATGACCTCGGCAGCGAGGTCCTGGTCGTGGAGGTCGCGGTGCGCGGGCGGTCGCGATGCTCGCGGTGCGGCCGGAAGTGCCCTGGCTACGACCGGCTGAAGCCGCGCCGCTGGCGCCACCTCGACTTCGGCGCGTGGGAGGTCCAACTCGAAGCCGGGCTGTGCCGCGTTGAGTGCCGCCGCTGCGGGGTCGTCGTCGAGCAGGTCAGCTGGGCCGAGCCCGAGTCGCGGTTCACGCTGCACTTCGAGGAGCTGGTCGGCTGGCTGGCGCAGCGGTGCGACAAGACCGCGATCAGCACGATGCTGCGCATCGCCTGGCGATCGGTCGGCACGATCCTGGAGCGCGTCGTGGCACGGCTCCGGGCACCGATCGACTGGACGAAGGTGACGGCGATCGCCACCGACGAGCTGTCGTTTCGCAAGGGCCAGCGCTACCTGACGCTGGTCTCGGATCTCGAGACCGGCCGCATCCTGTGGTCCAAGGAGGGCCGCTCCGCTGCCACGCTGGAGGCCTTCTTCGCCGAGATCGGCGTCGAGGCGTGCGCGCGGATCCGGCACGCGGCGATCGACATGTTCGAGGGCTACGCGCAAGCGATCCGCCGCTGCCTCCCCAACGCGACGATCGTCTACGACCGCTTCCACGTGCAGCAGCTCGCGTCCAAGGCCGTCGATGAGGTTCGACGCGGCGAGTGGCAACGCCTGCGCGGCACCGACGAGGCGCGAGGCGTCAAGCACCTGCGCTGGGCGCTGCTGCGAAACCCCTGGAACGTGACGCCAGCCGAGCACGAGCGCCTCGCCGAACTGCCGAAGCAGAATCGCCTGATCTACCGCGCCTACCTGCTCAAGGAATCGCTCGCCGGCATCTACCGCAGCCTCTACACGACACCGTGGGCCAAGCGGCGGCTCAACGAGTGGATCGCATGGGCCCTGCGGTCGCGGCTCGCGCCGTTTCGCAAGGTCGCGCGAACACTGCGCCGTTGCTTCGACGGCGTGCTCGCCTACTTCGAGACCGGTTACACGACGAGTCGCGCCGAAGGCCTCAACACCAAGGCGCGACTCGCAACGCGACAGGCCTACGGCTTTCACTCCGCCGACGCCGTCCGGGCCATGATCGAACTGCGATGCACTGGCATCGCGCCTCGGCTGCCGCACCAGATCGTCGGCGTCGCAGGCTGAACGACGGCCCAGGCCCGCGCTGCAGGAGAGTCGAACGGGAAAAGGGAAGAGGAAGGGGGTGCCCAGCGGCAGGGGGAACCCGAAGGTGGGGTTCCCCCGAGAGCGATCACACAGCTGCGCGAACCCCGTCATTGCCTTCAGCCACCCACACGAACGTCAAGAGAGCCCGAAGAAGCCGTAGCCGGCCTGGTGATTGACCGACTGTTTGGTGTAGTGGAACGTGCCGTTCCATTGCCGCGGCGTGTAGGTGGTGCCACCAAACAGCGCCGTCTTGCCGATGCCGGGCGCCGCGGCGGGCGCCGGGTGGATGACGAGGTCGCCGTTCGCGTACGGCCCGCTCGTGGCATTGGTGTAGCCGATGTAGGCGCTGCCCGTCAGCGCGTCGTGATAGACGGCGACGCCGTAGTTCCCGGCCGGCAGGTAGAACGGGCTGTCGAGCGGCACTTCATTGACGCTCGGCACCGTCGTGCTGCCGCCGTTCATCATGGCCTGGCCGGTGGCGACGAGGCGCCAGGCCGCGGCGTTGGTGTCCTTGCCGACGTAGCTGCCGTCGGTGACGTAGACCGACACCGTGTACGGACCCGTGCCGGTGTAGGTGATGCCGGTCAGGCCGCACACGCTGACCCCTTCGCCGGCGAGCACCTGCAAGTCGAACAGGTTGCCGACCGCGGTCGTCGACGTCGTACCGGTGCCGCCGGCGAGGTTGGCGCTGTGCGACAGCGGCGCCAGCAGCAGGGTCTGCGCCGCCGAATCGCTGCGGCAGTTCAGGGTGGCGGTGAGCCGCACCGTCGTGCTGCACGCCGTGCCGACGGCGTAGGCGGGGTTCTGCAGCGTGGAGTCGATGATGCCGTCGTCCTCGAAGTCCCATGCCCACGACGTCGGCGTCGGCGTCGAGGTGTCGGTGAACTGGTAGACGCCCGGCGCGAGCAGCGCCGTGGTGAACGACGCTGTCACGTGATCGGTGGAGATGTAGTCCTGCTTCGTCAGCGTCACCGGGCCGTGGGTCGCGTCGATGACCGTCAGCCGCACCGAGTAGTCGCCGCAATTCGTATAGGTGTGGATCGGGTTCTGCACCGTCGAGTCGTAGGTGCCGTCATTGTCGAAGTCCCACAACCAGGCGCTGATGCCGGACGGGTCGGAGCTGTAGGAGTTGTCGGTGAACTGCACCTGCAGCGGCGAGGCGCCGCTGCGCGGCGTCGCCGTGAACGCCGGATACAGGCCGGCCGCCGGTGCGTAGCCGAATTCACAGACGGCGCCGTAGTTGAGCCCGACGCTGCCGGTGGTGCCGGTCAGTCCCGTGGTGTCGTAGATGCGCGAGCTCATCGCCGGTGGTGAGCTGGTGGTGCCGGCGTGTTCGGCGGCGCGGCTGGTGCCGCTCCAGCCGGTGCCGTCGAGGTGGATGTCGACGGTCAGGTCGCCGTTGCCCGGGTCGTAGACGAAGGGCGTGCTCAGGGCGATGTCGATGTACCAGGGCACCACCACGCCGGCGCCGAGGCAGGATCCCGGCGCCACGACCACCTGGCCCTGGTGCACCGTCGTCAGGTCGCCGCCGAGGTTGTTGGCGAACGTCGACGACACCCCCTGGAAGTCGAGCGGGCAGGTCGCCATGTCGACGCGCACGTTCGGCCAGGAGCCGCCGGCCCACGAGGTCGTCGCCGTGCCCGGATAGGGGCGATAGCGCAGGTTGTTGATGAGCACCGGGCCGGTCACACCCTGGTTGGTGAAGTTCGTGCTGTCGTAGACGAACTGGATCCGCATGCTGCTGGCGCCGCGGTTCCATGGGTAGGCGTTGTTGTTGCTCGCCGGCGTCGTGGCGTAGCCGTCCGGGGCGACCAGCGTGGACTGCGCGGTGAGCGAAGGGGCGAAGGCGCCGACGAGGCCGGCGCAGAGCAAGGCATGGAGTCTCATGGGTGGCCCGAAGGGGGAACGAGGAACACCCAGTATCGGCGTCGCCGGCGCCGCGTCGAGGGGGGCTGCACCGGCACTGTGCCCTACTCCCAGGGCAACGGCTTCTTGCCCTCGATCGTCGGCCGCTTGGGCCGCGACGGCGGCGCCGCGGCGCGCGTCGCCTGCGGCCGCTGCTGGGCCGTGGGTGGCAACCGGCCGGTGATCGCCAGCAGCATGAAGTCGAGCACGTTCTCGGCGGCGTACGGGGTGCGCCGTTTCGGCAGCATCAGGTGCGTCTTGCCGGCCTCGACCGGGCGCACGTCGCCGAAGCAGTCGATCCAGCTGCCGCCGAGCGGCACCCCCGGCTGGTGGCGCACGACGACGCGGTCCTGCTCGACCCACTGCACGGCGTGCACGCCGAGGCCCATCAGCCCGTGCTTGAGGCGGAACACGCGCAGCAGCGTCTGCACCGGCTTCGGCAGCTTGCCGTAGCGGTCGCGCAGCTCCGCCTCCAGCGCCGCCAGCCGTTCGTCGTCGACCGCTTCGTCCATCTCGCGCAGCAGTTCGAGCCGCTGCCGCGGGTCCTTCAGGAAGTGCTCGGGCAGGTAGGCCTGCAGCCGCAGGTCGACGTCGACCTCGACGACGCCGACCGCCGTCGGCCGCCGCACCTTGGCCGAGTCGACGGCCGCGCGCAGCAGCTGGCAGTACATGTCGTAGCCGACGGCGGCGATGTGGCCGGACTGCTCGGGCCCGAGCAGGTTGCCGGCGCCGCGGATCTCCAGGTCCTTCATCGCGATCGCGAAGCCGGCGCCGAGGTGCGAGAACTCCTCCAGCGCCTTCAGCCGCTGCCGGGCCTCCAGGCCCGGCGGTTCGTCGCGGTCGAGCAGCAGGTAGCAGAACGCCTTCTCGCTGCTGCGGCCGACGCGGCCGCGCAGCTGGTGCAGCTCGGCGAGGCCGAACTGGTCGGCGTGGTCGATCAGGATCGTATTGGCGCGGGCGATGTCGAGGCCGTTCTCGACGATGGTGGTGCTGACCAGCACGTCGAAGTCGCCGCGTACGAAGGCGCGCACGGTCTTCTCGATCTCGCTCTCGGTCATCTGGCCGTGGCCGATGGCGATGCGCGCGCCCGGCGCCAGTTGCCGCAGCCGCTGCGCCAACACCGGCAGCTCGGCGATGCGGTTGTGCAGCACGAACACCTGGCCCTGGCGCGCCAGCTCGCGCTGCAGCGCGTCCTGCAGCACGCGGTCGTCGCGGAACAAGACGCGCGTCTCGACCTCCTGGCGCCCGGGCGGCGGGCCGTCGAGCGTGCTGATGCCGCGGATGCCGAGCAGGGAGCCGTGCAGCGTGCGCGGGATCGGCGTCGCCGACAGCGTCAGCACGTCGACCTCGGCGCGCAGCTGCTTGAGCCGTTCCTTCTGCCGCACGCCGAAGCGCTGCTCCTCGTCGATGACGACGAGGCCGAGGTCGTGGAAGGTGACGTCGTTGGACAGCAGCTGGTGGGTGCCGACGACGATGTCGAGCGTGCCCTTCGCCAGGCGGTCGTGGATCTCGCGCCGTTCGCCCGGCTTGCGGTAGCGCGACAGCATCTCGACCGACAGCCCGAACGGCTCGCAGCGGCCGCGGAAGGTGCGCGCGTGCTGTTCGGCGAGGATCGTCGTCGGCGCCAGCACGGCGACCTGGCGGCCGCTGATGGCGACGCGGAACGCGGTGCGCAGCGCGACCTCGGTCTTGCCGAAGCCGACATCGCCGCACAGCAGGCGGTCCATCGGCGACGGCTGCTCGAGGTCCCGCTGGATCTCACTCCAGGCCCGCGTCTGGTCGGGCGTGTCGCGGAACGGGAAGGTGTCGAGGAAGTCGCGCTCGAGCGGATCGGTGTGGTACGGCGGCCGTTGCACCAGCGCGCGCTTGCTCTGCACCTCGAGCAGCTCGGCGGCGAGGTCGAACAGGGCCTCCTGCACCTGTTCCTTGCGCTTCTGGAAGCCCTTGCCGCCGAGCTTGTCGAGCATGGCGGCGCCGCGGTGGCTGCCGCTGCCGACGTACTTCTGCACCAGGTGGATCTTGCTGGCCGGCACCAGCAGCTTGACCTCGTCCTGGAAACACAGCCGCAGGTGCTCTTCGGTGCCTTCGCCACGGTGCACGAGCTCGGTGCCCTCGAAGCGGGCGACGCCGTGCACGGCGTGCACGACGAGGTCGCCCGGGCCGAGCTCGAAGAAGCTCTGGATGGCGCGGCTCGGCACCACCGCACGTTCGCGCACGCGCGCCTGCTGCGGCACGCCGGCGAACTCGATGTTCGACAGCGCCGTGGTCTGCAGGTCGGGCATGCGGAAGCCGCGGCTGATCGCGCCCGGCAGCAGCTCGACGCGCTCCTGCTGCAGGTCGACCTGTTTGTGGGCGAAGATCTCGCGCAGGCGCTCGCGTTCGTCCTCGCTGCGGCAGAACAGCAGCACCTGGCCCTGCACGCCGCGCACGCTGCGCAGGCGGCCTGTGGGGTCGGCCTCGCCGCTGCCGGCGGCGCTGCCGGCCGACAGCACCTTGAAGTCGTGGTCGTGGCTCGGCAACGACGACACGTCGAGGCGCGCGCACGGGTGCAGCGTGTCCTGCAGCAGCGCGAGCGGCGCCCGCAGGCCGGAATCGAACGTCAGCAGGCGAGCCGTGCGTTCTTCGAGCCGCAGCGGCTCGTAGGCGACGACCAGCGTGCGCGACGGCGTCAGGTGCTTGACGACCGGGCCGGCCTCGGCGGTCTCCTCGTTCGCCAGCGCCAGAACGAAGTGCTCGTGCACGAAGGTGGTGCGCTGCGTCGCCGGGTCGAAGCTGCGGATCGACTCCAGCGTGCGGTCGAAGAACTCGAGCCGCAGCGCCTGCTCGGCCGCCATCGGGAACAGGTCGACGACGTCGCCGCGCACGCTGCACTCGCCGGGCGCCAGCACGAGCGGCACGCTGCGCAGCCCGGCCGCCTGGGCGCGCTGCAGCACCTGGGCGCGGTCGAGCTGCTGGCCCTGCTGCAGTTCGAGCTGCGACCGGCGCAGGCTCTTCGGCGTCGCCACCGGCTGCAGCAGCGCTTCGAGGCTCGCACACAGTGGCGTCTTGCCGTCGCCGAACCGCTGCATCACCCGCTGCCGTTCGCTGCGCGTGCTGGCGTCGGGCTGGCCGTCGTCGTCGTGCTCCTCGCGCGGCAACACCAGCGCCTCGACGCCGAACGCGGCCAGGTCGGTCTGCAGCAGCAGGCTGTCGACGTCGTCGGCGGTCAGCAGCAGCATGGTGCCATCGTGTCGCGGCCGCAGCGCCGCCAGCAGCAGCGCCGCCGACGCACCCCACAGGCCGCCGGCCTTGCACTTGGCGCCGTGGCCGAGCAGGTTGCCGAGGTTCTGCGTGACCGGCAGGCGCGCGAACGCGTCGATCAGCTTGTCGGTGGGGGAGCGGGCCAAGGGGGCGGGGCAGAGTACCGATCGCCTGCTCGCGCGCCAGCCGGCGGCGGCCCCAGCCGACGCCGAACGCGAGGTTGGTGGGGTGTGCGCTGCCCGCTGGCCCGGATCCCCGCCCAAGTCGTGATCGGCAGCGCGGCCAGGTGGCCGGCCTCGCCGCCGGGGAACTCGATGGGTTCCGCCGCCATGGCCCGCGAGGGGCGAGCGGACGAGGCGGCGCTTGGCGAACGGCCACCCGCCGCCGAGCATGCGCAGCATGCAGCGTCAGGGCCTGTCCGCGTTCGACATCGGCTGCGTCGTCATCGGCGGCATCATCGGCGTCGGCATCTTCTTCACGCCGGCCAAGGTCGCCGCCGCCGTGGACGACGAGACGCAGGTGATCGTGGCATGGTCGCTCGGCGGCCTCGTCGCCGGGCTCGGCGCGCTCGTCTTCGCCCGGCTCGCCCGCGCGCTGCCCGGCCACGGCGGCACCTTCGTCTGGATCGCGCGGCAGCTCGGGCCGCTGCCGGCCTTCCTCTATGGCTGGGCCAACTGGTTGGTGATCCAGGCCGGCGCGCTCGGCGTCATCGGCATCGTCTTCGCCGACAACCTCGACGTCGCCCTGCACGGCGCCCGCAGCTTCGCCGACGGCACCAAGGTGCTGCTCGCGGTGCTGGCCATCGCCGCCTGCACGACGATCAACGCGCTCGGCCTGCGCGCCGGCAGCCGCGTGCAGAACGTGCTGACGATCACCAAGCTCCTTGCCATCCTGGCCCTCGTGCTGCTGGCGCTGTTCGCCGGCACCAGCGCCGCGGCGCCGCCGCCGCGCGCGGCAGAGCCACCCCGCGGCTGGTTTCCGGCGATGGCGGCGGCGATGTTGCCGGTGATGTTCGCCTGCGGCGGCTGGCAGCAGGGCGCCTTCGTCGGCGGCGCTGCCCGGAACCCGCGGCGCGACGTGCCGCTCGGCATCCTCGGCGGGGTCGCCGTCGTCGTCGTCGCCTACCTGACGGTAAACCTCGCCTTCTTGCGCCTGCTCGGCTTCGCCGGCGCCGCCGCGTCGTCGACGATCGGCGCCGACGCCGCGCGCGCCGGGCTCAGCGCCTTCGGCCACGGCGACGCCGCCGCGCGCGTGCTGGCGGCGATGATCACGATCTCCGCCTTCGGCATCGTCAATACGATCTGCCTGGCGCCTCCGTACGTGCTGCACGCGATGAGCCAGCAGGGGCTGTTCCCGCGCCGGCTCGGCGCCTTGAACGAGGGCACCGGCACGCCGGTGCTCGCGGTCGTGGTGCAAGGTGGCCAGGGCGTGCTGCTGCTGCTGGCGCTGTACTTCGCCTACGGTGGCAAGGCGAGCGAAGTGCTCGGCTTCCTGCTCGACGGGGTCGTCTTCGTCGACTGGATCTTCTACGCGCTCGCCGGCATCGCCGCGCTGCGGCTCGCCGACGGCCGCAGCAACCTGATCGCGGTCGCCTTCACGCTCGCCGCCGCGACCATCTGTCTCGGCGCGATCGTCAGCAACGGCACCGCATCGCTGGCCGGCCTCGTGGTGCTGGCGCTCGGCTGGCTCGTACACGCCCTCTCGCGCCGTGGCGGCGCCCCGCTCACGCGCGCGTGAAGGCGGTGTAGTCGGCCTTGGCGTGGCCGGCGGCGATGGCGCGGTCCATGGCCGCGGCGATCGCCGGCAGCACGTGCAGCTTCTCCTGGCCCGCGGTCTCGAGCATCAGCCGCGCGTCCTTGCGCGCCATCTGCAGCTCGAAGCTCGCGGCGTTGGTCTCGGCATCGGCGACGCGGCGGCCGAGCAACGGCAAGGCGCCGCCGGGCTTGAACACCGAGAACAGCGCCAGCATGTCGTCGGTGGCGACGCCGCTGTTGCGGCCCATGGCCAGCACGTCGCTCATGGCCGCGGCCATGGCGAAGAACAGGGAATTGCCGGCGAGCTTGTAAACCGCGGCCAGGTCGAGGCGCTCGCCGACGTAGAACACCTTGCCGGTCATCGGCGCGAGCCACGCCTCGTGGGCCTGGGCCTCGTCCTGCGGGGCTCCGAGCAGCATCAGGCCGCTGGCTTCGCGCGCGTTCTGCGGCGACATGAACACCGGCGCCGGCACATAGCGAATGCCGGCCTGGCGCAGCGTGGTGGCGCGGGCCTTGGTGCGCTGCGGGTGGTTGGTGCTGTGGTCGTAGATCGGCACACCCTGGGCGAGGCCGGGGCGCAGCGACTCGATCACGGCGTCGACGGCGTTGTCCTCGGCGAGCACGAGGTGCACACGCTCGGCGCCACGAACCGCCTCGGCGGGGCTCGCCGCTTGGATCGCGCCCTTCTGCACGAGCGGGGCGAGCTTCTCGGCCGAACGATTCCACACCTGCACGCGGTGGCCCTTCTGCAGCAGGTTCTCGACCATGCCCGAGCCGAGCAGGCCCGTGCCCAACAGTGTGATCGTCGTCATGGGCGCATGGTGGGGTGGTTGATGGGACGATGCAACCGCCCTGCCCGCTCACCCGCGCAGCGTCGCCAGCTTCTCCGCCGCGCGCTTCGTGCGCGCCGAGCCGGTCCACCCAGCCACGCTTGGTAACCCCGGCCGCGACCGGCTGCCAGTAGACTGCGCGACCCGTCCGCGCGCGCACCCTTCGCATGAACGCCATCGCCCTGCCCATCCTGTTGCTCGCCGCCGCTGCCGCGGTGGCGCAGTCCCCGACTTTCGCGTCGCCCGTTCGCCTGCGAGCAGGCGAGGCGCTGCTTGGCGAGGCGCGCCACTTCCCGTCGCCGGTCTACCACGACCTCGACGGTGACGGCCGCGCCGACATCGTCGTCGGCGGCCTGGACGGTCGATTGACGGTCGCGCACCGCACCGCCGCCGCGATCGCGACGTTCGGCAAGGAAACCGAGGTGAACGGCGCCGACGGCGAACCTGTCAACCTGCACAACTGGTGATGCACCGGCATGAGTCCACAGTTCGTGGACTTCGACGCCGACGGCAGGCTCGACATCGTCGCCGGCACCTTCGACGGTTCGCCGCGCCTCGTGCGTGGCACCGACAAGGGGTGGGGCCAGCTGGAGCAGATCCTCGATCGCGAGGGCAATCGCATCGTGCTGAACCGGTTCTGGAACTTGGACACCAAGACCTGGGACACGACGAAGCGCCACGACGCGAAGGGCCACGAAGGTGAAGGCCACCTGACGTCGGCGATCGCGTTCGACCTCGACGGCGACGGCGATCTCGACTTGCTGCTCGGTGACTACTGCGGTGGCGGCATCTACGTGCGACGCAATGAGGGAACCAGGCAGAAGCCCGCGTTCGCGACGACCAACGAGCGCCTGCTCGCCGATGGCAAGCCGATCGACGTGGCCGGCACGGTCGCGACGCTACGGCCCGTCGACTGGAACCGCGACGGCAGGATGGACCTCGCCTGCAGCAGCATGGGCGATCCGTACACGGGAGCAGGGGATGGTGGCGGTGTCGTCGTGTACCTCGACACCGGCGAGCACGCGGCGGCCGAGTTCGGCGCG
Organism: Planctomycetota bacterium; assembly: GCA_016793265.1. GTDB lineage: Bacteria > Planctomycetota > UBA1135 > UBA1135 > UBA2386 > JAEUHT01. The sequence continues at coordinate 14,731 of JAEUHT010000203.1, forward strand.
CCGATCACGCTGCTCGAGCGGAGCAAGAAGGGCGCGGTGGAGCCGACGCGGCCCGACTCCGCCATCTACATGGACTTTGGTGATCACGACGGCGACGGCGATCTCGACATGATCGTCGGCGGCTACTCGTTCTTGACGCCGAAGCCCGTCGCGCTGACCGACGCGCAGCAGCGGCGCGCCGCCGAGCTGGAGGCGGCGATCGCAGCTCTCGAGCTGAAGTTGGACGCGCTGTCGAAGTCCATCGAGGACGCCGTGAAGGACCTCGACGAGCAAGCCGCCGAGAAGAAGCGCGAACAGCTGTTCGAGGCGAAGAGCGCCGAGTTCCGCGCGCTAGGCAAGCAGCAGCAGGCGTTGCAGGATGAACTCGAGCCGCTGGCGCCCGGGACGAAACGGGAGAGTTATGTGTGGCTCTACGAGAACCGCGCGGCCGAGGCTGCGGCCGGGCGCAAGTAGCTGCCTGTGGGATGCCGTCGTACCACATCGGTCCACCGGGAGTGGCAGGGCCGTGCGTCCCTGCCCGCTCACCCGCGCAACGCCGCCAGCAGCTTCGCCGCGGCCAGCTTCTCCGCCGCGCGCTTCGTGCGCGCCGAGCCGGTCTCGCTCCTGCCATCGGCGAGCTTCGCCCGCACCACAAACTCCTGCTCGTGCTGCAGGCCGATCGTATCGACCAGCTCGTAGCGCGGCTGGCCGAGCTTGTGGTGCTGGCAGTGGTGCAAGAGCGCCGTCTTGCTGTCCTTCTCCGCGGTGGCCGGCGTGGCGAGGTCGTCCTTGGGCAGCACGTGGCGCCGCACGAAGGCGCGCGCGGCGGTGACGCCGCCGTCGATGAGGATGGCGCCGAGCACGGCTTCGACGAGGTCGGCGAGGATGCGCGCGCTGCCGCGTTCGCTCTCGCGCAGGCCCTTGCCGGAGACCAGGTGCGTCTGCAGATCGAGCCGGCGGGCGGCTTCGGCGAGCGGCGGCCGGCTGACGATGCGTGCGCGCGTCTCGGTGAGCTGGCCCTCGGCGACCTCGGTGTCGGCGCGGAACAGCACGTCGGCGACGGCGAAGTTCAGGAAGGCGTCGCCGAGGAACTCCAGCCGCTCGTAGCTCTTCTTGCCCTCGTTGCCCATCGAGGCGTGCGTCAGCGCGCGGTCGAGCAGGTCGAGGTCGTCGAATTCGTGGCCCAGCTCCTTGGCCAGCGCGCGCAAGGAGCGGCGGCGGGCGTCACGTTGGGCGTCTTCGGCGGCCATGGTGGTGGGGCCGCAAACCTACGCCGTGAGGGCGCCGAGGGCCAACCGTTCGTCCGGGGTCGGGAGCATCGCGGGGGCGAAGGTGGCGGCTTGTTTTCCCGGGGCCGGTTCTGGATCGTCCGCGGCATGCGCCGCCGTTCGAATCCTGCCCGCCGATGCGCCGGGCTGCCGCTGCTGCTCGCCGTGGCGGCGTGTGGCAGTTCTTCGACGTTCGACCCCAACAACCGCGAGGTGCCGTGGACCTACGGCCCGCTGACCGGCGGGGCGACCGAGGTCCACCTGAGCGGTGCCGGCAAGAAGGGGGAGCCGGTGGCGAAGGGCTGGCAGTGCCGGCTCGTGCAGCAGAAGCGGCTGACGGTGGCGCCGTATCAGCTCGCAGCGGCGCACCCGTTGTTCGGCAAGGCGATGCTCAGCATCGGCCTGTTCGATCGCGCTGGCAACCGCATCGAGACGCTGCGCACCACGCCGCTCGCGGCGGGTGGTGGCGCGTTCTCGTTCGAGCTGGCCGAGGCCACGGCCAAGGCGCTCAACGACGTCGTGATCTGGTACGTCGAACCCTGACCGCGCGGCCTGGGCGCCGCCGCGGGGGCGGCGGCGTCGATCCCGCGGTTGGCTCAGACCGTCTCGCCGCGGCGCTCGTTGCGCTTGCGGTCGGTCTCCTTGAGGAAGAACTTGCGCAGCCGGACCGACTTGGCCGTGATCTCGACCAGCTCGTCATCGCCGACGTACTCGAGCGCGTCCTCGACGTTGAACGAGCGTGGTGGTGGCAGCTTGACGAAGGTCTCCTTGGTCGAGCTGCGCACGTTGGTCGCCTTCTTCTCGCGCACCACGTTGACGACGAGGTCGTTGTCCTTGCAGTGCTCGCCGACCAGCATGCCCTCGTAGATCTCGCCGCCTTCGGGCACGAAGAACGAGCCGCGGTCGCGCAGCCCGTCGAGCGCGTAGAACGTCGCCTGGCCCTGCGCCATCGACACCAAGACGCCGGCGGTGCGTTCTTCGATCGTGCCGCGGAACGGCCCGTAGCCGTGGAAGACGTGGTGCATCGTCGCCTGACCGGCGGTGGCGTTGAGCAGGCGGCTGCGCACGCCGATCAGGCCGCGCGCCGGCACCGTGAACTCGAGCCGCGTGAAGGTGCCCTTGCGGTCCATCTTCAGCAGCTCGGCGCGGCGGGTGCCGAGGATCTCGATCACCTTGCCACAGTTGTCGGCGGGCGCGTCGACGGTCAGGTACTCGATCGGCTCGTGCTTCTCGCCGTCGACGTCCTTGAACAGCACCTGGGGCTTCTGCACCGCGAACTCGTAGCCCTCGCGGCGCATCGTCTCGAGCAGGAAGCCGAGGTGCATGACGCCGCGGCCGGACAGCTTGAAGCTGTCGGCGCCGTCGCCCGGTTCGACACGCAGGGCGACGTTGACGCGCAGCTCCTTGTCGAGGCGGTCGCGCAGGTGGCGCGAGGTCATGAACTTGCCGCCGTCCTTGCCGGCGAACGGCGAGTCGTTGACGCGCATGACGATGGTCATCGTCGGCTCGTCGATGGCGATCACCGGCATCGCCTCGGGGTGCTCGACGGCCGCCAGCGTGTCGCCGATCTCGATGTTCTCGATGCCATACACGCCGCAGAGGTCGCCGGCGTCGACCGCCGTGGTCTCCTCGCGGCCGAGACCGACGAAGCGGTAGACGCCGCGCACGTTGACCTCCTTCTGCGAGCCGGTGCGCGACAGGTGCACGACGCGCTCGTTCGGCCGCATGCGGCCACGGTGCACGCGGCCGATGGCGATGCGGCCGACGTAGTCGCTCCAGTCGAGCGTGGTGACGCGGAACTGCAGCGGCGATGCGGGGTCGTCCTTCGGCGCCGGGATGTGGCCGACGATGGCGTCGAACAGCGACTGCAGGTTCTTGCCCTCGCCGCCCTGGCGCGCGGCAGCGAGGTCCGAGGTCATCCAGCCCTGGCGGCCGGAGCCGTAGAACACCGGGAACTCGAGCGCCTGCTCGTCGGCGTCGAGGTCGATGAACAGGTCGAAGACCTCGTTGACGACCTCCTGCGGCCGCGCGTCGGGCTTGTCGATCTTGTTGACGACGACGATCGGCTTCAGGTGGTGGCTGAACGCCTTCTGCAGCACGAAGCGCGTCTGCGGCATCGGCCCTTCGGCGGCGTCGACCAGCAGCAGCACGCCGTCGGCCATCGACAGCACCCGCTCGACCTCGCCGCCGAAGTCGGCGTGGCCCGGCGTGTCGATGATGTTGATGCGGGTGCCCTGGTATTCGACGACCGTGTTCTTGGCCAGGATCGTGATGCCGCGCTCCTTCTCGAGCTCGTTGCTGTCCATCACGCACTCCCCGACCGCCTGGTTGGAGCGGAAGGTGCCGGTCTGGCGGAGCAGGCCGTCGACGAGCGTGGTCTTGCCGTGGTCGACGTGGGCGATGATGGCGACGTTGCGGATGTTCTGGGCCATGCGGACTCGGTTCGGGGGGCGTTGCCCCCGCCTGACGGTGGATTGCCGCCGGCATCGAGGGGCGAGGATTGTCGCGATCGCGGCGAATTGGTCAACTGCGCCGCGGCCCTGGAGGGGGCTCCGTCGTGAATTCACCGTCTGCTGCGAGCGCTTCGCCGGAGGTCCGGGCGATCCGGCGCGGGCGCCGCTGGCGCCGTTGCTGCCTCGTGCTGCTGGTGCCGCTCGTGCTGGCGGCGGCCATGCATTGGCACGTGGTGCTGAGCGGAGGCGGCTGGATCGTGTCGGCGGCGGCGGCGCCGCGCGTCGATGCCATCGTCGTTCCCGGCGCTCGTATCCACCCCGACGGCACGCCGTACCACCTGCTCGGCGACCGGCTGCAGGCGGCGCTGGAGCTGTGGCGGGGCGGCGCGGCGCCGCAGATCGTGCTGAGCGGCCTCGGCGGTGGTGGGGTCGAGGTCGACGAGGTCCTGGCCATGCGGCGTTGGCTGGCCGCCCGCGGCGTGCCGGCGGCGGCGATGCGCGACGATGGCGAAGGGCTGCGCACGCTCGACACCATGCGGCGATGCCGGGCCTTGGGCTTTCGTTCGCTGCTGGTCGTCAGCAACGACTTCCACCTGCCGCGGGCGGTGTTCCTGGCCCGCCACTGCGGCCTCGACGCCCACGGCGTCGTCGCCGCGGCGCAGGTGGACTATTCGCTCGGCACCCGCGTGAAGAACCGCGGCCGCGAAGTGCTGGCGCGGGTGTGGGCGTGGTTCGAGGTGTTCGTGCTCGACGCTGCAGACTAGCTGCGACCCGGGCGGCTCACGGCAGCCGCAGGCCGAGCCGGCGCAGTTCGCAGCCGAGGCGCAGCAGCGGCAGGCCGATGATGGCGGTCTGATCCTGGCTGTCGATGCGCTCGAACAGGCTGATGCCGAGGCCTTCGATCTTGTAGCTG
>JAEUHT010000222.1 GCA_016793265.1 Planctomycetota bacterium
TGCTCGCCGGCCGCGGCGGTGATCGCCGCCGCCAGCGCCGGCGAACGCGCGGCCCACGCCACCGCCAGCGCCACGCCGTGGCGTTGGGCCGGTGACAGCGTGCCCTGCTGCAGCACGGTGCCGAGGTTCAGCCGGATGTCCTTCGCCGTGTCGGGCAGACCGGCGACCAGTTGCTGGATCGGATCCATCACTTCGCCTCCAGGGTCTTCTCGCCCTTCTTCCAGTTGCACGGGCACAGCTCGCCGGTCTGCAACGCATCGAGCGTGCGCAGCACCTCGTCGACGTTGCGGCCGACGTCGAGGTCGTGCACGGAGGCGAAGCGGATGAGGCCCTGCGGGTCGACGACGAAGGTCGCGCGCAGCGGGATGCCCTCCAGCGGGTGCAGGATGCCGAGCGCCTGGCACAGCTCGCGCTTCTTGTCGGCGAGCATCGGGAACGGCAGCTGCTTCAGGTCGGCGTGGTGCTGGCGCCAGGCCAGGTGCACGAACTCGCTGTCGCACGACAGACCGAGCAGCTGCGCGTCGCGGTCGGCGAAGTCGCCGTGGCGGCGCCCGAACTCGGCGATCTCGGTCGGACAGACGAAGGTGAAGTCGAGCGGCCACGCGAACACCACCAGCCACTTGCCGGGGTAACTGTCGTTGCCGATCGCGGCGAACTGCTGGCCGGGCTCGAGCGAGACGGCAGCGGGGAGACGGAAGGAGGGGAAGGACTGGCCGACGGTCATCATGATCAGGTTCTCGTTGTCCTGCAGTTATTGGATGCTGTGTTGTGTTGGATCTTGTCTAGGTTTGCGGCAGACAGCGGCCCGCGCTGGCTTCGGCGGGCTCAGGCCTTCTTGGCCTTGACCTTGGCTCGGCTCTTGGTGGCAGCGGCCGACTGCGCGCGGCCACGCACCACCACCATGTACTCCCGTACGTCGATGCCCTCGAGCGCGTCGAGCTTGCCGACGGCGATCGCCGACCACGGGATGTCGTGGATGGCGCCGGTGTCGTCGTCGACGAAGTGGTGGTGCGGCTCGGTCTTGGGGTCGTAGACCACACAGCCCTCGGCCAGTACGAGCTGGCGCAGCAGGCCGGCGTCGCGGAACGCCAGCAGGGTGTTGTAGACGGTCGCGCGCGACACCATCGGGAAGTCGACCCGCACACGATTCCAGACCTCGTCGGCGGACGGGTGGTCCTCGGTCGCCAGCACGTACGAGGCGATCGCGACCCGCTGCGCCGAGGGGCGCAGGCCGGCGTGCTCGAGGCGCGCGGCGATCTGCACGTGGTCGGTTCGGGCCGGGCTCATGGCGACGTTAGACTAGATCCAAGTTTCGTCTTGGTCAAGAATAACCTGAAGCCGCGCCGCTGGCTCCACCAGGATCGCCCGATGGCATCGGGTGGTTGACTCAACCGGCCAGCGCCGCCGCGACCTTCAGCAGCCGCTCGACGACGCCGCGGACGGTGGCCGCCTGCTTGCCGTCGACCAGCGAGCCGTCCGGTGCGAACGCCGAGCCGGCGTGGCCGAGCGCAAACTGCTCGGTCAGCACCAAGAGGCCGAGGTTGCGCAGGACCTGGCGCAGGTGCTCGAGCGCCCGCAGGCCGCCGAGCGCGCCGGGCGAGCTCGCCAGCAGCGCCGCCACCTTGCCGCGAAAGACCGATACGCCGGGCTCGGCCGGGTTGGGCCGCGACAGCCAGTCGAGCGTGTTCTTGAGCACGGCCGGGATCGAGGCGTTGTACTCGGGCGTGACGAACAGCAGCGTGTCGTGCGCCTGCAGCACGGATCGCAGCCTCACGGCGCCTTCGGGCAGGCCGGTCGCGGCTTCGAGGTCGCCGTCGTAGAGCGGCATGCCGTAGTCGCGCAGGTCGAGCGTCGTCACTTGCGACGCCACGCCCGCCGCCAGCTGGGCCGCCGCTGCCGCGAGCTGCTTCGAGAACGCGCCGGTGCGTGTCGAGCCGGGCAGGATCAACAGGCGCGTCATGCGCCGAGGTGCTGGTCGAACATGGCCATCAGATCCTGCGCGACCTGCTCGGCGGTGCGCCCCTCGATGCGGTAGCGCGGCAGGAAGTCGACCACGACGCCGTCCTTGAACAGCGCCACCGACGGGCTCGACGGCGCGATGTGCGCGAAGTGGCTGCGCGCCTTGCTGGTGGCGTCACGATCCTGGCCGGCGAACACGGTCGCCAGCCGGGCCGGGCGCGTCGGGTGCTGGATCGCCATGCGCACGCCCGGGCGCGCCATGCCGGCGGCGCAGCCGCAGACCGAGTTGATCACGAGCAGGCCCGAGGCCTTGTCGGCGACCCACTGGTCGACCTGGTCGGGCGTGGTCAGCTCGGAGAAGCCGGCGGAGGTCAGTTCCTCGCGCATCGGCACCAGCAGTTCGGGCGGGTACATCATGGGGTGGCTCGGAGAAGGGGCGGCAGGCTAGGCCGGCCGGAGCCGATCGCCAACCCCGTTCCACGGCCGCCGGGCCAGATCAGCCGCCGGCCGCCGCGGCCGCGAGGCAACGTTCCTTGACTGCGCGCAGGTCGAGCTTGCCGGTGCCGAGCATCGGCAGCGCCGCGACCGTCACGAACTGCTCCGCGCGCGGCACGAACAGCGGCGGCAGACCACGGCCGGCGAGCTGGCGCACGACCGCCGCGACCGCGTCGGCCGGCAGCGTCGTCAGCACCATCAGCCGTTCGCCCTTCTTGGCATCGGGCACGCCGCAGACCGCGAACGCACGTTCGCTGCGCGCTGCACACGCCTGCAGGTGCTCCTCGACGACGCCGTGCGGCACCATCTCGCCGCCGATCTTGGAGAAGCGCGACAGCCGGTCGGTCAGGAACAGGAAGCCGTCCTCGTCGAGCCGGCCGAGGTCGCCGGTGACGTAGTAGCCGTCGTGCATCGCCGCGGCGGTGAGGTCTTCGCGGCCGAGGTAGCCGCGCATGACGTTGGCGCCGCGCACGAGCACGAGCCCCGGGCGGCCGGGCGGCAGCTCCGCACGGGTCTCGGCATCGACGATGCGCACGCGCACCCCGGGCAGCGGCCGGCCGACGGCGCCGCGGCGCGACCCGGCCTGGTAGAAGCCCGGCGCGCGGAAGCCGGGCGTGCTGACGGCGATGACGGGCGCGCACTCGGTGGCGCCATAACCCTGGATCGGGCGGATGCCGAAGCGGTCGGCGAAGGCGGCGGCGAGCTCGTCGGTCAGCTTCTCGGCGCCGGTCAGCACCACGCGCAACGAGCCGAGCTGGCCGGGTTCGCAGCGGCGCAGGTAGAGCTGCAGGAACGTCGGCGTCGCCACCAGGATCGTGGCGCGGTGGCGTACGACGAGGTCGCCGACGGCGGCGGCGTCGAGCGGGCTCGGGTGGAAGCAGATGCCGGCGCCCTGCTGCACCGCGTACCACAACGCCAGGTTGCCGAACGAGTGGAACAGCGGCAGCACGCCGACGAGCCGGTCGTGGTGATCGAGCGGGATCAGCTGCGCCACCGCGTCGCAGTTGGCGTGCACGTTCTCGTGCGTGAGCTCGACGCCCTTCGGTTCGCCGGTGCTGCCGCTGGAGAACAGCACGACGGCGACGTCGTCGTTGCGCACGCGCGCGCTGGCGCCGCAAGCGCGTTCGAGGGCGCCGACCGGCCACAGCAGCGCGCGCAGCAGCGCCGCACAGCGTTCGCCGCGCGAGACGCCGGCGAGCAGGTCCTCGACGTAGAGCGCGGTGACGCCGACCGGCAATTCGAGCCGCAGCCGCTCGACGAAGGCGCGCGAGGTGACGATGCACGACAGCCCCGCCTGCTGCACCATCGACGACAGCGCGGCGCTGCCGATCGTGAAGTTGAGCGGCACCGAGGCGCGGCCGCCGAGGCTCGCCGCGAACGCGACCAGGGCGCCGCCGATCGACGGCGGCAGCATCACGCCGACGCGCGAACGACCACGATGGTGCGCGTCGAGCCGGCGCGCCAGCACGATCGCCGAGGCCAGGGTCGCCAACCGCGACCGGCGCTGCCCCTGGCTGTCGGCGAGGCACGGCCGCCACGGCGCGCGGCGCACGCGGCGTACGAAGGCGGCGTGCAGCGGCGGCAGTTCGGCGGCGCGCTGGCGGAAGGCGTGTTCGGCGAGCGCTTCGACGGCGAGGCGCACGTCGGCCGGCGCGGCGGTGTTGGCGAGGCCGCGGCCGAACGACACCGTCACCGGGCACGGCACCCGCGTCGGCCACCACTGCACCCGCCCCTGCCGGGCGCTGCCGAGCGTGCCATAGACTCGGTCGAGGTGCACCGGCACCACCGGCACAGGGCGGCCCTTGACGATGCGCTGGAAGCCGCGGCGGAACGGCAGCGTGCTGCCCATGCGGCTGATCTCGCCTTCGGCGAACAGGCAGACCAGGTGGCCTTCGTCGAGCGCCTTGCCGGCCTCGCGCAGCGCCGCCAACACGGCGCGCGGGCCGCCGGTCGCCGCGATCGGGATGACGCCGGCGGCGCGCAGGATCGGCCGCAGCAGCGGGCGGTCGTACCAGTACTGGTCCATCACGAAGCGCACCGGCCGGTCGATGGCGGCGACCAGGAACAGCGCGTCGAGGAACGAGACGTGGTTGGGCACCAGGAGAGCCCCACCCTGCACCGGCACGTTGCCGGCGTCGACCACGCGCAGCCGGTAGAGTGAGTTGGTCAGCAGCACCACGCAGAGGCGCAGCAGCGCGATCGGCAGCAGCCAGATCGCCCACAGGGTCGCGGCGAAGGTGAGCGCCGCGGCGACGATCAGGATCGTGGCGCTGTCGGCGCCGAGCCGCGCGAGGCCGAGGCAGCCGAGGTTGCCGGCCAGGATGCCGCCGAACGCCAGCAGGTTGACGAGCGCGATGATGGCGCCGCGGCGCTGCGCCGGGGCCCGCCACTGCACCAGCGCGTTGAGCGGCACGACCACGAAGCCGCTGGCGACGCCGAGCCCCGTCATCAGGGCGAAGGTGCCAAGGCGCCCCGGCACGAGCGCGCCCATCAGCAGGGTGTTGACGGCGAGGCCGATGGCGCCGAGCGGGATCAGGCCGGTCTCGACGCGGCCCTTGGCGATGCGACCGGCGAGCAGCGAACCGGCGCCGACACCGATCGCGAACAGGGCGTACGGCGCCCCGGCGTAGGTGTCGGAGAAGCCGAGCACCTGCTTGCCGTAGACGAGCACGTCCTGGCCGAGCAGGCTGGCGAGCCCCCAGAAGGCGACCTGACCGAGCGCCGCCAGCCACAGCCGGCGATCGCCGCGCAGCGTCCGCCAGGCGCCGCCGAAGGCGCCCGCGAAGCGTTCGCCGACGCCGCTGGCCCGCACCGGCGGCAACAGCAGCGAGGCGGCGAAGCCGGCGACCGCGAGCCCCGTCAGCACCAGGCCAGCCAGCCACGGCCGTGGCCCGGCGAGGTCGAGCAGCAGGCCGCCGCTGACGGTGCCGAGGATGATGGCGAGGAAGCTCGCCGCTTCGAGCCGGCCGTTGGCCGCGGTCAGGCGTTCGTGCGGCAGCAGCTCGGGCAGGATGCCGTACTTGCCCGGCGCGAACAGGGCGCTCTGCAGGCCCATGCCGGCGAGCACGACGAAGCCGAGCGCCCCCGTCGGCTGCCACCACAGCGCCAGCGCGCCGCCCGCCATCAGCAGCACCTCGGCGGCCTTGGTCCAGACGATCAGGTCGCGCTTGCCGACGCGGTCGCCGAGCAGCATGGCCGGCAGCGAGCCGAGCAGCAGCGGCAGCGTGAACACCACGAACGCCACCGTCGCCACGTACTGAGCGCCCGCTTCGTCGCCGGCTGCGACCGCGCGCATCGCCAGCAGCACGACGATCATCTTGAAGGCGTTGTCGTTGAAGGCGCCGAAGAACTGGGCCACGAGCAGGGCCGGCAGTGGGTCCTTCTGCCGGCGCACGGGCGGCCGCTCCAGGTCGGTGTCTTGCATGTTCACGGCGGCAGTATCGCCTGCGCCCTCGTTCATCCGGAGCAACTCTCGCTTGTGGCACCGTTAAGCTGTCCTTCATGATCGACCTCAACCGCCTGGCCGGCTTCCACCTCGTCGCCACCCAGGGTGGTTACGCCCGCGCCGCCCGCGCCGCCGATTACCCGATCACGCAGCCGGCGCTGCACCAGCAGGTGAAGAAGCTCGAGGCCGAGGTCGGCATGCAGCTGCTGGAGCGGGTCGGCAAGGACCAGATGCGGCCGACGGCTGCGGGCGCCCACCTGCTCTCGCTGGTCGGCCCGTTCCTGCGCGACCTGCCGGCGGTGGTGCGCGCGCTGCGCACCGGCGAATTCGACGGCACGTTGTCGATCCAGGCCGAGTCGCTGCTGATCCGGCAACTGCTGCCACCGTGGCTGCTGGCGCTGCGCCGGCGCCGGCCGCACGTTCGGCTCGAGCTGCAGGAGCTCATCCACGTCGACGTCGCCCCCTTGCGCAACGGCCGCGCCGACGTGTTGGTGGCCTACCTGCCCGAGGTGCCGGACGACATCGCCACGCAGCCGGTGGCGATCGTGCACGCCTGCCTCGTCGTGCCGCGCGAGCTCGCCGGCCAGCGCCGCCGCCCACCGCGCCTGCAGGAGCTCACCGACGTGCCGTTCCTCGCCTACCAGGCCGGCACGCGGGCGCATGCGCTGCAGATGCAGGCGCTCGCCGGCGCCGGCTTCTCGCCGACCCAGGTCATCAACCTCGACACCGCCGACACCATGCTCGGTTACGTCGAGTCCGGGCTCGGCTGGTCGCTGGTGCCGAGCCTCGAGGCCGACGGCCCGCGCGGCCGCCGCCTCGCCGCCTATCCGTGGGGCAACCCGCGCGTGACCTTCCCGGTGGTGATGGCGTGGCGGCGGCACGCCCCCGAGAACCCGATGCTCGACGCGCTGATCGCCTGCGCCCCCAAGCCCGGCGCCAGCTGACCGGCTTGTATTCCGCCGGCCGCTGCTGCAACAAGGGGCCTCGATGTCCATCACCATCCGCCGCGCGAACGAACGGGGCCATGCCGACCACGGCTGGCTCGACACCTGGCACAGCTTCAGCTTCGCCGACTACCACGACCCCGCGCACATGGGCTTCCGCTCGCTGCGCGTCATCAACGAGGACCACGTCGCGGCCGGCAAGGGCTTCGGCATGCACCCGCACCGCGACATGGAGATCTTCACCTACGTGATCGCCGGCGCCATCGAGCACAAGGACAGCATGGGCAACGGCCGCGTGCTGCGCCCCGGCATGATCCAGCTGATGAGCGCCGGCACCGGCGTGCTGCACAGCGAGTTCAACCCGGACCCGCGCGCGGACCTGCACCTGCTGCAGATCTGGATCCACCCGGCGCGGCGTGGCCTCGTGCCGGGCTACACCGAATGGCAGCCGGCGCCCGAACACGCGGAGCGCCAGGACGTCGTCGTCATCTCGCCGGACGGCCGCGACGGCAGCGCCGTGATCCACCAGGACGCGATCGTGCACCGGCTGCGGCTGCGCGCGGGGGACGTGCACACGGCGACGAACGCGCCCGGCCGCGGCCTCTGGCTGCAGCTCATCCGCGGCACGTTGACCTGCGGCGGCGCGCAGCTGCGCCACGGTGACGGCGCCAGCAGCGAAGCGGCGGGGCCGCTGACGATGCGAGCCGAAAGCGACGTCGAGGCGCTGCTGTTCGACCTCGCCTGACGCCGCGACGCCGCTCAGCGTTCGCGGCGCGACCAGCGGGCGTCGCCGGTGCCGTCGCCATCGAGATCAACGTCGAGCCCGGCGGCGAGCCGCGCCCCGAGATCTGCCGGCGGCGCCTCGCGCGGCAGCGCCGGGATGCCGATGGCGCCGAACTCGCGCACGCTGGCGGTGCCGGGCACAGGGCCTGGCGGTGTCGAGCTCAGGTAGCGACAGCCGCCGATCGTCGCAAAGCCGACGGCGGCGCCCGGCATCACCGCGCCGTGAAACGGCCCGAGCGTGTGCGTGAGCCGACCGGCGGCGTCGAGGAAGTAGATCGTCAACGCCCCGTGACCGCCTACGTCCGTGCGCCAGACCAGCAGCTCCTGGCGGCGGTCGCCGTCACAATCGAACGCGGCCAGGCCGCAGACCGCCGGTGGCGCGATGCCGAACAGCCTCGTGCGCACGCTGCCGCCGTGGTCGACGAGCACCACGTCGCCGAGCGCCGAGTCCGTCCCGCCGCCGCCACCGTAGAGCGAGCGCAGGCCGAGCAGGTCGTGGCGCGTCGGCGCTTCGGGTCGCTGCAGGTCGGTGCTCATCACCGCGTCGGCGACCGCGGCGTGGCCGAGGCCGAGCACGTGGCCGAGCTCGTGCAGCGTGGTGTGGAAGACCGACGGCAGGCCGGGCCCGGCTTCGCTCCAGCTGCGGCCGAGGTCGAAGTGCACGAAGGTGCCCGGCGCCGAGGGCCCGGTGTGCGCGACGTCGGCGCCGGGGCCGAACGGGGCACACGGCTCGTGCCGGCCGCGCCGCCAGCCGATCTGCACGTCGGCGCCAGCCGCCTCGGCGACCCGCCGCAGGTGCACGCCGTCGTGCACGTTCCACGCCGCCATCGCCCGCTCCACCGCGCGCGTGAACGCCTCGTCGCCGATCGGCGCGGTGCCCGGTTCGAGCCACACCGTGATGTCGCGCGGGTCCGGCCAGCGCTCGCGCACCGAGAACGCCGCCGGGACCAGTTCGGGCGCCAGCGCCGGCAGTGGGGTGCGGGGCGCGGCCAGCGACGGCTCCGGGTGGGGTCCGCACGCCGCGAGCACCGGCAACCACATCCAGCAGGCGGTCCGCTTCGCCAAGCTAGAGGTCCCCGAGGAACTTCAGCAGCGCCTGGCGATCGGCCGGCGGCAGCGCTTCGTAGTCGAGCTTGCTCGCCTGCGCCTCGCCGGCGTGCGCGCGCACCGCCGCGTCGAGGTCCTCGGCGCGGCCATCGTGCAGGTATGGCGCGGTGTCGCCGATGCCCCACAACGGCGGCGTGCGGAAGGCGCCCGGCGGCGCGCCCGGTTCGGCCATGCCGCGATAACCCGGCCCCATCACGTCGTGCAGCAGCAGGTCGGAGAACAGGGCCACGGCGCCGCCGCTGCCCTGCAGGGTCGGCACGTGGCACTTGGCGCAGCCGATCGAAGTGAACCGCTGCTCGCCCACCACGACCGCCGGATCGGCGGAGCCGCGCCGCGCCGGCGCCGGCAGCGACGCCATGAACAGCACCAGGTCGTCGACCTGCGCATCGGCCAGCTCCGGGTCGGCGACGCCATCCCCATCGGTGAGCACGCTGAAGCCGCGGCCATCGTCGCTGGTGGTCAGGCCGAGCTCGTTGCCGGCGGCGTCGCGGGCGAAGTCGGCCAAGCG
>JAEUHT010000232.1 GCA_016793265.1 Planctomycetota bacterium
AACATGCAATCCCCGCACGACCGGCTGTTCTCGTTCACCTTCCGCCATGCGCAGCACGCCGCCTGCTGGCTGCAGTCGGTGCTGCCGCCGCTGCTGACCGCGGCGATCGACTGGACGACCCTGACCCCGCTGCGCGAACGGTTCCCCGGCGTGCGGCTGCGGCCCCATCTCGCCGACGCCGGCTTCGCCGCCCAGCTCGACCTCGCCGGCGAATCCCACGCGATCGCCATCCTGATCGAGCACAAGAGCCACGACGACGCCGAGGTCGAACAACAACTGTTGCGCTACACGATCCACCTGCGGCGCGCGCTGCAGCAGCAGCTCGGCCGGCCGCCGTTCGTGGTGCCGGTGCTGCTGCGGCACGGCGAACCGCGGCGGCAGGCCCCGCCCCCCGGCGGGCCGCTGCACGACCTGCTGCAGCAGGCGAGTCCGCACCAGCGCGTGTTCGTCGACGACCTGACCACCGTCGACGAAGCCGAGCTCGCCGCGCGCGACCTGACGCCGCTCGCCGAGCTCACGTTGTTGTGCCTGAAGGTGCTGCCGCAGCTGCCGCCCGACGAGGTGCCGCGCGCGTTCGAGCGCTGGCAGCACCTGCTGCGCGCCATCGACCACGTACATTCGCCGCCGCACGCGCCGCCGCTCGGCGCCGACGCCGTCGACGCCTTCGGCTGGTATGCTCTCGACATCGGTGAGGTCGAGAGCCTCCGGCTGAGCGAGATCTTCTGCCGCATCCTCGAACACGACGACGACCCGATCATGAGCACGCTGCAACGCACCTACCAGAAGGGCATCTCCCAGGGCATCTCCCAGGGCATTTCCCAAGGCATCTCGCAAGGCATCTCCCAGGGCCAGGCGGAAGGCAGCGCCAATACGCTGCTGCGCCTGCTCGCCCGCCGCTTCGGACCTCTCGACATCGCCACCGAACAGAAGGTCCGGCTCGCGCCGCTGCCGCTGCTCGAACTGTGGACCGACCGGCTGCTCGACGCGGCCTGCCTCGCCGACCTGTTCGCCGACGGCGCCTGACGCCAGGCGACACACCACCTCAGCCGATGCCGCGTTCGAGCCGCCTGCCGAGCCAGCGCAGCAACAGCCCCTTCAGCCCGCCCGGGTTGGCCCCGGCCTTGGCACCGAGGTACTGACCCCACACCTGCCACTTCACGTAGTCGCGCGTCCAGGCGATCGCCGGCGCCTCCACCTCGGCCGGCAGCTCGAGGCTCCTGACGTAGTCGACGTGCTCGCGCGTCGCATCCGGGATGCCCTTCTTGACCGCGTCGTAGGTCGGGATGCCGACCAGCCCGAACAGGCCGCGCAGGTTGCGGTGATCGCAGAACGTGCGCTTGCCCTCGCTCCAGGCCGAACGGTCGTGGCTGTGCATCACCACCGCGCCGCCCTGGTGGGCGATGCCGAGCCCCGCCGCGATCGCGCGTTTGCCAAAGTAGATGTCCTCGCCGAACCGCCGCGGCCCGAGCGGGAAGCGCTGCCAGGCCGTGCGCCGCACCACCGAGGCGACGTTGTCGAACGCACACAGGAACAGCTGCTCGAACGGCGGCAGCTCCTCCAGCCGCTTGTCCGCCGGCAGCTTCTTGACCGTGACTCCCTCGCCCCAGCCCGGCCAGCCGTTGATGCGCCGCGCCATCACCGGCTGGCAGACCGGCCGTGGGATCTGCCGGCACCACACGCCAGCCACCTGCGGATCGGCGAACGGCGCCACCATCTTGGCGAGCCAGTCGGGGCCCTGCATCGTCGCGTCCTGCACCAGCAGCACGATGACGTCGCCGGTGGTCAGGCTGATGCCGCGGTCGCGGGTCGAGCCGTGGTCGAACTCGCGCTTGTGGATGCCCTCGACCCGGAAGCCGGCGCGCCGCAGCCGTTCGACCGTGCCATCGCTGGAGCCCGAGTCGATGGCGACGAGCTCGTCGAAGCCAGGGGCACGCTGGGTGAGGATGGCGGCGAGCACTTCGTCGAGCAGCGGCCCGGCGTTGAGCGTCGGCATGACGAGGGAGATGCGCACGTCGGGATGTTGCCGGAAGGGTCGCCGCGGCGCCACCGACTCGCCGCCCGTCGATCCCGCCGATCAGGGCCGGTACAGCTGTTCGAACCGGGTGAAGGACTCGGCGACCGTGCCGGTCGGCTGCGGGTCCAGGCCAGCGAGCCGGCCGGGCTCGCGGCACCAGTTCTCGATGAGATGAGCCAGCGCCGCGGCGTCCCCAGGCGGGAATACGAAGCCGTTCCGTCCCTCCTCGATCAACTCGGTCATGCCACCGAGCGCACTCGCCACGACCGGCACGCCGGCGGCCAGCGCTTCGAGCATCACGAACGGCGTGTTCTCGTACCACAACGAAGGCACCACCAGCACGTCCGTCGCGGCCATCACGTCGCTGAGCCGATCGGGGCCGAAGGGGCCACAGAACTCGATGCGCGGGTCGTCGCCCGCCAGTCGTCGCAACGAGGCGATGTGGGCGGCGAACATCCCCTCCTCGGTGTTGCCATGGATGCGCAGGTGCACCGGCGCCGAAGTCGCTCGCACCGCCTGGATGGCGACCTGCGGCCCCTTCCACGGCGACAATACGCCGGCGAAAGAGAGCTGCAGCGGCGCGCGCGGTCGCTGCACCATACGTCGCTCGACGCGACCTGGCTCGAGGCCATAGCCGATGACGTGCACACGGCCCGTGGGGAAGCCGTTCCGCGCGAACATCTCCGCGACGAAGCGGGAGGGCGCGACGACGGCGTCGACCCGCGCCAGCCGCTCGAGCTGGATCTCCCGCCGGCCGATCAGGGAGGCGAACCGGTTGGGGATCGTCCACGCCACCTGCACCTTCGGCGCATGCAGCGCGAAGGCGCGCGCTGCAGCAGCCACGCCCGCGTCGGCGAGCGCGGCGCCGAGTTCTGGCGCATGGCAGGCGATGCACCCGAACCCACCATCGGGCGGCCCGTCGCAGGTCGCCCCGTCCGACCGCAGCAGGGTGAAGCGCGGGCACAAGTACCAGAAGTCCATCAGGTGCACGACCGTGCGCGCCCCGAAGTCGACCGCGACCTGCAGCAGGTCACTGCCCAGATTGCGCAGGTGGAAGAAGTGCACGACGTCGGGTTGCAGCTCCCGCAGCACCTGGCGAAAGCGCGCCGCGACCAGCGGGTTCTGGTAGTCGCGCAGGTGCTCGTTGTTGGCGAGGCCCCACCAGTGCCGCAATCGCAACACCGGACAACCGTCGTAGGGGCGATCCTCGACGACGAGCGGCGGCTGCTCACATCCCGAATCCGGCCAGAGCGAGAGGATCGTGGTGTCGAGCCCCCTGCGCCGCGCCTCGCGCGACACGGCGAGGCAGTACTGCTCGGTCCCCGAGTAACACTCCGGGAAGTACTGGTGCACGACGTAGAGGACCTTCATCGGCAGCCGCGCGGGTCACCTCACCAGCAGGCGCCGCAACCGACCCCACAACCCACCGCGCGTCGGCTCGGGCCGGCGGCCGCGGCAGATGCTGCGCCAGTGTTCCAGCAGCACGTCGATGTTCTTCTGCACGTCGAACCGGGCCAACACCTTCTGGCGCGCCGCCTCACCCATTCGTTCGCGTTGCCCAGGATCGGTCAGCAGCTGCTGCAACCGGGCCGCGATGGTATCGACGTCCTCGGGCTCGGCGAGGAAGCCATCGACGCCGTCGTCGACGAGTTCCGGGATGCCCGAGACCCGCGTGCTCACCGCAGGCGTGCGCAGGTACATCGCCTCGATCATCGACGTCGGGATGCCATCGCGGTCGCCGTGCTCGTCGATTCGTGATGGCAGCACGAAAGCGGTCGCCTGCCGCACCAAACGCAGCGTGTCCTGGTTCGTCATCGAACCGAGGAACTCGACCTTGTCGGCGATGCCGAGCCGGCGCGCCTGCATTTCGAGCGCGGGCCGCAGTTCGCCCTCGCCGATGATCGCGTAGCGGGCTGACGGCACGGCGGCGACGACCTTGGCGAAGGCACTGATGGCGACGTCATAGCCCTTGATCGCGTGCAATCGCGCGACGCTGACGATCAGCCCGGGTCGACGCGGGCCGGCGTCGATGGAATCACAGAACTCGGTGAGGATTGGTACGCGTCGGATCACGACCTTGTCCGCCGCGCAGCGCAGATCCGCACACAGGAACTGCCTGTTGTACTCGGAGATCGAGAACACACGCCGCGCCTCGGCGACCTTCTCGTCGGCGTACCGCAGGTCCACGAACAGATCGTGCGCGTGGCATTCGAACGTGAACGGCAGGCCGACGTGCCTGGCCGCGACCATCGCCACGGTCGCCGAGTTGTTGGCGAAGCAACCGTGTACGACACTGACCCCGGTGCGCCGCATGTGCTCGGCCAGCGGCTTCAGGGCATCGACACGATCTCCGAGCCAGTCTGCCGAGTAGCGCGCCATCTCGCCGACTTCGCCGCGCACCGAGGGCCGAAAGTCGTCGAGGTAGAACGTGCGCTCCAGCAGCGAGTAGGTCTTGATGTCCTGGTGCAGCACCGTGTCGTCGGAGCGACCGATGGAGTAGATCGCGACCTCACAACCTCGACGCAGCACCTCGACGATCTCGTTCAGGATGAACGTGTTCGAGAGCGCAGGGAACTTCCAGGTGACGAAGGCGACCTTCATGTCGGATCGACGCGACCAGGCTGCGCCGGGATGGCGCGAGAAGGTAGCGGATGACGTCATCGGCACAAGCTGGAGCCAGTGTTGACAAGCCCGGGCAGCCGCCAAGCGTCGCTGCCATCGAATCGCGACTTCGGCTTGGATCACGCAATGCCGATGAGGAAGATCCTGCCGCCGATGGACGTCCGCCTCATCTACAACCACATCGATCACCACGCTGCGCACTCTGGCTACGACCAACTGGCCAAGTACGTCGAAGGCCGGCCATGGCAGCCGGACTTGTGGTTCAAGCTCGCCAAGCAAGCGCCCAAACGCTGGCTGGAGAGCGTGCCTTCCGACCCCACCAACTGGTACTGGGGCCAGGCTTATCCGCGCGACCTGTCGATCTGCCTGCGCAACGCGCTGCTACCGGCCCACACGCTCTACCACTTCCTCTATGCGGAGAACGACGTGCGCCGATGCTCCAGGTGGCGCTGGCGCTGGAACAACCGCATCGTGGCGTCGTTCCACCAGCCGCCGGAGTTCCTCGACAAGCACGTCGAGGACAAGGGGTACATCCGCGGTCTCGATGCGGCCGTGGTGATGGCCGACTTCCAGATCGACTACATGGCGCGCTTCCTGCCGCGCAACCGCGTCTTCTGTGTGCCGCACGGCGTCGACATCGACTACTGGCAGCCGGCGCCAGCCAACGACCGGTGGCCCGTACCGACCTTCGTCTTCGTCGGTTTCTGGTTGCGCGACGTCGACATGGCGAAGGCGACGATCCGACGCGTCGCCGAACTCGGCCTGCCGGCACGCTTCCGCATCGTCACCTTCCCCGACCGCCGCCAGCACTTCGAAGGGCTGCCGCAAACGGAACTGCTCAGCAGCATCAGCGACGAGCAGCTGCGCGAGGAATACCGCAAGGCGCACGCGCTGTTCCTGCCGCTCAAGTTGTCCACCGCCAACAACGTCGTGCTCGAGGCGATGAGCTGCGGCACCGGCGTGCTCTCGACGCGCATCGGCGGCGTGCCCGAGTACGTCTCCGCCGACGCAGGCCTGCTGTTCGAGCCTGGCGACATCGAAGGTGCTGCCGCCGCCGTGCGCCGAATCTGCGAGAATCGAGACCTCGTCAACTCGCTGGGCAAGGCTGCGCGGCAGCGCGCCGAGACCTACAGCTGGCAACGTATGGGAGCGCTGCAGAACGAGGTCTACAAGAAGGTGCTGCGCGGGCGCTACGAGTGAGCTGCAACGGGAGACTGGAGCCCCCCCCCCGAGCATCACCGCCGACCTTGCAGCAGGCATGCCACTTGGCCAGGTGGGCACAACCAACGGTACCATGGGGCGCACGGGGTTCCCTGGCGGGGCCCTAGTTCCTCCGATGCGGCGACTGCGCCGAGCTTGGCAGTTGCGAGGGGATTGGCTTGCAGAACACCCGTGGTCTGCGACGATCCAACCGCCTGTGCGTGCCCGCGTGCTCGACCCCGGGCTCACTTCCCTCCCTTCCAGAACATGACAATGCCGGACCCAACGCGCTTCCTGATCGTCGGTATGCAAAGGAGCGGCACGACCGTCACGCACCACTGTCTGGAAGGCCACCCCCAGGTGAGCTTGGTCACCGACGAAGTCGCTGCGGACCCGTTCTTCACCAAAGGGCTCGCCGTCTTCACGACTGGCAGGGAGTCCTTCGATGCCAGGCGTCGCGGCTTCCTGCGCCTCTTCGACGCCATCACCCTGTCAGTCACGGACCGGCAGGTCCGTGCCGCCGGTCTCAAGGTCGCCCTTGGCACCGCCACAGACGCCATCGACCTCGTGGAGTGCGTTCGCGAGCACTTCGAGGGCATCAAGATCGTGATGGTGCGTCGAAGCGACCTCGTGGCGCAGTGCGCGTCGCTGCGTCGTGCCCAACGCACCGGTCAATGGCACGCGTTCGGCAGTCGCGTCAAGAACACGGACGACCGCTTCGAGATCCCCGTGCGGGAGTTCGACGACTATGCACGAGGTTGCCGCCTCATCCAGGCTCAGCTCGATCGCCTCAAGGATTCGCACCAGGTGTGCGAACTCGTCTACGAACGAGACATCGAGCATGGTCTGGACCACGACCGTCTCTTCGACTTCGTCGGCGTCGACCGCGTGCCGGCGAGTTGGATGAAGATGCAGAAGGTCTCCCCCCCTGCCGAGAGCTACATCGCCAACCACACGCAGCTCATTGCCCATCTGGCAGCCGTGCCGGTTGTCGCGCCGGACCACGCGAAGACGGACGCCATCGCGCGTCAGCGCGCCAGGGCCACCACGGAGCAACCGTTCTTCCTCGTGTTCAGGGCCGAGGACCGGTTGCGTCGGTCGCGCTTGGAGGACTCGGTACTTGACATCCAGGCCCTGCTCGCACGTGCCTCCGCGCTCGACCCGTGGTTGAGTGGCCGCGCCGACGGGATCGCGACTGTGCTCGTTGCGCGCGGCAACACCGGCCTCCACAGCGCCCGCGAGGAGTTCGGAGCAAAGCACCGAGAGTCGGCGGTCTACTTCATGCATCGCGCCGAGATCGAACTCATGCACGGCCTGCTCGAACCCGCACTGCAGGACTTGCATAAGGCGAGCATCGATCTGAGTTGCGCTCCTTATGATCAGGCCCGGGTAGCGAGGCTGCTCGAACAGGCGCTGCAGGCCAAGGGCGACCCCCGCGCCGCCGGCGACCTCGTCGGGCGGTTGCTGGACCGCTATCCTGACTCAGCGCCATTCCTGTGCCTGGGCGCGCTGCTGGCCAAGAACACAGGGCAACAGCAGGCCGCGGCGTCTCTGCTCGCGCGAGCACTCGCCGCCGACCCTGGCCACCAACGCGCCAAGCAGTTGCTGGCCACACTGGGCTAGCCGGAACCACCAGGGACGCCACGCACCAGTTGCCAGCAGGTGCATTCTGCCTGTCGAGCGTGCCGCGTGTGCTCCGGCACCGGGTTGAGCGACCGCGCCGACGGCCGATGCCAGCTGGCAGCCACGATGGCTGCGGCTAGGCAATCACCGGACTCCGCCGACATGCTCCGTCCACTCGAGCGTCTTCTGCCCCGGGCGGTACTTCTTCGGCCCCCGGAAGGCGTACAGGATGCCGAGCAGGATGCCCTTCCAGTGCCGCCGCTTCATCGTCTTCACGTGCTCGATGCCGGCGGGGTCGTTCTGGCTCTTCCACCAGCGCATGCTGTTCTCGTAGTCCTTGAAGCAGTTGCGCTGGATG
>JAEUHT010000292.1 GCA_016793265.1 Planctomycetota bacterium
CGCGCGTTGTTGCGGCCGTAGCGTTCCATCCACTGCCGCTGCTCGGCGGTGACGTCGTCGTTGACGGGCGCCGCCGGCGGCGGGAAGTAGTAGGTGGCGTTGCCCCCCATTTCGTGCAGGTCGACGTGCACGAGCGGCCACCACTGCTGGAACGTGCGCACGCGCGCCGCCGTCTCCGGCTGCGTCAGCGCGAACCAATCGCGGTTCATGTCGAACAGCGCGTGGTTGGGACGGCCACCGGGCCACGGCTGGTGGTGTTCGGCGCCGAGCGGCGTGGCATCGGGCCAGCGGCCGCGCGCGGCGCGGGTCGAGGCGACGAAGCGCTCGCGGCCATCGGGGTTCTCCAGCGGGTCGACGCCGATCACGCACTCGGCGAGGATCTTCGTCACCGCCGGGTCGTTCTGCGCCGCCAGCAGGTGATAGAGCACCAGCAGCGCAGCGTCGGTGCCGGACGGTTCGTCGCCGTGCACGCAGTTGGCGAGCCAACCGACCGCCGGCAAGGAACGCACGAGCTGATCGGCGTCGGCGTCGGCGAGGCCACGCGGATCGGCGAGCCGCTGCATGCCGCGCTGCACCAGGTCGAGTTGCGCCAGCCGGCCTTCGTCGGCGACGACCGCGTAGCGCAACTTGCGCCCCAACCACGACTCGCCGTACTCGAACACACGCAGTCGCCGCGGCGCCGCCGCCGCCAGCGCCTGCAGGTAGCGTTCGACGTCGGCGTAGCTGGAGATCTCCTCGCCGAAGTCGTGCCCGGTCACCGCGCGCAAGGTCGGGATCGTGGCATCGTAGGTGACGCCGGGCGCGAACGGCGTCAGCGCCGGCGTCGACGGGTCGGGCACCTGCGCCCGCAGCGCCGTCGGGCACAAGGTCGCGGCGGAGAGGACGACGGGGACGAGGGCGCGCATGCGGCGCGGCAATCTACGGTGGTCGCCGGCGAGGCGCGAGGACGGCGACTCAGGCGCCACCAACCGCGTCGATCAACTCGCCCCTGCGCCGCGGGCGGGCGGCGCCAGCAGGCCGACTTCGTCGTCGACGGGCCAACCGAGCCAGTCGACCACACGCCCCAAGGCCACGCGCGCCGGCGCCGCCGGGCCCGAACGGTAGATGCGCTGGCTCTGGGCCGGTCCGACCAGCGAGATGCGGAAGGACGATTCCCGATAGGCCCGCACGTGGTGGGCGCGGATGCGGGTGAAGTCGCTCAAGGCGAAGGTCTTGGCGAACAGGCGGCGGCCGAGCACACGAAACGACGTGTGCCCGGTGCCCGCGGCGCGATCGAGCACCGTGGTGCGGGTGCCGAGGCCGAACCCGAGCAGCACGGCGAGCACGGCGCACACCGGCACCGCCGCGAGCAACCGCCCGCCGAGGTCGCCGCCTGCACCCGAGAACACCCCCACCGCCGCGGCGACGAAGCCGAGGGCGATCACGAACGTCAGCACCCGCAGGGCCATCGGGAAGTGGTCCGCGAGTTCGAGGCGGTCGTCGCGCATCGCCGCATGATGCCCGGGCGCGAAGGCAGTGCCTAGCGCAGGTTGTGCTGCAACCACTCGCCGAGGCTCGTCGCCGGCCGGTCGGCACCGACGCGGCGTTCGAGCTTGGCCAGCGCGCGGGCGACGGCGCGGCTGACCATCGGCGATCGGATCGCTTCCCCGGGCTTCAGGCCGAGCGCCAACATCATGCGCTGCACGGCCGGGCTGGCGAACTCGCGCATCACCGGGTCGTCGAACGAGGT
This sequence comes from Planctomycetota bacterium, assembly GCA_016793265.1. GTDB lineage: Bacteria > Planctomycetota > UBA1135 > UBA1135 > UBA2386 > JAEUHT01. Next base: position 1,730 of record JAEUHT010000292.1, read on the forward strand.
CGTCGCCTCGACCACCGCCGACCCCGGCAGCACCGCGGCGAAGGTCCGCACCCGTTCGTTCGCTGCCGCCTGCACGTGCAGTTCGATCAGCCGCACCGACCACGGCCGGGATCGTGCCGCCGCCGCGACCACCGGCCCCGCCGCCGACTCCGGCAAGGCGCGCGCCAACGACAGCATCACCTCGCCGCCGCCACCGGCGAGGCGCGGCGTCATGGCGGCGGTCCACGCCGGCACGGTGGTGAACACGACCCCCGCCGCGGCGAGGTCCTGGCCCGCCTGTACGAGCGCCGCCTCGAAGTGCGCGACGACGATCGAGCTCACGCCGCGGTCGCGGTCGGCGACGACATCGCCGACGAGCCCTGCGCGCTGGCTCTCGGCGTCGATCCAGACGGCGACCGGCAGCACGGGCCGACGACGAAACCAGGACAAGAACCCCATCGGCGCACCATACCATGCCCGCCCTGCATGCCGCCCGCGCCCCAACCGAGCCTGACCTCGCGCATCACCGCCGCCGAAGCCGGCGACACGCTGCTCGATTGGCTGGCGCAGCGCTTCGGCTACCTCGACCACGACGGCTGGCGACGCGAGATCACCGCCGGCCGCGTGCGGAGGAACGGGATGGGCGCCACCGCCGAGGCCGTGCTCACCGCCGGCGACGAGGTGACCTTCGCGCCCGAACCCGCGCCGCCGACGCGCGACGTGCCGGTGCTGTACGTCGACGACGACCTCGTCGTCGTCGACAAGCCGCCGCACCTCGTCGTGCAGCACGCCGGCGCCTTCCTGCGCCACACCTTCGTCGCCTGGCTCGGCACGGTGCACCCGCCGACCGACGGCTCACCGCGGCTCGAACCGGCCCACCGCCTCGACCGCGAGACCAGCGGCGTATTGGTGCTGACGCGCAACCAGGCGGCGGCGCGCGCCGTGCAGCAGCAGTTCGAACGCGGCGAGGTCGAGAAGGTCTACCACGCGGTCGTGCACGGCCTTGTCGCGCACGACGGCGAGATCGATGCGCCGATCGGCCTCGCCCCCGGCAGCACCGTCGCCGCCCGCCGCGCCGTGGTCGCCGCCGCCACGCGCGGCGCCCGGCGCGCTCGCACCAGCTTCACCGTCGAACGGCGCTTCGCCGCGTTCTCGCTGCTGCGCCTCGTGCCGCACACCGGCCGCACCCACCAGCTGCGCGTGCACCTCGAACACCTCGGCCACCCGATCGTCGGCGACAAGCTCTACGGCCGCAGCGACGCCGACTTCCTCGCCTACACGGCGCACCTCAAGCAGGACGGCGACCCGGCGTGGCCGGGGCGCTACGAGGTCGGCCGCCAACTGCTGCACGCCTCGCGACTGTCCTGCCGGCAGCCGCGCACACGGCACCCGCTCGACCTCGTGGCGCCGCTGCCCGACGACCTGCAGCAGTTCGTCGGCGGGCTCGCTTGAGCCCGGCGCCGCGCGGCGACCTTCCCGGATCGCCGAGCCCATGGTTGCCATGCCGCGACCAGCTGCCGTTGAATGGGGATCGACCAAACGACCCAAGGAGCGTGGCCCTGTGGTTTCCATCCAGGAGGTGTTCGAACGGTTCCTCTTCCGCGACCTGCTGGGCTACCTGGTGCCCGGCGCCGTCGCCGCCTGCGCCCTGGCGCTCTGCGCCCCGGCGGCGGACGTCAATCAGCTCGCCGTGGCCACATCCCTGCCCAAGCTCGCCGCGGTCACCTTCGTCGCCTGCTACCTCTGCGGCTTCACCTGCGGCGCCGCCCTGGATGCCATCGGGGAGCTCCTGTCGAGGTCGGCGAAGGTCGCGCGCCTGCTCGTCAAGTGGCCCTGGCTGTGGCCGATCCCCAAGTTCGACAAAGAGCCCGCCAAGCACCTGGTCGCCGCTCTCGAACCCGCCGGGGCCCGCCGGTACGTGCAACGCCTGGAGGACCTGGCGTTGCTGACCGGACATTCCGGCGCCGCGGTGCTGCTCCTGGTCCTGGTCCGGATCGCCATCGCCCACGCGTCCTTCGCCCAGGCCACCGACCGCGGCCCGTTCTCGATCGCCTACCGCAGCATGACGACGCCGGTGCTCGTGTTCCTGGTCGGATCGTCGCTGCTGCTGCTCTGGTACGGCGCCTGGTGCCATCGCGACGCAAGGTCCCTCACGGCCCTGCTGGCCAACGGGGCAACGGCCAAGCCGAACTCGTGACCGCCCGACCTCGGGCGCGTGTGGGCGCACCTCACCGCGGCAGCGGCTCGAACACGCGCTGCAGCGACGTCGGCTCCTTGCGCTGCTCGGCGGTCAGCGGCTCTTCGCGGCAACCATGCCGGTGACCTTGCAGGCCGGGACGGCGACCACGAACGCGGATCGGGATCGACGGCCCCATCCCACCACGAGTGCGAACGTCGCTGCCGAGGCATCAAGACCCGCAGTGGCGCTCGCTCAGGGCCCGCTGCCGACAAACGTGCCAAGACACGGGCAATCGGGATCGCCGTCGCCCCAGGAACCACTGATGATGGAACTCACCACCGTCCCCGACCAACGGCTCTCACCAGCAGTGCCAGTGAAGACTCCGTTCGCGTCGACGCCCCCGACGAGATCCTGAGACCCAGCGCTGCCTCGGACCATCCCCGTCGCGTCGACCGTGAAACTCCAGGAGCCCTCCACGATCCCGCCACCTTCGCCTGGGCTGCAGTTGCAGGACCCCGTGTATGCACCCGACCAGGCGCCCTCGAATGGACTGGGTGGCCCTTCGCCAAACACCCAACAGGCAACCGCGGTGTCGATGTACCCGGCGGCGCCGGCATCGTAGTGCAAGCCCAGAGTGGTCAGCTGGCCCTGTGCTGTCGCCAGGGTGGCCAGCAGTTGGCCGTCGGACAGGGTCGCGAACACGTTGGGGTTGCTCTGCGAGGCGATCGACACCCGCGCGGGATCGATGGAGACGCGCAGCAAGGTCGGCTGCAAGGGCACCGGCGGAAACTCGCCCTGGAAGAGCGAGCGGATCGCGGGGGTCAGGCCGGCCTGCTGGGCGCGCCCATGATCGAGCGCCGCGAACACCTGCTGCGCCGGTGCGAAGTCGAGCCCACGATCCGCCTCCGACAGCGTGCCGAATCGCGCGGATGCCGCCAACGAACGCGGCACCCCGGCCTGGAGGCTCAGGATGTCGCTGTCCGTTCCTTCCTCCATCACGACCCGGTCCATGGGACGCAGCGGCAGTTCCATGGTGCCACAGACTCCGGTCACTCCATCGACCACGAACAGCCCGCCGGCGACGATCAACCCCAACTTGACCGGCGGCGGCAGCGGGAGCAGCAGTCCTACCGCCACCAAAGTGATGCCATAGGAGAAGGTCGGTACGTCGATCACGACGTGGAGCCCTGCGATGTACCAGTTCTGCCCAGGGTCGGCAGCACCCCGGGCAGAACCCCGGCTGGTCGAGTGCTCTTGACCCGTGCTCAGCAAGAGCGCGAGTTGTTGGAGGTCCGCCGCCGAGGCCGAGGCGAGCGAAGACTCGAACGACGCCTTCCATTGTCCGAGGCTGACGATGTCCGCGAGCAGCCCGTCCCGAGTCGGCGACGGCAACAGGTTCAGCACTTCGTCTTGCTGGGTAGCGAGTGTGCCGGCCACCGAGGTCACCCACGCTTGCACGACGCCCTCCGGATCGGCGATCACCGGCGCCGGGGTGACCTCTACGTGGGCGTGCCCGGTCTTGGCGCCCAGCGCGAGAACGACGTCGTAGCTGCCGGCCGGCAGCGTGACGGGCACGAGCGTGACCACCGACCGCGAGGTGACCGTGACCCAGGTTGCGACCGTCGGCGCAACCCCATCCCGGCGCCACTCCCCTTCATACGTTGCGTCGGCCTCGAACGCCGCCTCGCCCGCTGCGAAGCTGAGCACCGCCCCGCCCACGGCGACGAAGCTGCCGAAATCGAGTTGGACTTGGCCCTGAGGTACCTCGGCCCCGGAGCCGCCGCTACAACCAGCGAGGAAGGCGATCAAGAAGCCGGCATTGCGGAACGCAGATCCAGTCATGGGAGATCCAGTGGCGACCCGGGGAAGCAGGGGCGGGTACTTGCGCAGTCGACGGCACGGCTGACAGCTTTCTCCCGCGGTTCCGACGCAACCTGCCGGCGCCCGTGGCCTGATCGCCGCCCCATCCTGGCCGCGGCCAGGTCGCGGTTCACGGCCTCACCGCGGCAGCGGCACGAACACGCGCTGCAGCGACGTCAGCTTCTTGCGCTGCTCGGCCGTCAGCGGCACCTCGCGCGCGATCGCGCGCAGCATCTCGACCTGGCGCCGCAGCGCCGCCTGCGTACGCCCGGCACGCAGCATGCTGAGATCGGAGGTCTCGACCGGCATCGCCTTGTCGGCCCACAGCTCGCTGGCGGCCGCCGCGTGCTGCTGGATCAGCGCCTGCACCTTCGCCGCGGCGGCGCCGTCGAGGCCGAGTTGGTCGCTGACCTTGCCCGAGACCTTGCGGGCGAAGTCGGCGGCGTCCTTGGCCTGGATCGGCTCGCCGTAGACGCGCGACAGCACCCCGGTGTCGAACAGGTTCTCGCCCTCGAACGCGCGCGAGCCCTCGGGGTAGATCGAACCCGCCTGCTCCGGCTGCAGCAGCGTGCGGAACTCGGAGTACATGCGGTCCTTCATCTCCAGCTCGCTGAGCAGTTTCTCGGCGGCGAACTCGTGCGTGCTGTCGGCGACCGACTGGCTCTCGGCCGAGAACGCGCGCACCAGCCCTTCGATCGACGCGCGCTGGCCCTCGGTCAGCGGCACGCCGGCGGCATCGAGGGTGGTGGCCAGCGTATTGGCGACCACGAGCGGGTGCGTGTAGGCGCCGTTCGGCCCGGTGCCGGGCAGGCCGGCCTTCAGCATCTCGGGCACCTGCTCGACGAGCTTCATGTTGAGCTGGCCGATCTTGATGGCGAGGTCCATCGGCATCTTGCCGTCGGCGATCGTCTTCTCGATCAACTCCTTGAGCAGCGGCGTCATCTCCTTGCTGACGGCACCCATGGCCTTCCAGTCGATCTTCGCCAGCGCCTCGGCGTACTTGGCGTCGGTGAAGGGCGCCGACACGGTGGCGACCGGTGGCGCCTCGCCGGCCGTCGCCGCCGCCGGCACCTCGGGGGCGGGCGCCCGCGAACGGCTGGCCTCGGTCTCGAGCTGGCTGTTGCGTTGTTCGAGCTCCTTGACGCGCTGCGCCAACCGCGCGATCTCGGCGGTCTGGTCGGCGGCACGCTGGTCGGTGCCGGCGGCTTCGAGCCGCAGCGTCTCGCCGGCGCTGGCCGTCTCGGTGCGCGTCAGCGTGTAACAGGTCACCGCGCCGGTGACGACGCCGAGCACCAGCGTGGTCGCGACCAACACCCCCTTCTGCTTCGAGAACTCCATCGACTTCACCTCCAGTTCCGTGTCCGACGATGCCGCGAACGCCCCGAACGGGTCGACGCGCGCCACACTGTGCGCGACGCAACGCAGGCGATTGCCCGGCCGCGCCGCGAACGAGATCCGTTGTCCCGGCAGCACCCGGCGCGGCGCCGCGGCGCCGATCTCGACGCAGGCGACCTCGCCGGCGACGACGGCGACGTCGAAG
>JAEUHT010000026.1 GCA_016793265.1 Planctomycetota bacterium
AGAACGGCGGCACGAACTCCAACGGTGCACCTCCTCAGCGCGGCACCACGCCGCGCGGTCAATGCACATGTGCCCCGAAACCCCCAGCGGTCGCAGTCTGGCGGCGAATTCTCCGCCAACCACAATCGAGGGATCAGTTCACAGCTCTGGCGGCAGCTGGTCCGGCACCGGCGAGTCGCCGCGCACGAGGACCAGGATGGCGCCGTAGGGCACCACCAGGAACGGTTCGCCTTCGAACGAGATCTCGATCGCAGCCTTGCGGAAGAACAGCGCCGTGTCGCCGATCTTGACCTGCATCGGCAGGTAGCGCGGGCGCTGGAAGCCCTCCTTCCACGGCTCCTGCTCGTCCTGCGGCGGCGGCAGCGGTTGGCCCGGACCGACGGCGACGACGACGCCGGCCCGCACGTCCTCCTTCTCGACCACGCCGGCGGGCAGGAACAGGCCGACCTTGGTCTGCGTCTGTGCCTTGCTCGGCTCGACCAGGACACGATCGCCGACGACGAGCAGCTGCTTGTTGCCTCGTTTCATGCGTGCGGCGCACGATACGGCGCCGCCCGCAAAGCCGCGATCAGTACTCGCGCATGCCCTTCTGGCCCGGCATCGGCACCGGATAGCGGCCGTTCGCGTCGGCGAGCAGCGGCGCCGGCGAGTCCATCGTCAGCTTGTCGACGTCGGGCGCGAACTCCATGCCCTCGTCGAGCATCTGCTGCGGCGTGACGACCTGGCCCGTGTGCGCGGCCATGCGGCCCATCGCCGTGATCAGGCTCGTGCGCACGCCGTGGTCGACCTCGTTGTGTTCGAGGCCATCCCGCACCGCCTTGATCAGCACGTTCCACTCGTTCTGGTAGGGGTTCTCGTCCTCCTTCTTGACCTGGCTCTGCCACGCCAGGTTGGCCGCCTCCATACGCTGCCCCTTGTAGATCGCCGACGGCAGGCCGCAGTCATCGTGCGCCGAGACCACGGCGACGCCCTTGGTGCCGTGCGCGTAGCTCGCGTACATGTGCTTGCAGCCGTCGATCGTGCGGCCGTCGAAGAACAGCCGGGTGCCGTCGTCGAACACGTACTCGATGCCGTAGCTGTCGAGGTTCTGGTCGACGTAGACGCCCTCCTTGCCCTCGCGGTAGTGGCGGCCGCCGATGCCCTGCGCCCACGCCGGCCAAGCTCCCTTCATCCAGCACAGGTGGTCGATGATGTGGATGTTGAAGTCGCTGAAGTTGCCGCCGCTGGCCCACAAGAAGCTGTGGAAGCGCTGGATCTGGTACATCAGGTCGCTGATGCCGTCCGGCTTCTTCAGCGAACGGAAAAACGCCGCCGGGCCGTGCATGCGGTAGCCGCGCAGCATCAGGATCTCGCCGAGCTCGCCGTCCTCGATGCGCTTCTTGAGCTCCTGCATGCCGAAGTTGTGGCGCGACATCAGGCCGACGCCGACCTTGAGCCCCTTCGCCTTGGCCTTCTCGTTGAGCGCGAGCATGCGTTTGGCGCTCGGGCCGTCGACCGTCACCGGCTTCTCCATGAAGACGTTGAGGTCCTTCTCGATCGCGTAGGCGTAGTGCACCCAGCGGAACGCGGGCGGCGTCGTCAGGATGACGATGTCGCCGGGCCGCAGGCTGTCCATCGCCTGTTTGTAGCCGTCGAAGCCGACGAACTGGCGCTCCTTCGGCACCGCCGCGCGGGCGCCGAACTGCTCTTCGAGCGCGTCGACGGTCGCCTCCGGCTTGCCGGCGAACACGTCCGCGGCCGCCCACAGCTCGACCTGTTCGCCTTGCACCGACAGCGCGTTGGCCGCAGCACCGCCGCCGCGACCACCGCAGCCGACGAGGGCGACGCGGATGCGGTCCGAGCCGGCGACGTGCGGTTGGAACGAAGGGCCGGCGCACGCCGCGGCCGCAGCCGCCGACGTGGTGACGAGGAAATCGCGCCGGGAAGACAAGACGGTGCGAGGCTTGCTCATGGCGCGCATCGTGCCCCGCCCTGCGGCGCACGCAATGCGTCATGCGGGCAATCTCCGGCGCCGTTCGCACCCGGGCCGGTGCGCCCCGCTGCCACCTCTCGGTCGCGCAAGACGTGGTAGATGCCGGTCGTCGAGTACGGGTCCACCACCGTCCCGGCGAGCTGACGGCGCCGCCTCGGACATCAGCACCTCGCCGGCCGTCGTCGACAGGCTGCCGAAGTCGACGGCCAGGGTGCCTTGCGGCGCGCCACCACCACCACACCACCACAACCAGACAAGCAGGGGAACCTCAAGAACGCGGCGGGCGGGGGCAGGGTCGACTCATGGCGCAACGTCAGTCCGAAGAAGTGGTCAGCCGGGCGATGCCCGCCCACACGATCTGCAGCTTCGTCGCCGTGCCCCACGCCTGACGGCCCGCGATGGTGGCCGGTTCACCCCGCGCTGTCCACCGACGCAAGGCCCAACTCCCCCACGGCGGCGCGGCGGCGGCGCCCTGCTGGTCCCTCGCCGGCAGAGCCTGCATCATGGCGGCCCATGCCGCCTGCCCCTGCGCCCGCCGGCCGCCGCCCCTGGGCCCTCGCCACGCTCGCCGCCCTGCTGCTGTTCGTGTTCGCGCGGCTGCGCGGCGAGCTGCCGCTCTACGCCGACCTGCACCGTTGGCTGGCCGGGCTCGGCGTACCGGACTGGCTGCGCAACCTCGACCACACGGCCTGGATCCTGCTCGCGATCGGGCTGGCGGCGCGGCTGGCCCACGGCCGCGGCGAAGTGCTGCGCGGACTCGGCCTGCGCGGCGGGCTGCCTCGCGGCCTGACGTTCGGGCTCGCCGCCGGCGCCCCGATGCTGCTGCAGGGCCTGCTCGGCGGCGACGGGGTGCGCTTCGACGCCAACGTCGCGCGCGGCGTGCTGCTGGCGCCGCTGATCGAGGAGCTGTTCTTCCGCGCCGTCCTGGTCGGCATCCCGACGCGCGTCGGCGGCGCGCCGTTCTGGCCGGTCGCGATCGCCGCCGCCGTCTTGTTCGGCTCGGTGCACGTGCCGTGGACCGGTCCCTGGCACGGCGGGCACTTCGGCATCTTCGCCGCGACCCTCTGTGGCGGCGTCTGGTACGCGTGGATCGTGCGCTGCTTCGGCGGCAACCTGTGGACGACGATCGTGCTGCACGCCCTGATGAACGCCGCGTGGATGGTGACCGGCGTCGCCGGGGACGCCGGTGGCACCTTGTGGCCCAACCTCGGCCGCGCCGCCACGATCGTGCTCGGCACCGTGCTGGCCTTGCGCGCGCGGCGCACCGCTGGCGGGCAGGCCGCGGCCTGATGGCGCGTTGGCGGCGGCCGGACGCCGCCTCACTTCTGCCGCGTCGCCGAGACGGTCGTCACGCAGAAGGTCCCGTCGCCGCGATCGCCGACCACGAGCGCCGATGCGCCGTCCTTCAGCACGAGCGACTGCCGCGTCTCGATGCCGACGCAGTGCGGCAATTCGATGGTCACGCGCTTCTCCACCTCCTTCTCCCCCGGAGCCTTCGCCTTCAAGGTCGTCGCGAACTCGGGGATCGGTCGCATGACGTCCTGCACCGCCAGGTGGAAGCGCAGCGCGATGCGCTGGCCGTCGAGCAGGCCACACGTGGCATCCAACCGCACGCCGTCGAACACCGTGTCGCGCACCTCCTCCCACACGAACGCGCCGGCCTCGACCTTGCACTCGTAGTCCTTGCGGTAGGAGACCTCCTCGCCCGTCGAGATCGACGCGGCCTGCATCGGCAGGGCCAGGAGCTTCGGAGCCACCATCGAGTTGACGCCCTCGGCTCGTGCGAGCGCCGCGTGCAACGCCGCGGCCTTCTCGGCATCGACCACGGCGACACGCGCCGCACTGTTGCGGTCCTTGCCCTGCTGGAACAGGAACCCGAGGACCGGCACGTCGGCGAGGACCGGCACCTTGCTGTCCTCGGCCTTCGGCAGCAGCGGCTCGACATGCTGCGCGAACAGGTCCTTCGAGAGCTCGTAGAAGCGGCTGTCGACGAGCACGGCGGTCTTCGGCTCGCCCCTGGCGGTCGCGACGAGTCGCTCGACGAACGCGATCTGTCGCGGCTCGGCCAGTACGGCGAGGAACCGTTCCCCCATCGGCTGCACGTCGTGCAACGGCCCGAGCTCGGGTTCGCAGAACTCGCGCACGAACGCAGCGAGGTCCCCGAGCGCCCGACGCATCGGCTCGGCATCCGGCTCCTGCCCGGGCACCGGTCTCGGCAACAGCGCCGACGCATCGACGAACGCGGCCTCGCGCCCCCCTGCATCGGCGAGCAGGATCTTCTGCCCCGCGAGCGAACTCGCGAGCAGGGCCACGGCGAGCGAACGAACGAGGGGAACGGGGTTCATCGGCGTACGACTCTCTTGTCGAAGGTCTGGAACTGGAGGCCGCGCTCGCGTGCGAGCACGGTGCGGACGGTGATGGTCGCGGCGAGGGGGCGCTCGAAGTCGGTGGACAGGCTGGCGCGCAACACGCGTCCAGGTGCCTCGTGCTCCGTCGGGCGCGATCCCCACACGGCCAGCACGACGGCAACGAGCAGCGCGGCGGCCAGGAGAGGCAACGACACGCAGCGCAACGCGCGCGAACGCCAGCATCCGTGCCGAGCCGCCGGCAGCGACGCAGCTTCTCGCCTCGGAGCTGCGTTCTGCGTCACGACCACGAGACGCGCGAGCAGGTCGGCGACGCGCACCGCGACCTCGGCATCGTCAGCCAGATGCGGCGCGAGCTCCGCATCGAGAAACGGATCGCGCCGTTCGTCGAGACACTGCATGAGGCGCACTTCGAACTCAGCGGGCGTCATCGCGACCTCCTCGCTCCTGCAACCGCGTCCGCGCGCGATGCAGATGAGACTTCACGGTGTTGACGGGCAGGCGATGGCGCGCGGCGAGTTCCTCGACCGACGCACCGTCGCGATGGAAGGCGAGCAGCAGGTCGCGCTGGATCGGCGTGAGCGCCTGCAGCGCCGCGACGACTTCGTCGCGCAACTCGATCGCGCTCGCGCGCACCGGCGCCTCGACGTGCTCGACGAAGGGTCCCGCCACCGGCCGCCGTGCCGTGCGCGCGCGATGGTCGCAGAAGGTCCGGAACGCGGCCTGCAGCAACCACGCCTCGCCGTTCCGCGCGGGATCGAAGGAGGCCCGCAGCCGCCAGACCTTGGCCAGCGTCTCCTGCAGCAGGTCCTCGGCCTCGCCGACGCACAGGCGCTGCAGGAAGTGCAGCACGCGCGCGCGGTGGCGCTGCAGCAGCTCGGCGAACGCGGCGTCGTCGAGGGCGTTCTGGCTCACGGGCGAAGCGGGCATGGCACGCCCAGCTCTACCGCACCGCGAGGAAGAAAGGTTGCACCCACTGCCACGATCCATGAGCTCGACGTCGCGGCGGCAACGGCAACGCCGCGCTGGCCGCGGCGCCATGGCCAGCGGCCATCCACTGCGCACCCAGGTCGCCGGTGCGTAGGGGAATAGGAACTTCGCGCTGCAGTGCGGACCACCCGAACCCCACCTCCACCAGCCCGCCCCCCGCCGCGACCACCCAGCCGCGGCCTGTTCGCCCCGCACGCCCATCCCCAGGGATCGTGGGGCCTTCGCGTCGCGAGCGGCGCGCTGGTGACCGAACGGCCTTGAGCTAGCATCCGCAACATGGCCGGAGGCAGACTCGTGCTCGACGACCCGACGGGGTTCCTGCGGTGGCTCGCCGCGGCGAGGCAGCAGGGGTGCGTCTGCTTCGACGATGTGGACGTCGCGCAGGTGTTCGCCATCGCCGCCGTCGCGGCGCTGGCGCGCCAGGATGGTGCGGCTCCGCTGCGGCTCGAGCCGGCGGCGTCGACCGGTGCTGGCCGCTTCGCCCACGCGATGGGCATCGCCGAGGTCGTACGCGGCGCGGAGGAGAGGTTGCCGAGCGAGCGTGATCGTTCGGTCACACTGACGAGGGTGCGCGGCCGTGGGCCGTGGGAGTCGATCTCCGAACGCATCGTCGGCCTGTTGCTGCCGGCCCCGCGTCCGCCGGCCGCGGATCTCTTCTACCACGTGATCGTCGAACTGCTGCGCAACGTCGGCCAGCACAGCAACGACGCGCTCGGCGGCATCGTCGCGGCGCAGATCAACGACGGGGGGCCATACCAGGGTGCGCCAGCCCTGCAGGTCGTCGTGGTGGACAACGGGATCGGCGTGTTCGAGGCGCTTCGGCACATGCGCCCGTCGATCGCCACACCCGGCGAGGCTTTGGTGCGCGCGCTCGAGCCGCACGTCTCCGGGGCCTTCCCGGAAGGTGAGAGCGGCTCCGGCGAGAACGCGGGGCTCGGGTTGTTCGTCATCTCCGAGATGGCGAAGGAGACCGATGGCCGCCTGCTGCTCGCCTCGCGTGGCGCGAGCTACTTCCTCGACCGTTCCAGGTCGCCGGACAGCCAGCCGGTCATCACCAACGGAGATGCGCCGGACTACCCGGGCACCCTGGTCGTGTTCGAAACGGCGTTGGGGCACGTCGGCAGCTTCGATGGCATCATGGCCCACATCCGGGATCTCGCCGCCCAGCGAACTCCCAAGCGCATCACCTACCGGTGGCTGCGCTTCGAGCCGGCGCCGCCGGGCGTGCACCGCATCCTGGTCGGCGTCGCGTCCGAGGACACGGCAGCCGCGGCTGCGTTCGCGCAATCGGTGCTGGCGCCTCGCCTCGTGCGGCGCGAACCGGTGGTGCTCGACTTCGGCACCATCCGTGTGACCACCCAGAGCTTCCTGCATGCCCTGCTGCACGAGGCCGTGCGACTGGCCTGGGCCCTCAGGGTACCGGTCCACGTCGCCAACGCGTCGCCGGCGGTGCGCGCCCAGCTGGAACTGGTCGAGGGGTATTCGCTGGGCGGCTGAAGCGGCCGTGACGCGTGGGCGCGGCGTCGCGTACGCCGCGCCGACACCCTCCGTGCCAACACGAGCGAGACACCAGTCCGGTTCAGGATTGGTGTCGAGGGCGCAAGCAGGCACGGTGATGGCGAAGCAGACCGACCTGCGCCCATCACCCCAGGTCCCGGCTGCCCACAGTTCCCATGGACCCGCGGGCCCAGCTCCGCAGCGACGTCCCCGCGCCACCACCTACCATGCACTTCGTCTCGCTCGTTCCCTGACCAAGGAGTCGAACATGGCCACCATGAAGTGGTTCGTCGTCGAGAACGACAACGAAGTTGGACCGCTCGGCCCGAATGGACTGCGGCGGTTGGTGCGCGAGGGGAGGATCAAGCCGGACACGCTGGTGCGGCGCGAGGACCATCAGTTCCTCGTGCAGGCCGACCACGTGCGCGGCCTGTTCGACGTGCCGCCGGTGCGTGTGCGGCGCCCCGACCCGCAGCCGATGATGCACGGCCCGTTCCAGTCGCTGCGCAGCCTCGGCTGGGGCGTCGTCGCGACGATGGTGGCCTGGCTCGCGGTCGGCGGCTACGGCGTCGTGGCGGCGCTCGGCCAGCGCGAGCAGGCGGCGGCGATCGCGGCGGACGCCAGCAAGGACGTGCCGCTGCTCGGCCTCGGCGCCGTGCCGTCCCTGGTGCTGTTCCTGGCCACCGGCGTGCTGTTCCTGTACTGGCTGTGGACCGCGCGCGTGAACCTGCCGCACCTGATCCACGCCCGCGCCCACTTCGCGCCGAGCATGGCCATCGGCGGTTGGTTCGTGCCGCTGCTCAACCTCTGGCGGCCGTTCGAAGTGCTCGACGAAGTCGATCGCCTGAGCGCGGAGGCTGCCGCCGACGGCAATGCGGCGGTGGCCGCCAATCGTGGCCTCCTGGTGCCGTGGTGGCTCAGCACCGTGGCCGTGGTCGCCGTCGGGGCGCGTTATGAGTTCATGTCGCACGGCACGGTCGACGCCGTGACCGAAGCCGCCACCTGGCATCTCGGCGGCGCCGTGCTGGTGGCGCTGGCGGCGCTGCTCGCGGCGAGCGTGGTGCTGCGCATCACCACCTTGCAGGAACGGGCGCACGCGAGCCACAGCGACCCGGTCCCGCTGCAGCACGCGCACGGCCACCGCGGCAAGGTGGCGAACTCGGCGGCTGGCTGAACACCAGGCGTGGCCGGGTGTGACCCAGGTGGCCGTCCCGGGCACCAGTGCGCAGGCGCGCGGCGCGAGTCGGCCGTAAGGTGTTCGCCGCTCCATGTCGCCCTACCTGCCGCACTGGCGCGAGCGCCACACGCCGAAGTTGCTGATCTGCCTGCGCGAGGGCTACGACCTGCGCAAGTTCCTCGGCGACCTCGGCGCCGGCCTCACGGTCGCCGTCATCGCCCTGCCGCTGGCGATGGCGCTCGGCATCGCCAGCATCCCCCAAGCCATTGCCCAGCAGCTCGCCGCCGAACATCCGTGGATGACGCCGCCGGCGATGGGGCTGTTCACCGCCGTCATCGCCGGCTTCCTGATCTCGGCGTTCGGCGGCTCGCGCGTGCAGATCGGCGGCCCGACCGCCGCGTTCATGCCGCTCGTGTTCGCCATCTCCACGGCGCATGGCTACGGCGGCCTCGCCCTCGCCACCTGCATGGCCGGCGTGATGCTGATCCTGCTCGGTGTGTTCCGCTTCGGCGGCGTGATCCGCTTCGTGCCCTACCCGGTCACCGCGGGCTTCACGGCCGGCATCGGCGTCGTCATCCTGGCCTCGCAGATCAAGGACTTCTTCGGCCTCACGCTGGTCGGCGGCGACGGCAAGGCGCTGCTCGTACCGGCCGAGTTCCTCGGCAAGATCGAGCTGTTCGCCGCCCACGCCGAGACCTGGAACTGGCGCGCCACCTCGCTCGCCGTTGGCTCGCTGCTCGTGCTCGCGGTGCTGCGCCGGGTGGCGCCGAAGCTGCCGGGCGCCGTCGTCGCCATCGCGCTCAGCGCGCTGGTCGTGCATTTCTGCGGCTGGGCCGGTGCCACCGAGACGCTGCCGTCGGGCGCCACGCGCGCGCTCGTCGACACCATCGGCTCACGCTTCGGCGGCATCCCGTCGAGCCTGCCGGCGCCGCAGCTGCCGCCGTTCTCGATCGAGCTGGTGCGCGAGCTGTTCCCGTCGGCGGCGGCGATCGCCTTCCTCGGCGCCATCGAGAGCCTGCTGTCGGCCGTCGTCGCCGACGGCATGACCGGCTACCGCCATCGCAGCGACCAGGAGTTGGTCGGCCAGGGCCTCGCCAACCTCGCCGCCGCCGTGTTCTGCGGCCTGCCCGCCACCGGCGCCATCGCCCGCACCGCCGCCAACGTGCGCAGCGGCGGCCGCACGCCGATCGCCGGCATGCTGCACGCGGGCTTCGTACTGGTGTTCATGCTGGCGCTGGCGCCGATCGCCAGCCTGATCCCGCTGCCGTCGCTGGCGGCGATCCTGGTCATGGTGGCCTGGAAGGTCAGCGAGCTCGAGCACTTCCGCTCGCTGTTGCGGGCGCCGAAGCCCGACGTGCTGGTGCTGCTGACGACGTTCGGCCTGACGGTGTTGTTCGACCTCGTGATCGCGGTCGGCACCGGCATCCTGCTGGCCTCGATCTTGTTCATGCGCCGCATGGCGCAGGTGTCGACGGTGTCGGGGCTGGTCGAGGAGGGCTTCGGCGAACCGGGGCAGAACGAGCCCGAACGGCGCCTGCCCGCGGGGCTCGCCGTCTACGAGATCAACGGCCCGTTCTTCTTCGGCGTCGCCAACAGCCTGCGCGACGCCCTCGACCGCGTCGAGGTGATGCCGCGCCTCGTCATCCTGCGCATGCGCTTCGTGCCGCACGTCGACGCCACCGGCCTCGACGCGCTGAAGCGCTTCCACGAGCGTTGCCGGGAGAAGGGCATGCGGCTCCTGCTCAGCGGCGTGCACGAAGGGCCGCGGCGCGAGATGGAGCGCGCGGGGCTGGTCGACGCGATCGGGCGCGAACACGTGCTGCCGAACTTCGACCGGGCGCTGGCGCACGCCAACGCGCTGCTGGCGAAGTCGTGAAGTGCGGCCGGCAGCGTCGCCGAGGCCGGGCCCGAACAAATCGCGCGGGCAGCACCGAGGCCGCTGCCTACACTGCCGCGCCATGCTGCGCGCCCTCTTCCTGCTCTCGTCGTGCCTCACCGCGGCCACGCTCACTGCCCAGGCGCCGCCCGTCGGCGGCGACTTCGATGCCTGCACCAGCATCATGGTCAGCCGCGGCGCTTCGCTCGACAGCTCGGTGATGATCACGTATTCGGCGGACGCACCGTTCCTGCCGAAGCTGCTGCACCATGCCGGAGGCGAGCACCCGGCCGGCGCGCCGTGCGACGTCGTCGGCTGGGAGGACGACCAGCAGCGCGGCGCGGTGGAGCAGGTGCGCCGCACCTACGCCGTCGTCGGCCTGATCAACGAGAAGCAGCTGGCGCTCGGCGAGACCACCACCGGCGGCCGGCCCGAGCTCGTCGACCCCGACGGCCAGCTCGACTACGACGCGCTGATGTGGCTGACCCTGCAGCGCGCCAAGAACGCGCGCGAGGCGATCACCACGATCGACGAGCTGTGCCGGCGCTACGGCTATGGCAGCAGCGGCGAGACCTTCGCGATCGCCGATCCCGACGAGGTCTGGGTGATGGAGCTGATCGGCAAGGGGCGCGGCGAGAAGGGCATCGTCTGGGTCGCCGCGCGCGTGCCCGAGGGCTGCATCTCGGCGTCGGCCAACATGGCGCGCATCGGCAGCTTCCCGCTCGACGATCCCGAACACTGGCGCTACGCCGAGGACGTCGTCGACTTCGCGATCGAGAAGGGCTTCTACGACCCCAAGTCGGGCGCGCCGTTCTCGTGGCGTGACGCCTACCACCCCAACCCCGACGCGGTGAGCAAGCGGGCCTGCGCCACGCGTGTGTGGAGCATCTTCCGCCGGGCGGCGCCGAGCCTCGACCTGTCGCCGGACTTCCACCGCGGCGTCGCCGGTGCCGAGCCGTATCCGCTGTTCGTCAAGGTCGACCAGAAGCTCGCCGTGCGCGACGTCATGGCGCTGATGCGCGACCACTACGAAGGCACCCCGTTCGACCTGACCCAGGGCCTCGCCGCCGGGCCGTTCCAGAGCCCGCTGCGCTGCCGCGGCCTGACCTTCGAGGTCGACGGCAGGCGCTACGCGTGGGAACGACCGATCGCGACCCAGCAGGCGGGCTTCACGATGCTGGCGCAGTGCCGGCGCTGGCTGCCCGATGCGGTCGGCGGCGTCTACTGGTTCACGCCCGACGATCCCAGCACGTCCTGCTTCACGCCGCTCTATTGCGGCATCACCCGCTTGCCGCCCGCCTATGTCACCGGCAGTTACGAGCGCTTCCGCTGGGACTCGGCGTGGTGGGTGTTCAACCTGGTCTCCAACCTCACCTACGACCGCTGGTCGCGCATCGTGCCCGACGTGCTGACGGCGCAGGCCGCGCACGAGCAGCGCTGCCTCGACATGCTGCCGGCGATCGACCGCGCCGCCACCGAGCTCGCCGCGCGCGACCCGGCGCTGGTGCAACGTTTCCTGACCGACTGGTCGGTCGGCACCGCCGAGTCCCTGTTCACCGATTGGCAGGCGCTCGCCGCCGACATCATCACCAAGCAGGTCGACGGCTTCGTGCGCGAAGGCGGCCGGGCGACGAGCCCCGGCTACGACCCGGCGTGGCTGCGCCGCGTCATCGCCGAACAGGGGGCGGCGCTGGCGCTGCCGCGCGCGCCCGGCAGCGGCGAAGGGGACCACTGAGGCCGGCCCGCCGATGACCACCACCATCGACCGCCGCCAACGCGCGCTGTTCCGCGCCATCGCCGTGCTGGCCGGGCTCGTGGTCGCGCTCGGCGCGAGCTGCGCCTGGCTCTTGTGGCACCGGCCCGCGGCGAGCGCCCCCGTGCTGCTGCCGACGCGCGCCGGCGACTTCGACGACAAGGAGATCTTCACGCCGGTGCCCGACCCCGGGCTCGACTTCGTCTTCTACCCCGGCATGCGCAACGACCCGTCGTGGGCCACGCAGGTGCCGCTCAGCACCAACTGGTCCGGCCTCAGGTACGCACGCGAACTGGGGCCGAAGGCGAACGGCACGTTCCGCGTCGTCCTGCTCGGCGACAGCATGGTCGCCGCCCAGGCCGCCCGCTACGAAGACGGCGTCGCGCCGCAGCTCGAAGCGCTGCTGACACGGCTGGCGACGAAGCCCGCCGGCGTGCTGCGCTTCGAGGTCGTGCCGGTCGCCGTCCCGGGCTGGAACCTGTTCGCCTCGGTGCGCTTCGTGGTGCACAACCTGCACGTGCTGGAGCCCGACCTCGCCGTGCTGCTGCTCAATCGCAACGACATGGACAGCGGCTCGGGCTTCCTGAACGGCCATACGCTGACGCAGCTCTACGACCTGCAGCGGCTGCGCGGCCGCGCGCACGCCTCGCTCGGCAGCCCGACCTACTTCCTCCGGGCGGCCGCCGATTGCTGGGGGCTCGTCGCCAGCGACCTGATCCCCGAGTCGCGGCGGCGCTTCGAGATGGCCGGGCGTGAGATCGGCGACCTGCAGCAGCGGCTGCAGGGCACAGGCGCCACGTTCTTCCTCTACCTCTACGACGACTACCTGGCCCCGGGCCTCGACCGCGTGCTGCCGGCCAGCATCGACCGCCGCGACGTCGTGCTCGGGCCGGCGGCGGTGACCGAGAACAACCTGCTGCCGCTCGACGGCCACCCGGACCACGAAGGCCACGCCCACCTGGCGCGCGTGCTCGCCGCCCACGCCGACCGCCGCGGTTACCTGCAGGTGCCGGGGCTCGGCGACGTCGCCGCCCACCAGGACCTGGCCACCGCACCGGTGCCGGTGGCGAAGACGCGGGACACGTTCGCCGTCGAGCGCATCCCCGCCGGCTTCGCCGTGGTCGACGGCGCCCTCGAACCGCGCGACGCCGTGCGCGGCATCGTCGGTGGTGTGCACCCGCACGCAGTGCTGACCGAGCACGCCGTGTTCGTGCTGCGCGCGGGGCAGCGGCCGCGCGTGGTGCGCGTCGTCATCGACTTCCCCGACGTGCCGGCGTTGCGCGGCGGCACCACGCAGGTGTTCGTCGGCGGGGTCGCCGCGGGCGCGCTGCCGATGTCGGGCCTGGTCGCCCGCGAACTGCCGGTGCCGGCCGACGCCGAGATCGACGACCTGGTCGAAGTCAGCTTCGTCGCCGACCGCTGGTACACCAACCCGCTGCAGGGGCTGCGGGACGGCGTCTGGGAGGCCGCGCCGCACTGCGGCAACCTGCGCGAGCTGCGGCTCGTGAGCGACTGACGGCCGGTCGCGGCGCGCCGCCACCGCGCCCAGCGTCGGCTACTTCGTGGCCTTCTTGCCGCCGGCCATCAGCAGCAGGAGGCCGAGCGCGATCAGGCCGCCGCGAATGCCCCAGGCCACACCCTCGCCCCAGGTGTCGATCCAGCGCAGCAGCTTCATCTCCATGTTCATGAAGTGAACGACGCTGGAGCCGATGCCGAGCAGGAGCAACAACAGGGCGATTTGACGCATGGCGGAAGGCTAGCCGGGCCGCCGGGCACAACCAACTGCCCGATCCCGACGCACAGCCCAGGCGGGCCCGCGCCAGCGCCCGCATTCACGTCGTCGGCGCCGCCGCACCACCACACCCCTGGCCGCCGAGGATGCGTTCGACCTCCCGCGCCAGATCGGCGTTGGCGAGCAGCAGCAAGGAGTCGCCGGCCGCGACCTCGGTGGCGCCGCCCGGCACCACGAACTCGCCGCCGCGCGCGATGGTGACCACGAGCGCCCCACGCGGCAGGCCGAGCTGCGCCAGCGTGCGCCCGACCGCCGGCGAGTGGTCCGGCACCTTGAGCTCGACGATGCCGGTGTGCAGGCCACCCGGATCCTGCCGGCCGCGCCGCGCGTCGATGACCACCGCCTCGCTCTCCATCGCCGACAGACCGAAGCGCTTGAGCATCAACCGCGCCATCGCGTACGCGAGCTCCCGTTCGCCGTGCACGCACGAGGTGCGCGGGAAGCGGTGCAGCAGGTCCCGCTGGGCGTCGAAGTGCACGCGACAGACGGCTTCGATCTCGGGGTTGGTGCGCGTCGCGTACTCGACGGCGGCCCGCGCCGCCAGTGGGTCCGGCGTGGTGACGAGCAGCAACCTCGCGGTGGCGATGCGGGCGCGATCGAGCAGCTCGGCCGACGCGCCTTCGCCGGACAGGGCCGTTACGCCGCCGCGGCGCAGCGCCTCGGCGGTGACCTCGTCCTGCTCGATGACGACGAACGGCACGCCGCGCCAACGCAGCAGGCCGGCCAGCACGGCGCCGACGCGGCCGTGGCCGACCAACACGACGTGGTCGCGCAGCTCGCCGAGCGTGGCCTCGACCGGCGGGGCGCCGGCTTGGGCCGGCAGCACCGCGGGGGTGTTCGTGGCGACGCCCTCGACCGCCGGCACCACGACCGCGAACGGCGCCAGCAGCGCAGCACGCACCGCTGCTTCGTCCTGCGGCAGCGCCAGCACGGTGACCCGATCCCAGCCGTGCAGCCGCGTATTGCCGGTCGGCGGCACCACCGTGTTGCCGCGCGAGATCAGCGTGATGACGGCGCGCGACGGCAGGATCAGGTCGCGGATGCGCGGCCCGGGCCGTCCCGGCGGATCCGGCATGTCGACGACGACGAGGTCGAGTTCGCTGTGCGCCATCGTCACCAGCTCGAGCGCATAGCGGTGCGGCGGCCGCGACGGCGTCGACAGGCCGAGCCGCGTCGCCAACCAGCCGAGCGTCGAGCCCTGGATCGACACCGACAACAGCACGGCGAAGAAGACGAGGTTGAAGACGTCGTTGCCGACCTGGATGCCGGCCGCCATCGGGTAGGTCGCGAGCACGATCGGCACCGCGCCGCGCAGGCCGGCCCAGCACAAGAAGTGGCGTTCGCGCATGCCGATGCGCATGCCGACGGTGCCGAGCCACACCGCCGCCGGTCGCGCCACCAGCGCCAGCATCACGAACAGCAGCACGCCGTCGAGCCACAGGCCCGCCCACTGCTTGGGGAACACCAGCACCCCCATCAGCACGAACACGCCGATGTTGGCGATCGTCGCCAGCGCCGACGAGAAGTTGCGGATGCCCTGCTGGTAGATGAAGCGGCGGTTGCCCATCACCAGACCGGCCGTGAACGCGGCGAGCATGCCGCTGCCGTGCGCGGCCTCGGTCAGGCCGAAGCTGAGCAGCACGATGCCGAGCAGCAGCACGTAGTAGTAGCCACGTTCTTGCGGGTTGAGGCGGTCGAACACGGCCACCGCGCAGCGGCCGACGAGCCAGCCGCACGCCGGGCCGGCCAGGAACTTCCACAGCAGCAACGGCACCACCATCCAGCCCTGGCTCGACCCGGTCGCCAGCGCCTCGACGACGACGACGGTCAACAGGATCGCCATCGGGTCGTTCGCCGCGCTCTCGATCTCGAGCGTCGACGCGAGTCGCTTCGGCAAGGACTGCCGCCGCAGGATCGAGAACGTCGCCGCCGCGTCGGTCGAGGAGATGACCACCGCGAGCAGCAGCGATTTGTCGAGCGGCCAACCGAGCAGCAGGTGCAGGGCCGCGAACAGCGCCGCCGCGGTGAGCACGACGCCCCAGGTGGCGAGGCCGCCGGCGGGCAGCGCGACCGCACGCAGGTCCTCGCGCTTGGTGGCGAGCCCACCCTGGAACAGGATGAAGACCAGGGCGACGTTGGCGACGTCGTTGGCGCGCACGAAGTCGTCGAAGTACCACAGGTTGAGCACGTCGCTGCCGGAGACGATGCCGAGGCCGAGCGCGACCAGGATCACCGGCACGCTGAAGCGGTCGAGCCACACCGACGCCAGCACGACGGCGAGCAGCAGCAGCGGAATGACGACGTAGACGGTGCTCATGGCGGGCGGCGGGGCGGAAGGGTCGCCGAAGCGCGCAGACACCGCAACCCAGCAGCCTCGCCGCGGTGCCACGGGCGCACGACGGGCGCTGCCGCGATCGACCCGGCCTACCGCCTGCTGCGTAGCGTCGCGGTCCCCGCGCCGCAGCCCTGCGCCGAGGTCGGGTGCGAAGCCCGGCCCGCATCAAGCTGCGGGATCTCCCGGACCGATTCCGGATCCCAGAGGTTACCGATGCGATTCACGACCAGACTGATCGCGTGCATGGTCTCCCCAGTGCTCGTCGTCGGCGCGGCGGCGATCGTGGGGCTGTTCGGCCTGCGAGGTGCGGGCGACCGGTTCGAGCACTTCTTCCAGGTCGACCAGCGCCTCGCCGAGGCCACGCACGAGCTCTATGTGCAGGGCCTGCAGATGGGACAGGCCACGCGCAACATCGTGCTCGACCCGGCCAACCCGAAGGCCTGGCAGAACCTCGAGGCCGCGGCGAACGAGTACGAACGGGCGGCGGCCACCGCCGATACGACTGCCGCCGGCGACGCGGCGACGACGGCCGCGCTCGGCGAGATCGCGACCTTGCGCGCCGAACACCGGCGCTGCCAGCAGCAGATCCTCGCGGTGGCGAAGACCGACGGCAAGGCCGCGATCTCGTTGCTGAACAAGGGCGAGACGCCGGCGTGGCGCGCGCTGAAGGCGAAGGTGCTCGACCTCGACGCCGTGCTGCGAACGCGCATGCAGGCGACGCGCGACGCCGCGCTGGCGGACACCGCCAGGAAGGAGCTGCTGCTGACCGCCTGCGCGCTGCTCGGCCTGGTCGCCTGTGGCGCCGCGGCCTGGGCCCTGCTGCGCGTTCTGCGCCGCGACCTCGGCGGCGAGCCGGAGACCGTGCGCGAGACGATGGCCGCGGTCGCCGCCGGCGAACTGCGCCGCCAGGTGCCGCTGCGCGCCGGGGACCGGCACAGCCTGTTCTTCTTCGTCGAGCAGATGCGGCAGTCGCTGCAGCGCCTGATCGGCGGCGTGCGGCAATCGGTCGACGCCATCACCAACGCCCTCACGGAGATCGCCACCGGCAACACCGATCTCGCCCAGCGCACCAGCGAACAGGCCACCAACCTCGCCAACGCCTCGTCGTCGCTCGGGCAGGTGACGACGACGGTGCAGGCGAACACCGACAACGCCCAGCAGGCCAACCAGCTCGCGGCGGCGGCGGCGGCGGTCGCGCAGCGCGGCGGCACCGTGGTCGGCGAGGTCGTCGCCACCATGCACACGATCACCGAGCAGAGCCGCAAGATCGGTGAGATCGTCGGCGTCATCGACGGCATCGCCTTCCAGACCAACCTACTGGCGCTCAACGCCGCGGTCGAGGCGGCGCGCGCCGGCGACCACGGCCGCGGCTTCGCAGTCGTCGCCGAGGAGGTGCGCGGCCTCGCCCAGCGGGCGGCCACCGCCGCCCGCGAGATCGGCAGCTTGATCGCCGCCAGCGTGCAGCAGGTCGAGACCGGTTCGCGCCTCGTCGATCAGGCCGGCAGTACCATCCAGGAAGTGGTGACCAAGGTGGGCGACGTCAGCGGCCTCGTCGCCGGCATCACCGAGGTGACCATCGGCCAGTCGCAGGGCATCGAGCAGGTGCACGCCGCCGTGACGCAGCTCGACCAGGCGACCCAGCAGAACGCCGCGCTGGTCGAGGAGAGCGCCGCGGTCGCCACCAGCCTGCGTGAGCAGGCGCAGCAGCTGGCGACCGCGATCGGCGTGTTCCACGTCGCCGACTGACGGCCTGCGGCGGCCCGGGTATGGTGCGCCGATGCCGTTCGTGCGCGCCCACCGGGCGTTGTTGTCCTTCCTGCTGCTGCTCGGCCCCACCGTGGCCCAGGACCAGCCTCTCGCCTTCGTCGGCGCCCGCCTCGAACCGGGCGACGGTCCCGCGATCGCCCGCGGCACGCTGCTCGTGCAGGGCGGCCGCATCGTCGCCGTCGGCAGCGCCGACGCCGTGGCCGTGCCGGCGAACGCGACCCGCATCGACGCCACCGGCCACACCATCATCCCGGGGCTCGTCTGCAGCCACAGCCACATCGGCGCCGTCGCCGGCGCCGACGGCAGCGCCCCGATCCAGCCCGAGGTGCGCGCGCTCGATTCGATCGACCCGCGCGACCCCGGCCTGCAGAAGGCGCGCGCCGGCGGCATCACCTCGGTCAACATCATGCCGGGCTCCGGCCACCTGCTGTCGGGCCAGACCGTCTACCTCAAGCTGCGCCGCGCCGACACCGTCGAGGCGCTCGCCTACCGCAACGCCGACGGCAGCATCGCCGGCGGCATCAAGATGGCGAACGGCACCAACCCGCAGCGCGCGGCGCCGTTCCCCGGCACCCGCGGCAAGGCGGCGGCGCTGGTGCGCGCGCAACTGCACCGCGCCCGCGACCACCAGCACAAGCTCGCCGCGGCCAAGGACACACCCGACAAGGACGCCGCCAAGGACACTCCCGAACGCAACCTCGGCCTCGAGGCGTTGGTCGAGGTGCTCGAACAGAAGCGCGTCGTGCACTTCCACAGCCATCGCCAGGACGACATCCTGACCGTGCTGCGATTGCGCGAGGAGTTCGGCCTGCGTGTGGTGCTGCACCACGTCAGCGAAGGCTGGCTGGTCGCCGAGCACATCAAGAAGGCTGGCGTGCCGTGCTCGGTGATCGTGATCGACTCCCCGGGCGGCAAGCTCGAAGCGAAGAACCTCTCGTTCACCACCGCCGCCGTGCTCGACCGCGCCGGCGTGCTGGTCGGTTTCCACACCGACGACGGCATCACCGACAGCCGGCTGTTCCTGCGCAGCGGCGCCCTCGCCGTGCGCGCCGGCATGGATCGTGACCACGCGCTGCGGGCATTGACCATCCACAACGCGCAGATGCTCGATCTGCAGGATCGCATCGGCACGCTGACCGCCGGCAAGGACGCCGACTTCGTGCTGCTGTCGGGCGACCCGTTCTCGGTCTACACGCGCGTGCTGGAGACCTGGGTCGAGGGCCAACGCGTGTTCGACCTCGACGACCCGCACGACCGCCTGCTCGCCGACGGCGGTTACGGCGCCAGCGACGGCCAGGCGATGTCGATGTGCTGCTTCGGCCAGTCGGGGCAGGAGGCAGGCCAATGATCGCCGGCCTCGTCACCGGGCTCGCCCTGCTGGCGACCGTTCCGCAACACCCGCCGGCCCCGGGCGGCGCCGCGCCGATCGTCGTGCGCGGCGAGACTGTGCACACGCTGCACGGGGCCGCGCTCACGCCCGGCGTCGTCGTGGTGCAGCAAGGCAAGATCATCGCCGTCGGCCGCGCCGCCGACGTCGTGGTGCCCGCCGGCGCCCGCGAGCTCACCGCCAAGGTCGTCACGCCCGGCCTCATCGACGCCCACGCCACGGTCGGCCTCAGCGGCCTGCTCAACGTGCCGCACGACCAGGACCAGCTCGAACGTTCGAACGCGATGCAGCCCGAGCTGCGCGCGCTCGACGCCTTCAACCCGCGCGACGAGCTGGTCGCCTGGGTGCGTTCGTTCGGCGTCACCACGGTGCACACCGGGCACGGCCCTGGCGCGCTGATCAGCGGCCAGACCATGGCCATCAAGACGCACGGTCGCAGCGTCGAACAGGACGTCGTGCGGCCGTTGGTGATGGTCGCGGTCACGCTCGGCGACGGCGGCCACGGCGACGGCGGCAAGGCGCCGGGGACCCGCGCCAAGGCGGTGGCGATGCTGCGCGAGCAGCTGCTGGCGACGCAGGCCTACGTCGTCAAACGCGGCAAGGACGCCGCCGCCGCCGTCGACCTCGGCCACGAGACGCTGGCCAAGGTGCTCGCCGGCGAAGTGCCGCTGTTGATCACCGCGCACCGCGCCTACGACCTCGCCTCGGCGCTGCGCGTCGCCGACGAGTTCGGCGTGCGCGTCGTGCTCGACGGCGCCGCCGAGGCCTACCTGATGCTGCCGCAGCTGCTCCTGGCCAAGGTCGTGGTGCTGCCGCACCCGGCGATGGCGCGCACCGGCGGCGAACTGGCGAACGGCACCATGCGGCTGCCGGCGCTGCTGCATGAGGCCGGCGTGCCGTTCGCCCTGCAGAGCGGCTACGAGTCGTACGTGCCGAAGACGCGCGTCGTGCTGCTCGAAGCAGCCGTCGCCGTCGGCCGCGGCCTGCCCGCCGAGGTGGCGCTGCGCGCGCTGACGATCGACGCCGCGCGCCTGTGTGGCATCGACGGCCGCACCGGCTCGATCGCCGTCGGCAAGGACGCCGACCTGGCGCTGTACGACGGCGACCCGTTCGAGTACACGACACACTGCCTCGGCACCGTCATCGACGGCGTGCCCTACCTCGATTCGCCGCGCTGAGCGGGCTGCGGAGAACGGATCCGGCGTCGCGACTTGCACATCGGCGCGGACTCGGGCACCGTTCCTCCAGCTACCCGGCCATGCCCGCCGACGACCAGCTCCCTCCCGCTCCTTCGCCGCCGCCCGACCTGCTGCAGCGGCTGTTCGCGGTGTTGTCGCCGGCGCTCGGCGAGGACTTCTTCCGCTCGCTGACGCACCACCTGACCCGCACCTGCGGCGTCGACTTCGCCCTGGTCGGCAAGCTGCAGGGCCCGGCGCTGGATCGGGTGCAGACGCTGGCCGTCGCCCACCGCGGCGAGCCGGTGGCCGACTTCGAATACGGGCTCGCCGACACGCCGTGTGAACACGTCGTCGGGCGCGACCTCTGCTGCTTCGACGCCGGTGTCGCCGATCGTTTCCCTGCCGACCGCATGCTGCGCGAACTCGGCATCCAGAGCTACCTCGGCACGCCGCTGTTCGGCAGCCGCGGGCAGCCGATCGGGCTGCTCGCGGTCATGCACCGGCAGCCGCTCGCCGACGTGGCGGCCATCACCACGGTGGTGCAGCTCGCCGCCGAACGCACCGCGGCCGAGGTCGAACGCCTGGCGGCGCAGCAGGCGCTCGGCGCCAGTGAAGCCCGGCTCAGCGCCGTCGTCGACGGCTCGCCGAGCGTCGCCATGCAGTGGTTCGACCGCAGCGGCCGCGTCCTGCGCTGGAACCGCGCCTCGGAGCTGCTCTACGGCTACGCCGCCGGCGAAGCGATCGGCAGAACGCTCGGCGACCTCACCCTGACCCCCGCGCAGATGGACCGGTTCCTGGCCAACTTCGCCGACATCGAGCGCACCGGTCGGGCCATCGAGCCCAGCGAGTACCCGTTCCGCCGCCGCGACGGCTCCACCGGCGTCACCCTGTCGACGGTGTTCCCGATCCCCGGCGAAGGCGACGCGCCGTGGTTCGTCTGCATGGACGTCGACATCACCGACCGCAAGCTCGCCGAACAGCAGCGGGCGCGTGTCGAGCAGCAGATGCTGGCGGCGCAGAAGCTGGAGAGCCTCGGCGTGCTGGCGGGCGGCGTCGCCCACGACTTCAACAACCTGCTGACGGCGATGCTCGGCCGCGTGCGCCTGCTGGCGGCCGAACTGACGTTGGGATCGAGCGCCGCCGAACACCTGCAGGCGATCGACACCGCCGCGCGTCGCGCCGCGGACCTCACCCAGCAGATGCTCGCCTACGCCGGCCGCGCCACCATCGTGTCGGCGCCGTTCTGCCTCGCCGCGGCGGTGCGCGAGATGGCGACGCTGCTGCGCTCGGTGGTGTCGCGTCGCGTCGACCTGCAGTTCGAGTTGGAGCCCGCCGTCGTCGACGGCGACAGCACGCCGCTGCAGCAGGTGGTGATGAACCTGATCACCAACGCCGGCGAGGCGATCGGCGAACGCGCCGGCCGCGTCGTCGTGCGCACCGGCGTGCGCCGCTTGACCGCCGCCGACCTCGAGTGCCCCCACCTGCAGGTCACCCTGCCCGTGGGCGACTACGCGGTGCTCGAAGTGGACGACGACGGCCCCGGCATGGACGCGGCGACCGCCGCCCGCATCTTCGAGCCGTTCTTCTCCACCAAGTGGACCGGGCGCGGCCTCGGCCTCGCCACCGTGCTCGGTGTCGTGCGCGCCCACCACGGCGGCATCCGCGTCGACTCCGCACCGGGCCGCGGCACCGTGATGACCGTCCTGCTGCCGCACTCGACGAACACCCCGGCGCCCGGCAACCCGCCCCCGGCCAGCGCGCCGCGCGCCAGCGGCCGCGTGCTCGTCATCGACGACGAGGGCGAAGTGCGCCGGGCGACGCGGCTCCTGCTCGAACGGGCCGGCTTCGCCGTCAGCGAGGCCGGCAGCGGCGACGAGGGCATCCGGCTCGTGCAGGCCTCGCCGGGCGCGTTCGATGCCGTGCTGATCGACCTGACCATGCCGCGCCTCGACGGCTGGCAGGTCGCCGCCCGCATCCACGCCGCGGCGCCGAGCCTGCCCCGCGTCCTGATGAGCGGCTACGCCGATCCCCGCCCCCCCACCGC
>JAEUHT010000034.1 GCA_016793265.1 Planctomycetota bacterium
GTCGGCGAGCGGCGCCGCGGGCAGTGGTGATGCCGGCGCGGGGGGCGCGGGCGGCGGCGGCAACGGCAACGGCGGCGGCGGTTCGAGCGGGGCGGTCGGCCTCCGGTCGCTCGGCAGCACCGGTTCGTCCGGTGGATCCGCCGTCGACGGCCCGGCTGGCAGCGAAGCCGTAACCGCCGCCGGCGCCGTGGTCGCCGCCGCCGGCTGTGCAGTCGACGCTGCCGCGTGCGCCGCGCGGTGCTCCGCCATCTCGGCGCGGCGGCGCCACTCCTTCACCTCGCGTTCGAGCTCGTGCAACCGTCGCTCGAGGGCGAGGGCGTGGCTGCGCGCCAGCATGCCCTTGATGGCGCCGACGATCACGAAGACCACGCCGGCAAGCAGGATGAGGAGGAGACCTTCCATTCGTCGCGATTGCGCGCCGCATGCTAGCCGCGCGCCCGCGCTCCACCCGTCCCGACCGCGATTGCCGGTCACCTCCTTGTGTGAGCCGGCCGGCGGGGGCACTGTGCCGCCGTGGATGCCTCACGCGCACGCGACTCCGTGGCCGGACCCAAACGGCCGATCCGGGACGGCCTCGGCTTCTTCGGCCGCTTCCTGCGCAACCCGACCTCGGTCGGCGCCGTGCTGCCGAGCTCGCGCTACCTGTCGCGCGCCCTGGTCGGCCACCTCGACCTCGCGCCCGGCGAGCTGATCGTCGAGTTCGGCCCCGGCACCGGGCCGGCGACCGCGGTGCTGCACGGCGCCATGCCGACCGGTGCCCGCTACCTCGGCATCGAGCTCGACCCCAAGTTCCACAAGCTGCTGGGCACCCGCTTCCCGGGCTTCGATTTCGAACTCGGCTCCGCCGCCGACGTGCGGCAGATCCTGGCCCAGCGCCAGCTGCCGCGGCCGCGCCGCATCGTCTCCGGGCTGCCGTTCGCGAGCCTGCCGCCGGCGGTGCAGGACGGGGTCGTCGACGGCATCGTCTTCTGCCTGCGCGGCAGCGACGGCGACTTCCGCACCTTCCAGTACGTGCACGCCTATGGCCTGCGGGCGGCGCGGCGCTTCCGCGCCATGATGCAGGAGCGCTTCGACGGCTTCGAGCGCATCGGCCCGGTCGTGCGGAACGTGCCGCCGGCGTTCGTGCTGCGCTATTGGGGCGCCAAGTAGCGCCGCGCCACCCGCCCCAGCCCGTTCAGCCCATCGGCGGCAGCGATCGCCGCGCGCGTTGTTCGGCCTCGAGTGCGTCGACGTGCGCCCGCAGCCGTGCGAGCTGGTCCTCGGCGACGCGCAGCCGCTCGTGCAGCGCCTTGCCGTGGTGGAACGCGGTCAGCGCCACCCAGGCGAGCCCGAGCACGAACGTGATGACGCCGATCGACGGCGAGGTCCAGTTGGGCAGGTGCTTCCGGGCGAGCTGTTCGAGCAGCAGCGAGCCGACCACCAGCGCCGCCATGCGCAGGTGGAAGCTCGTGTCGTTGGCGAAGCGCATGCGGGCAGCGTAGGCGGTCGGCGGCCGAATCCGAACGGCTCCCGCGGCGGTGCTCGATCCCGGCCGGTTCGGCGCGGGCGGGTGCAGGAAGGTTCCGCCGCCGGGGCCGCCTCGGCATACTGCTCGCCCGCCATGGCCGAGCCGAAGCAGACCTACGATCCCGCCACGATCGAACCGAAGTGGCAGCAGTTCTGGCGCGAGCACGACGTGTTCCGCGCCAGGAACCCCGGTGACCCCGACTTCGACCCCGCGCAGCCGAAGTTCTACGCGCTCGACATGTTCCCGTATCCGTCGGCGGCGGGCCTGCACGTCGGCCACCCCGAGGGCTACACCGCGACCGACATCGTCTCGCGCTGGAAGCGGGCGAAGGGCTGCAACGTGCTGCACCCGATGGGCTGGGACGCCTTCGGCCTGCCGGCCGAGCAGTACGCGATCCAGACCAATACGCACCCGGCCGAGACCACCGCCGCCAACATCGCGACCTTCCAGCGGCAGCTGCAGCGGCTCGGCTTCTCGTACGACTGGAACCGCGAGCTCAGCACCGCCGACCCGAAGTACTTCCGGTGGACGCAGTGGATCTGGAAGCAGCTGTTCGCGCGCGGCCTCGCCTACGAGTCGAACGCGCCGGTGTGGTGGTGTGAGGCGCTCGGCACCGTGCTCGCCAACGACGAGGTCATCGACGGCAAGAGCGAACGTGGCGACCACCCGTGCGAACGGCGGCCGCTGCGGCAGTGGGTGCTCAGGATCACTGACTACGCCGAGCGCCTGCTGCGCGACCTCGACGGCCTCGACTGGAGCGAGTCGCTGAAGACGATGCAGCGCGAGTGGATCGGCCGCAGCGAAGGTGCCGAGATCGACTTCGACGTCGACGGCCACGCCGAGGCCCGCATCCGCGTGTTCACGACGCGGCCCGACACGCTGTTCGGCGCCTCGTTCATGGTGTTGGCGCCCGAGCACCCGCTGGTCGGCGCGATCACGACGCCGGCGCAGCGCGCCGCGGTCGAGGCCTACCAGAAGAAGGCCGCCGCCAAGAGCGAGCTCGACCGCACCGACCTCGCCAAGGAGAAGAGCGGCGTCTTCACCGGCGCCTTCGCCCACAACCCGCTGTTCCCGAAGGGCGACCCGCGCGGCCGCATGCCGGTGTGGATCGCCGACTACGTGATCGTCACCTACGGCACCGGCGCGATCATGGCCGTGCCGGCCGGCGACGAGCGCGACTTTGCGTTCGCGACGCAGTTCGGCCTGCCGATCCCCGGCATCTTCGCGCCCCAGACGGGCGATGCCGCGAAGGACGCGGCGATCGCCTCCGGCGGGCTGTGCTGCAGCGAGGACGTGCCGTTCGCGGCGCACAATACGAACGGTGAGCTGTCGATCGCCGGGCTCGGCATGGCCGAGGCCAAGCGCAAGGTCGTCGACTGGCTGCTGCGCAAGGGCTGCGGCACCAGCAAGGTCACCTACAAGATGCGCGATTGGCTGTTCTCGCGGCAGCGCTACTGGGGCGAGCCGTTCCCGGTGCTGCACACGCAGGACGGCGTCGAGCTGGTGCCGGATGCCGACCTGCCCGTCGAGCTGCCGCGCATGGAGGACTTCAAGCCCGGCGGTGTGCCCGAGTCGCCGCTGATCCGCGCCCGCGACTGGGTGTCGACGAAGGACCACAAGGGCCGGCCGGCGCAACGCGAGATCAACACCATGCCGGGCGCGGCGGGCTCCAGCTGGTACTTCCTGCGCTTCTGCGACCCGCACAACGACCGCGAGTTCTGCAGCAAGGCGGCGAGCGACTACTGGCTGCCGGTCGACCTCTACGTCGGCGGCACCGAGCACGCGGTGGGCCACCTGCTCTACTCGCGCTTCTGGACCAAGGTGCTGCACGACCAGGGTTGCGTGGGCGTCGTCGAGCCGTTCCACAAGCTCTACAACCAGGGCATGATCCAGGCCTTCGCCTACGAGGACGCGCGCGGCGCGGTCGTGGCGATGAAGGACGTCAAGGAGGTCGGCGACGACGCCTTCCACGCCCAGAGCGGCGAGAAGCTGAAGCGCATCGTCACCAAGATGAGCAAGCGCTACGGCAACGTCATCAACCCCGACGACGTCGTCAACGAGTACGGCGCCGACACGCTGCGGCTCTACGAGATGTACATGGGGCCGCTCGCCGACAGCAAGCCGTGGAACCCGAAGGACGTGCCGGGCGTGTTCCGCTTCCTGCAGCGGTCGTGGCGCCTCGCAGTACCCGAGTTCGCCGAGAAGGGCGTCGTGCACGAGTGGCTGCAGCAGGACCGCCAGGGTGACCCGGCGATCGAGAAGGCGCTGCACCGCACGATCCACAAGGTCGACGGCGACATCGAGCGGCTCGCCTTCAACACCGCGATCGCGGCGATGATGATCTTCGTCAACGAGGCGACCAAGGCGACCGAGAAGCTGAGCCGCGGGCAACTGCTGCGTTACGCGCAGCTGCTGCAGCCGTTCGCGCCGCATATCGCCGAGGAGCTGTGGCAGCGGCTGGGCGGCCAGGGTCTGCTGGCGCGGGCGGCGTGGCCCAAGGTCGATCCGGCGTTGCTCGTCGACGACGAGATCGAGCTGCCGATCCAGGTCAACGGCAAGCTGCGCGGCCGCTGCGTGGTGGCGAACGGCGCCGACAAGGACACCGTGCTGGCGGCGGCGCGCGCGGCGGTCGCCGATCAGCTCGACGGGAAGCAGGTGGTCAAGGAGATCGTGGTGCCGCAGAAGCTCGTCAACTTCGTGGTGAAGTGAGGGCTCACTCGGTGCGCGCGCAGGCCAGCACGTCTTCGAGCGTGACCACGCCGCGCTGCGCCTTCTCGAGCCCGTCCTGCAGCATGCGGCGGTAGCCGGCGGCGACCGCGAGTGCTTCGAGCTCGTGCTCCGGCGCGCCGCGCGAGATCGCCGCGGCGAGCTCCGGGCTGACGTAGAGCACCTCGTGGATCGCGGCGCGGCCTCGCTTGCCGCGGCCGCGACAGGCCTGGCAGCCGCGGCCCTGCATGAAGCCGGTGGGCTTCTGCTCCGGCGTGATGCCGAACTCCTTGAGCAGGTCCGCCGACGGGTGCGCCGGCGTGGCGCAGTCGGGGCAGACGCGGGCGACGAGGCGCTGGCCGACGACGCAGCGTAGCGCCGGGCCGAGCAGGTACGGGGCGATGCCCATGTCGCACAGGCGATGCACCGTCGAGAGGGCGTCGTTGGTGTGCACCGTGCTGAGCACGACGTGGCCGGTCAGCGCCGCCTGCACGGCGATGCCCGCGGTCTCGGCGTCGCGGATCTCGCCGACCATGACCACGTCCGGGTCCTGGCGCAGGATCGCGCGCAGCGCGTTGGCGAACGTGCGGTCGGCCTTGACGTCGACCTGCACCTGCGTCGTGCCGGCGAGCTCGTACTCGACCGGATCCTCGACCGTCACCAGGTTGCTGTCCGCCTTGTTGAGCTCGGACATCGCCGTGTAGAGCGTCGTCGTCTTGCCGGAACCGGTCGGGCCGGTCAGCAGCACGATGCCGTTCGGCGCCGTGTAGCCGCGGCGGAACAGCTCGAGGTTGTGCCGCGACATCTCCAGCTTGGCCGGGTCGAGCTGCACGCCGTTGCGGTCGAGCACGCGCATGACCGCCTTCTCGCCGAGCACGCTCGGCAGCACCGAGACGCGCAGTTCGACCTTGTCACTGACGGCGATGCGGCCGTCCTGCGGTCGGCGGCTCTCGCCGATGTCCATGTTGGACGCGACCTTGATGCGCGCGATCACGGCGCGCTGCAGGCCGCTCGGCAGCGTGTAGAGCGTGTCGAGCTCGCCGTCGACGCGGATGCGCACCCGCAGGGCGTCGCGCTGCGGTTCGACGTGGATGTCGCTGGCCCGCGCCCGCATGCCTTCCTGGATCAGGTGGTCGACGAGCTGCACCACGGCGTCGTCGCCGACCAGCCGGCGCAGCTTCTCGGCGTCGACGGAGGCGCTGTCGATCTCCGACTTGGTGATGCGCTGGATCAGGCCTTCGATGCCCGACGAGCCCTTCTGCGCGATGGCGAGGGCCTTGGCGATCGCCTGCGGCGTCGACATCACGACCTGCACCGACATGCCGGTGACTTCCTGGATCTCGTCGATCGCGAGCAGGTCGAACGGGTTCTTCAGCGCGACGGAGAGGATGTCGTCACTCTGCTCGACGACCACGGCGTGGTGCCGCAGGGCCAGGTCCAACGGCAGGCGGTGGCGCAGCTTGTGGTCGAGGCTGCGCTCGTCGAGCGAACTGAAGGGCAGCCCCAGCATCTCGGCCCACAGCCGGTAGCCGCGCTCGACCGTGATCATGCCCATGGCCGCCAGCTTCTCGATGTGGGCGGCCTCGCCGGAGGGGGCGTCCTTGAGGGCCGCTTCGAGGAAGCGACGGTCTTCGTCCAGACTGACGGCGAGGGCGCCGATCAGGTCTGACTTGGGGTGGGCCATGTGCCCGGACATCGACCAGCGGACGACGCGAACCTGAGCCGCGCCGGCGTTGGGCGGGGCGGACTCCGGGTGATTTCCCACAAGTGGAATCCCGCAGCCTGCCGATGGGCTCCGGCATGAAGAAGGCAGAGATCTACGGAGCAGCCCGGCGCCACCACGAGCGGGGCTTCACTCTCGTCGAAGTCATCGTGGTCCTCTCGGTCGTGCTGCTGCTGACGGGCATCGCCGTGCCGATGCTGAGCAGCTACATGGAAGACGGTCGCCGGGCGCGCGCGCAGGCCGAAGCGAAGGTGCTGGGCGCCTCCGTGATGTCGTTCTACAAGGACGTCGGCGCCTACCCGACCAAGAACAGCGCCGGCACCAACAGCTACCTGTACGTGCTGTTCTCGGGCTCGGCGCTGCCGACCACGAGCCCGTGGGCCGGTGGCCACACCTGGATCTCGTGGGGCATGAGCGCGCGCGGGGACGTGCTCGACAACCACCTGCTCAACAACCAGCCGCAGGGCGCGACCTCTGCGGCCTACGCCACGACCGGCAGCGCGCAGTGGCGCGGTCCGTACGTCGCCGGCTCGACGCCGATGGACCCGTGGGGCAGGCCCTACATCATCAACGTCGTCTCCGCCACCAATACGAGCGCGACGAACTACAAGCGCGTCTACGTGATCTCGGCCGGCGCGAACGGCCGCTTCGACACCAGCGCGAACGCGACCTCGACGACGGAGATCACCGGCGACGACGTCGGCATCATCATGCACCAGCGGCCGTGATGCCGCCGGCCTGACCGCGCGACCGAGAGTCCGCGAGTCGTTCGCTGCCGACACCAACCCCCAGGTGCCCTCATGCAATTCGAAGCCACGATCCTCGAACCGGACGGCGCGACCGTTCGGACGCGACTCGAGGCCCAGGACGAACAGGCGCTGCACGACGAGCTCGGCCGCGAGGGCCGGCTGCTCGTGCGCGTGCGCGCGCTCGAGGACAAGGCGCATCGGCGGCCGAAGACGATCAAGCTGCACCCGCGCCGCCTGCTGCTGCTGACGCAGGCGCTGCACGAAGCGCTCGACGCCGGTGTGCCGCTGCTGGGCACCTTCAAGGCCATCGCCGACCAGGAGGAGGACGCCGGCGTCTCGGCGATGCTCGACGACCTCGGCGACCGGGTCGCCGCGGGCCAGCCGCTGTCCGACGCCCTCGAACGGCACCCGGCGGCGTTCCCGTCGATCTACTGCTCGCTGGTGCGCGCCGGCGAACAGTCCGGCAGCCTGCCGCAGGTGCTGCAGTCGGTCGCCGGCTTCCTCGAATGGAAGATGGAGATCGCCGGCACCGTGAAGCAGGCGATGATCTACCCGGCCGTCATCGCCGCCGCCGGCTACGGCATGGTGATGTTCATGATGTCGTTCGTGATCCCGCGCCTCGGCGCGGTGATCAGCAAGATCGGCAGTGAACTGCCGGCCGCGAGCCGCATCCTGATCGACGCCTCGGCGTTCGTCGCCGGCAACGTGGTGGCGATCCTGCTCGGCACGATCGGCGCGCTCGTCGCCGCGGTGCTGCTGCTGCGCACCCGCGCCGTCGGCGGCGCGGCGCTGTCGCTGATGGGGTCGCTGCCGGTCATGCGCAACGTGCTCGGCACGCTGGCCCTGGCGCAGTTCAGCCGCACCTTCGCCGTGCTGCTCAACTCGGGGTTGACGATGACCTCGGCGCTCGAGCTCGGTGGCGCCGCCGTCGCGCTGCCGCGTGTTCGTGATGGGCTGGAGGGCGCGCGCGAGCGCATCCTCGGTGGCGCCCGCCTCGGCGAGGCGCTGGAGGCCGAGGCGGTGCTGCCGCCGGTGGCGTTGAGCATGGTCAAGGTCGGTGAGGAAGCCGGCCGGCTGCCGATCACCTTCGAGCGGCTCGGGCGGCTCTACGACCGCGAGGTCAAGGACGCGGTGAAGAAGGCGCTCGGGCTGCTGGAGCCGATCGTCACCGTGTTGCTCGGCCTCATCGTCGGCGGCGTCGCCGTGCTGGTCGTCACGACCATCTACTCGGCGATGAAGGGCATCGGCAAATGAGGGAGCGCACCACCGACGACGCGGCGACCAGCGAACGCGGCTTCGCCCTGCTCGTGCTGCTGGCCCTGATCGGCGCCGGCGCCACCGGCATCCTGCTCGCGGTCAACCACTTCGTGCCGGCGCTCGCCGACGTCGACGAGCGGGTGCGGGTCGATCTCGGCACGGTGCAACGGGCGGCCACCGAGGCCGGCCTGCGTGCCGGTGCGTTCCCGGCGGACCTCGACGCGGTGGCGACCGTGGTCGGCCTGCCGGCGACCGGCGATTGGCGCCGGGACCCCTGGGATCCGGCGCAGGACCTCGACTACGCGGTGACGGGCAGCGGGCTGCGCGTGCGCAGCCGGGGGCCCGACCGCCAGCTGAACACCGCCGACGACGTGCAGGTGCAGGTCGGCACCGAAGCGCTGCTGCGGCCGCGCCAGCGGGGGCGGTTGCGTCTGCTGCGGGCCGCGTTCTGCCACGAACTGCAGCAGCAGCTGACCGCGGTCGGTGCCGTGGCGCCGACCGGCGCCGAGGTGCGCGACGCCTTGCGCGACGCCGCCGCGGCGCAGCGGGCCTGGTCCGGCGCCGACGCCGCCCAGCGGGTGGTGTTGAGCGGCCGCCTCACGACCGCCGCCAGCGTGGTGGTCGCGGCCAAGACCGCGGTGAGCTGGGTCGAGCCGATCGCGCTCACCGGCGCCGGCGGCTTCATGGAACGCATCCACGCGGACGACTCCCGCGGCGTCGACGGCAAGGGCCAGCCGCTGCTCATGCACCCGACGCTCGGCGTCATCGCCGTCGGCAACGACGGCGTCGGAGGGACCGATGACGACATGTGATCGACAAACCGGCTTCACGCTGATCGAGGTGATCGTCGTGTTGGCGGTGATGGGGCTCCTGCTCGGCACCGCGGTGCCTTTGGCCGGGGCGGTGGTGCAGGCCGACAAGCGCCAGGAAGCGCGCAGCGAGCTCGCCAACATCGGCCAGGCGCTCGACTCCTACTACTACCAGCACGGCGCCTTCCCGGCCTCCTTGCGGGCGACGGACTTCTACGGCGTGCACCTGCAGCCCGGCGTCGCCGACACCGGCGTCGTCGACGCCTTCGGCGGCAATCAGGACTACCTCTACGCGACGGCCGCCAACCCCGACGTCGCCACGGTCCACAGCCGCGGCGAGGACGGCATCGACAGCGGCGTGCTCAACGAAGAGCACGTGATCAGGGTCTACGGCGCCGTCGCCGGCGCCCGGCGTACGCGGCTGTTGCTGCGCATGGCGGCCGAGGTGCTCGCCAATCACATCGAATCCGGCGGCAGCACGAGCGGCTCCTGGCCGACCGTGCGCGCGGCCTGTGGGCTCGGCAACGAGTACGACGCGGACGGCTTCGGCACGACGCTGCAGTGGGTGGACACCACCCTGGAGCTGTCGAGCGCCGGCCCGGACCGCAGCTTCGGCACGGCAGACGACATCAAGTTGTGAGGGCATCGATGCAGACACACGCCATCGTGGAACTGGAAGACGGCGCCATGAACGTCGTCGTCGGCGGGCGCGAGGGCGGCACGGTTCGCGTGCTGCGCTCGCTGCGCCTGCCGATGCAGGATCTGACCAAGGACGGGGTCGGCAACGTGCTGCGGCAGGTCGGCAGCGACGCCCTGCAGGGCGCGTTCGGCGTGCACGTCGTGCTCGGCGAACGTCGCACCCAGCACTTCGTCAGCCGGACGCCGCTGATGTCGGCGCCGGACACGCTGGCGTTGATCCTGCGCGAGGCGCTGCGGGCCACCAACCTGCAGAGCGGCAACGACGTGCTGGTGGCGGCGAGGCTGATCGGCCAACACGGCGGCAAGACCGTCGTCGGCGCCACGGCGCTGCCGCGCGCGGTCTGGCAGCCGCTCGCCGACGCCTTCCAGGCCAACAGCATCGACGTGCTGAGCCTGCACTCGATGGAGACGTGCATGGCGATGGCGGCGCCGGCTGGTCCCGCCCCGTGCGCGATCGTCGAGCTCAACTCGGGCCGCGCGCGGTTCGTCTTCGCGGAGAACCAGTGCCCGGTGCAGGTGCGGCGCTTCCTGATCGGCGGCGGCGCCGAGAACAACAGCTCGGCGCTGACCACGCAGTTGGCGATGGAGCTGCCGCGCACGTTCGATTGGCTGCGGGAGCTCGGCGTGACGCTGCCGCGCACGCTGTTGCTCGGCACCCGCGTGGCGTTGTCGACCGACGAGATCGCGATGCTGCGCGGCGACGAGCTCGACACCATCGCGCCGGCCGAGGTCAAGGTCGTCATCGCCGAGGACCAGATCACGCCGAGCCTCGGCGTGCTGACGCTGCTGCAGCGGCTCGCCGAAGGTGCGGCGCCGCCGTCGCTGCTGGCGCCGCCGTCGCTGCGCATGCCGTGGAGCGCCACGCGTTGGCTCGGGCTGGCGGCCGCCGCGGCGGCCGGTTTCGCCTGTTCGTTCAGCGCCGTGGTCGACGGCGGCCAGTGGTTCCAGCAGCGTGAGGAGCTGGCGGCGGCGCACGCCAAGGTGCAGCAGATCGAGGCCAGCGTGCGGGCGCGCACGGCCGCGGCCGAGGCTGCGCGACCGGTCGGCAGCACGGTCGACGTGCGGCTGACCGCGGCGCTCGGCCTGCGCCGGCCTGCGAGCCGCCTCGTCGCCGACGTCAACAACGCCGCCGGCGCAGGCGTCAGCATCGACGAGCTCAAGTTCGCCAGCATGGACCGCGTCGTCGTCACCGGCCTGGTCGAGGGCCCCTCGCGCAAGGAGGCGCTGGCCAACATGGCCGCCTTCGCGCGCCAGGTGCACAAGCTCGCCTACCTCACCGCCGACAGCCAGGACGAGATCGTCGAGGTCGCCGGCGCCCGGAACCGCTTCCGCTTCCGTCTCACCTTGGCGTGGAGGATCTGATGGGCATCAAGGACAAACGGGTTTGGATCGCGATCGGCGTCGGTCTCTTGACCGTCGCCCAGATCGGGCTGGCCGGTGCGGCGTTCTTCGTGCGCCGGCAGACGGACGAGCACCTGGCGACCGAGCAGCAGCGCATCGCCGACGGCGAGGCGAGGCTCGCCGACGTGGCCGTGCCGGAGCCGGTGGCCGACGTCGAAGCACCAAGCTCGCGTTGGCAGTTGCTCGACGAGCCGGATGTCGCCGGCTCCATGCAGGTGCTGCAGGCGGTCGGGGACACGACGCGCGTCGTGTTCGACCGCGTCAAGGCCGCGCAGTCGACGACCGCCGGCAAGCAGACGTTCCAGATCGTCGGCCGCGGCGACGCGGTGGCCGTCTGTGAGTTCCTGGCCGCCATCGAGCAGAACGAGCGATTGATCGTGATCGAGTCGGGGCGCCTGACGCCGTCCGGCGAGGACGCGATCGCGTTCGATCTGGCGTTGGCGACCTACCACCACGGAGGTGCACGATGAAGCGCAAGGCCAAGAAGGGCATGCATCCGGGCGTCGCCGTGCTGATGCTGCTCGGCTGCGGCGGCATCGCCGCCAAGTCGCTGTTTGGCTCGGCAGCGGAGGTCGTGGATGCCGGTGCGTCGCCGGCGAATGAGGTCGTGGCGCCCGTCGAGGGCGCCGACGTCGAGGTGCCCGGAGCCGGCAGTGGTCGCGACCTGCTGCTCGAGTTCGGCAGTTACGAGAAGGGCGGGCTGGTGAACTGCGCCTTCCGCGTGCTGGCCGACGTCGCGCCGGCGGTCCCAGCCGGCGAGACCCAGGCCTACGGTGGCGATCGGGAGTGGGAAGGCGACGACCCGCCGCAGCTGCACATCGGCGTGCTGATGGTCAGCGACAAGTCGCGGCGCGCCGTGGTCGCCGGTCGCGTCGTCGGCATCGGCGACGAGGTCGCCGGCGGCGTCGTCACCGCGATCACCAACAGCAGCGTCATCACGCAGTGGAACGGTCGCCGGCTGACCTACGACCTCGACAGTGACGTGCCGCGTGAGTTCCGCAGCGAGCTCGCGCGCCGCCTCGAACGCGAACGCGCCGACGACCCGGAGGCCGGTGCGGCCGCCAGCAAGCACAAGGACGAAGTCAAATGAACCCCAGCCATCGTTCCCTCGTCGCAGTGGCCGCGGCCGTCTGCGTCTCCGCCTGCGCCACCTCGGGTGGCGCCTCGCCGCCGCGGCTCGACCACGAGCAGGGCGCCGCCGCCCCGGTCTTCCAGCCGATGCTGGTGGTGCCGCTGCCGCCGCTGCAACCAGCGGCCGACGCCGGCCATGCGATGGAGGCGCTGCAGGCGCGCAACACGCCGCTCGGCGACGTGCTGCTGGCCCTGTTCAAGGACTCCGACATCAACCTGGTCATCGATCCGACGGTGCAGGCCACCGCCTGCACCTTCGACATCAAGCGGTCGACGGTCGAGGACGCCTTCGAAGCCGTGCTCGACAGCCTCGACCTCGCCTACCGCTGGGACGGCAGCTTCCTGCGTGTCACCGACACGGTCGAGGACACGATCCCGGTCGACCTGATGGCCCCCAACACCAACTCCGGCGGCGGCAGCGGCAGCTCCGGTACGTCGGGTTCGGGCTCGTCGGGTGGTGGCAGCGGCGGCAGCGGCGGCGGCAGCTCGGATGGCAACGTCTGGGACGATCTCGAGAACGCGCTGCCCAAGCTGCTCGGCGAGACCGGCACGTCGGTCGTCAACAAGTCGGCGTCGGCGATCCACGTGCAGGCGCGGCCGAGCGCCGTGCGCCGCGTGCGCGAGCTGATCGGCACCACGCTGCGTCGCGCCAACAAGCAGGTCTCGCTCGAGGCCCGCGTGCTCGAGGTGCGCCTCAACGACAAGTACAACCTCGGCGTCGACTGGACGCTGCTGCCCGGTTTCTTCTCGACCAGCAAGGTCGGCACGCTGACCGATGGCGCCATGGTGCACACGGCGGCCAAGTCGGCCGGCACCGCGTTCCAGTTCGGCCTGCTGAAGACCGGCGACTTCTCGCTGTTCGTCGATGCGCTGCAGGAACAGGGCCAGGTGCGGGTGCTGAGCAGCCCGCGCGTCTCGACGCTCAACAACCAGCCGGCGTCGATCACGGTGACGGACCAGATCCCGTACATCACCCGCGAGGTCATCACCGAGAACGGCTCGACGCGCACCGAGTTCGGCGTCGCCTTCGTCGATGCCGGCGTGCTGCTCAACGTGCGGCCGCTGATCGGCGAGGACGGCCTCTTGTCGGTGTCGGTGACGCCGTCGGTGCGCGAGCAGATCGGCACCGTCGTCACGCCGGACGGCCTGGTCACCGTGCCGGTGATCAGCGAACGTGAGGCCACCACCAGCGTGCGCGTGGCCGACGGCCAGGCGATCGCGATCGGCGGCCTGCGTACGACGCGCAAGACCGAGACGCGCTCGGGCATCCCGTTCCTGATGAACGTGCCGTGGTTCGGCCAGCTGTTCTCCAGCACCATCGACGAACGCGACGAGGTCGAACTGATGATCGTGCTGGTGCCGCGGGTGCTCGACGACACCTGGATCGGCGAGGAGATCGAACGTGGCGCGCACCGCCTGGTGCAGCTGCGCCGTGGCTTCCAGTGGAACGCGATCGACATGGAGGGGCTGCGCCTGGAGGACTGGTCGGGTGGTTCGCTGCAGGGCCACGCCCAGGCGATCAAGGACTCCGCCGCGCGGCTGCCGGACCGGGCGCCGGCGCCGATGCCGGCCGACCGTGGCACCACCGTCACGCGCCGCGGCCTGTCGGCGCACCTGCTGACCCGCGCCGACGCGGCGCTGGCCGATGGGGACACCCGCCTCGCGCTCGACGAGATCGAACGGGCGCTGCTGCTGGAGCCGACCTGCGTCGAGGCCCTGGTCACCGCCGGCGTGCTCGGCGACCGCCGCGGCGATCGGGCGCGGGCCCGCATGCTGCTGGACCGGGCGCTGCAGCAGCGGCCCGACGACGTCATCGCGCTGACCGCGCGCGGCGCCTTCGAGATGGCCAACGGCTCGCCGCACGCCGCGCGCCGGCTGTTCACCCGCGCCCACGAGCTCGGCAAGACCGCCCTCACCGCCTGCAACCTCGCCGCTTCGCTGCTGGCGCTCGGCGAACACGCCGCGGCGGCGTCGCTGCTGCGCACGGTCGTCGGCCCGGCCGCGCCCGCCGAGCTGCACGCCAACCTCGCCTTCGCCGAACTGGCGGGCGGCAACCTCGACGGGGCCCGCGCCAGCTATCGCGACGCGCTGACCGCCGGCGGTGAGGCCCGCAATCCGCGCCTCGTCGCGCTCGATCGCCTGATCGGCGTCGAGGAAGAGAAGCGCGCCGCCGCCCTGAAGGCGGTCGTGCAGCGCGGCGAAGACGGGCTCTGAGCCCGGCCCACCGCCGCGGCGGCGGGTTGCGGGATCGGGCGGCCTTGGTTATTGCCGGGGCCGCCGCATGCCCCGCCTCCTGCCGTGCCTCGTCCCGTTCGCGTTCGCCGCGACGCCGTCCGCCCAGGACGACTGGTGGGCGTACCGGCCGCTGCAGCGGCCGGCGGTGCCTGCCGTCGCCGACGCGGCTTGGCCGCAGAACCCGATCGACCACTTCGTCCGGCACGGGCTCGAGCGCCGCGGCCTCACGCCGGCCCCGGCCGCCGATCGCCACACGCTGCTGCGCCGCGTCACCTACGACCTGACCGGCCTGCCGCCGACGCCGGCGGAGATCGACGCCTTCGTCGCCGACGCCTCGCCGGACGCCTATGAACGGGTCGTCGACCGCCTGCTCGCCTCGCCGCAGCACGGCGTCAAGTGGGCGCAGCACTGGCTCGATGTCGTGCGTTACGCCGAGACCGACGGCTACGAGCGCGACCGCAAGAAGCCGTTCGTGTGGCGCTATCGCGACTGGGTCGTCGACGCCTGCAACCAGGACCTGCCGTACGGCCGTTTCCTGCGCGCGCAGCTCGCCGGCGACGAGCTGCCGGGTGCCACCGTCGCCGACCTCGTCGCCACCGGCTACTACCGGCTCGGCATCTGGGACGACGAGCCGACCGACCGCGAACAGCACCGCTACGACGACCTCGACGGCATCGCCGACACCACCGCGCGCAGCATGCTGGCGATCTCGATCGGCTGCGCCCGCTGCCACGACCACAAGAAGGACCCGCTGCCGCAGCGCGACTACTACGCGTTCCTGGCCTGCTTCGAGAACATCGCCCCGTACGACCTCGAGGCCCGCGTGGTGCCGATCGATGGCGCCCGTGAGCGCTTCGAGCAGGCGACGGCGACCTACGCGGCGGAACGCGCGCGGCTGCTGGCGCGGCTGCGCGAAGTCGCGGCGGCGGCGACCTTGGCGCCGGCCCCACGCGGCGACTTCGGCCTCGTCGCCCACTACGGCGGTGAGGGCGGCAGCGCCGCGCGCATCGTCGATGACGTCGGCGGCCACCACGGCCGCGGCGAAGGGCAGCTCGTGGTCGTGCCGGGCCGCCGCGGTCAGGCGCTGCGCGCCGACGGCGACGATGCGTTCCTGGTGCCGCGGCTGGTGCAGGACTCGTTCTCGGTGACGTTCTGGGTGCGCGCCGACCGCGGCGGCCACGGTCCGACCGGCGGCACA
Organism: Planctomycetota bacterium; assembly: GCA_016793265.1. GTDB lineage: Bacteria > Planctomycetota > UBA1135 > UBA1135 > UBA2386 > JAEUHT01. The sequence continues at coordinate 15,416 of JAEUHT010000034.1, forward strand.
CAGTGGCACCAGGGGCTCGGTCTCGTCGACGGCGAGGTGCCCGGCGTCGCGCGCGATTGGGGCATCACCTGGTTCGCCGACGGCCGGGTCCTGGCCGGCGTCGGTGACCCCGACACCTCGATCGTGAGCCCGCCGGGCTACGACGACGGCGAGTGGCATCACGTCGCCTTCACGCGCGATCGTGACAGCGGCCGGCTCGCGCTCCACCTCGACGGCGTGCTGGTCGGCGAAGCCACCGGCAATCGCGAATTGCTCGACGCCCCGGCGTCGTTGGCCGTGGCGCGGCTCTCGACCGGCGGCCGCCACTTCCGCGGCGACCTCGACGAGATCAGCTTCTTCGACCGTGCGCTCTCGCCGGCGGAGGTGTGCTGCCTCGGCCAGGACCTGCCGCAAGGCCTCGCCGCGGCGCCGGCGTTGGCCGCCGCGCCCGAGCTCGCCGCGCTGCAGCGACTGCAGCCGCCGACGCTCGCGACCGTCGAGGTGCTCGCCGTGCGGGAGAACGGGCCGCTGCCGCCGCCGTCGTTCGTGCGCCAGCGCGGCAACGTGCACACGCCGGGCGCCGCCGTCGAACCGGGGGTGCCTGGCCTGCTGGGCGCCATCCGCCTGCCGGCGGCGACGCCGACCACGAACAGCAGCGGTCGCCGCAGCGCGCTGGCGGCCTGGATCACCGACCACGGCAACCCGCTGACCTGGCGCGTGATCGTGAACCGTCTCTGGCAGCATCACTTCGGCCGCGGCCTCGTACGTTCGAGCAACGACTTCGGCCGGCTCGGCGATCTGCCGACGCATCCGGAGCTGCTCGACTGGCTGGCCTGCGAGCTGATCGCGCGCGGCGAGAGCCTGAAGTCGATGCACCGCCTGCTCGTCACCTCGGCGACCTACCGCATGGCCTGCAGCAGCGACGCCGGCGGCCTCGCCGCCGATCCGCTCGGCGACTCGTTGTGGCGCTTCGAGCGGCGGCGGCTGACCGGCGAGGAGGTGCGCGATTCGATGCTGATGGTCACCGGCGAGCTGCAGACCGGCCTCGGCGGCCCGAGCGTCTTCCCGCCGATGCCGGCCCAGGTGTTGGCCACGTCGTCGCGTCCCGACGAGGCCTGGGGCGAGGCGACCGCCGCCGAAGCCGCGCGCCGCAGCCTCTACATCCACGTCAAGCGTTCGCTGCCGGAGCCGCTGCTGGCTGCGTTCGACCGCGCCGACACCGATACGAGCTGTCCGGTGCGCTTCGCCACCGTGCAGCCGACGCAGGCGTTGACCCTGCTGAACGGCGAGTTCGCGCACCGTATGGCGACGCGCTTCGCGGTCCGGCTCGCCGCCGAGGCGCGCGACCTGCGCAGCCAGCTCACGCGCGGGCTCGAACTCGTGACGCAGCGACCGGCGCGCGCCGCCGACGTCGAACGGCTGCTGGCGCTGGCGACGGACCTGCGGCGCGATCACGGCCGCGACGAGGCCACGGCGCTGCAGCGCTGCTGCCTCGTGCTGCTCAACGGCAACGAGTTCCTCTACCTGGACTGAGCGACGATGCACGAAGGCACCTTCTGCGGCCGCACCCGACGCGAGTTCCTCTGGCAGGCCGGCGCCGGCTTCGCCGGCATCGGCCTCGTCGACGCGCTGTCGCGCGACGGCGCCTTCGGCAGCGACCCGGCGGCAGCGAGCGGCGGCCCGATGGCGCCGAAGCCGCCGCACTTCGCCGCGCGCGCCAAGGCGGTGATCTTCCTGTTCATGTATGGCGGGCCGAGCCAGGTCGACACCTTCGACTTCAAGCCCCGGCTCTACGAGCTCGACGGCAAGACCATCGACATCGACACCAAGGGCCGCGGCGGCAGCAAGCGGCAGGGCCGCGTGGTGGGGCCGAAGTGGGCCTTCCGCCAGTACGGCCAGTGCGGCAAGCACGTCAGCGACCTGTTCCCGCACCTCGCGCGCTGCGTCGACGACCTCGCCTTCGTGCACAGCATGTACGCGGAGTCGCCGCTGCACGGCTCGGCGATGCTGATGATGAACAGCGGCCGCATCCTGTCCGGCGCGCCGTGCCTCGGCTCCTGGGTCACCTACGGGCTCGGCACCGAGAACCAGAACCTGCCCGGCTTCTGCGTGATGCTCGACCCGACCGGCGGGCCGATCTCGGGGGCCAAGAACTGGAGCAGCGGCTACATGCCGGCGGTCTATCAGGGCACGGTGCTGCGCGCCGTCGGCGAACCGATCCTCGACCTGGCGCTGCCGGCCGGCATGACGCGCGCCGAACAACGCCGGCTGCTCGACACGCTGCGGGAACAGGACACCGCGCACCTCGCCGCGCGGCCGGGCGACAGCGACCTCGCGGCCCGCATCGCCAGCTACGAGCTCGCTTTCCGCATGCAGAGCCACGCGCCCGAGGCGATCGAGCTCGACCGGGAACCGGCTCACGTGCGGCGGCTCTACGGGCTCGACGACGCGCGCACGGCGGACTTCGGCCGCAAGTGCCTGCTGGCGCGCCGGCTGGTCGAACGTGGCGTGCGTTGCATCCAGATCTACTCGGGCGGCAGCCACAACGACCACAACTGGGACGCGCACGGCGATCTGGTCTTCAACCACACCACACACGCCGGCGCCACCGACCGGCCGATCGCGGGGCTGCTGTTGGACCTCAAGCAGCGCGGGCTGCTGGAGTCGACGCTCGTGGTCTGGGGCGGCGAGTTCGGCCGACAGCCGACGGCCGAGTACGCGGAGGGCACCGGGCGCGACCACGATTCGGCGGGCTTCACCATGTGGCTCGCGGGCGGCGGCATTCGCGGCGGCATCACGGTCGGCGCCACCGACGAACTCGGCAACCGCGCGGTCGAGAAGCCGTTCCACGTCAAGCACCTGCACGCCACCATCCTGACCCAGCTCGGCCTCGACCCCAACCGGCTCGCCTACCTGCACGCAGGCCTCGACCAGAAGCTGGTCGGCGTCGAACGCGTGGAGCCGATCCGCGAGCTGATCGCGTGAGGCGTGAAGCTCAGTTGCGCGACGGCGCCACCGGGCAGGTCGGGGCTGCCTCGTCGCTGGCCATCTCGAGCGCGACGAGCGCGGCGAGGTAGGTCGCCGCCGCCTCGGGGGCCTCTTCCCAGCACTCGCGCGCCACGGCGACGAACTCGCGGAAGGTCAGCAGCGGGCTCTTGCCGCGCCGCAGCAGGCGGGCGCCGAAGTCGAGCGCGTGGGGGACGGTCAGTTGGCGCAGCGATTCGCGCGCCTGTTGTCGGGACACGGGGAGGTGCATGCAGGTTCCTGGGGAAGTTCGCAGGAACTAGTGAGCGACCGGGGGCAGCCCGACCCCGAGATCCGTGAGCAGCCGGCGCCAGGCGCCGCGTTCGCGCGCCGGGTCGACCATCGGCAGCAGGCCGTGCAACCGCCGCTCGAGGTCGCGGCGGAACGGCTCGTCGTCGCGGCAGCGCACCAGCAGGCGGCCCAGTGCTTCGGCGTCGCCGGGCGGGAAGGTCGCCGGCCAGTCGGCGCCGAGCAGGCCGAGGTTGCCGGGGATGCTGCTGGCCAGCACTGGCGTGCCGGCGGCGATCGCCTCGGTGACCACGTTGGCGCCCCCTTCGGCGCTCGACGCGACGATGCAGACGTGGCTCTCGCCGAGCAGCCGGCGGGCCTGTTGGCGCGGCAGCGGCCCGAGCCAGCGCGCGCGCGGTTCGTGGGCGATGGACTCCCGCAAGCGGGTCTCGACCTCGGCCGTCAGCGCGCGGCCGGCCAGCACGAGTTCGGCGGGGCGATCGTCTGGCACGCGCGCGAACGCCAGCAGCGGCAGCAGTGGGGCCTTGACCTCGCGCAGGTGGGCCAGCACGCAGACGCGGAACGTCGCTCTGCGCGTGGCCGGCACCGGCACGGCGCTCTGCACGATCGTGCGCACCTTGCCGCGCAGCGCCGCCGGCAGGGCCGCGGCGGCGAGCGGTTGCAGCCCGATCACCGCGTCGGCGAGCTGCAGCGCGGCGAGCGCGTCGGGTTCGGCCGTGAACTGCGGGTAGACGTCGGTGCCGGCCAGCAGCACGACGCGGCGCGCGGCGGGTCGCTCGGCCGCGACGCGCAGCACGCTCGGCGCCGACTTCACCGCGTGCACGGCGACCAGCACGTCGCAGGCTTGCCCTTGCCAGCGTTCGCGAACCTGCACCTGCACCCCTAGCTGGCGCAGCAGCGCCGCCCAACGCAGGGCGGTGACGCGGTTGCCGCTGGTGCTGCCGCGCGGCGCCGGCGTCACGATGACGACGCGCGGGCCAATGGCATGGCCCATCGTGCTCACGCCGGCGGCAGTTGGGCCAGGATCTCCCGGTCGGCCGGGAAGCGATCGTCGTCGCGGCGCCGCTTGTCCCACAGCACCTTGCCGTCGAGCACGACCCGGAAGTCGCCGCGGCCGCCGGGCTTCGTTTCGACCATGATGTCGGGCCGCGCCCGCTGCACGGCGGCGACCAGACCGGTCGCCTTCGGCAGGTAGTTTCAGACCACGCAGTATTCGACCGTCAGCCGCATGCACACAGCCTACGCGCCGTCGGAGCGACGCGCGACGATGAGCAGCAGCCAGCCGATCAGGAAGGCGACGCCGCCGACCGGCGTGACCGGCCCGAGCCACTTCCACTGCACCAGGGCCAGGCCGTAGAGCGAGCCGCTGAACAGCACGATGCCGGCCACGAACGCCACGGCGGCCTTGCCGGTGCGCCAGCCGGCGGCGCCGAGGGCGCCGCACAGCAGGAGCGCGAGGCCGTGGTACATCTGGTAGCGCACGCCGGTCTCGAAGATGGTGAGCTGGTAGTCGTCGAGGTGGTGCTTGAGGCCGTGCGCGGCGAAGGCGCCGAGGGCGACGGCGAGCCCGGCGAACAGGGCGCCGAGGCGGATGGTGGAGGCGGCGGGCATGGCCGGCATGCTACGCGCCGGCGCGGCGGGAACCGCGGGCTCAGCGGCAGTGGCCGTGGTGACCGCCGTGGTGGTGGTAGCCACCGCCGTGGCCATAGCCGCGGCCCCAACCGGGGCCCCAACCGTGGAAGTGGCAGGCGCCGGTGAGGGCGACGAGGCCGAGCAGCAGCAGGCGGGCGAAGCGACGGGTCGTGTTCATGGGGAACCTCCGGAACGGCGGCCCACAGCGCAGCCGTACAAAAGCTGTCGCAGGTGTGCCCCGACTTGGTCCCCGACGGCCCGGTTGCCGATAACAAGGCCCTATGCGAGCCCTCCTTGCCAGCGCGGTCGGCCTCTTCCTCACCACCGTCACCCTGGGTCAGTCGCCGGAATTGCCCGGCGTGCGTGAGCAGCTCGAACGCATCGCCGGCGAACTGCAGCTCGATGGCGCCGGTCTCGTCGTCGTGCGCGACGGCCAGGAGCTGCACCGCAGCCTGCATCGTGGTCTCGGCAGCGAGGACGTGATGGCGATCGCCTCGGCGAGCAAGTGGCTCGCGGTGGCGACCGTGCTGACGCTCGTCGACGACGGCCAGCTCGACCTCGACGTGCCGGTGGCCCGCTACCTGCCTGAGTTTGATCGCTCCGACAAGCGCATGCTGACGCTGCGCCAGTGCCTCGCCAACACCGGCGGGGTGCCGGCGCGCCTGCCCGGCCGCATGCGCGGCATGGACATGAGGAAGTTCGCGGCCGCCGCCGCCGACGCCGCGCTGCGCGACCAGCCCGGGTCGGCGTTCCGTTACGGTGGGGTCGGCTTCCAGATCGCCGCGGCGGCGGCCTGCCGCGTCACCGGCAAGTCGTGGCACGAGCTGTTCGCGCTGCGCATCGCGGCGCCGCTCGGCCTCGTGCAGACGAAGTTCGGCACCTTGCTGCCGGTCGGCGGCGATGCCGGCACCGCCGTCTTGCCGTGGGTCGCCGGCGGCGCGGTGTCGACGCTCGGCGAGTACGAGCGCTTCGTGCAGATGCTGCTGGCGAAGGGCGAGTTCGCGGGCAAGCGGGTGCTGCGTGAGGAGAGCGTGGCGGCGATGTTCCGCGATCAGGTCGCCGACTTCGTCGAGGTCAAGGCCGAGGGCTTCGAGGCGGCGAAGGTGCGCTACGGGCTCGGCACCTGGCTGGAGCTGCTCGACGGTGGGGTGGTGCGGGCGAGTGATCCGGGCGCGTTCGGTTTCACGCCGTGGATCGACCTCGACCTCGGCGTCGGCGGGGTGCTCGCGGTCAAGGACCGGGTCGGTCGGGTGCTGCCGAAGCTGCAGCTGCTGCAGCAGCGTGTGCGCGCCGCGGTCACTTCGCCGGCCGTGGTCGGCGAGGAGAGCGTGGTGACGCTGTCGCACGGCGGCCGCGATCGTCGGTACCTGATGCACGTGCCGCCGCACGAGGCGGGCACCGCGGCATTGCCGCTGCTCGTCGTGCTGCACGGAGGCGGCGGCAACGGCGAACAGGCGCGCGAGACGACGCGGCTCGCCGACCTCGGGGTGCGCGCCGGCTTCGTGGTGGTGTTCCCCGACGGCACCGGCCCGCTGCGCCAGAAGCTGCTGACCTGGAACTCGGGTGGCATCGTGGTCTACGCGGCGGAGCACGACGTCGACGACGTCGGCTTCCTGCGCCAGGTGGTCGCCGACGTGCAGCAACGGGTGCCGATCGACGCCGGTCGGGTCTACGCGGCCGGCCACAGCAACGGCGGCATGATGTGCCACCGGCTCGCGCGCGAAGCGGCCGACGTCTTCCGCGGCATCGCGGTGGTCGCGGGGGCGATGAACTACCTCGACGCCGACGACCAGACGCCGATGGCGGCGTTGATCGTGCACGGCACCGCCGACGAGCACGTGCTCTACGAAGGTGGTGCGCCGCGGTCGTCGGTCGGCCGCAGCGGCGAACGCACCGACACGTCGGTGGCCAAGGCGGTGGCCTACTACCTCGAACGCAACGGGCTCGTCGCCCACCCGGTGACGGAGCAGCGCGGCAAGGTGCGCAGCGAGCATTACGAGCGCGGCAAGGGCGGGGCTCCGGCGCTGCCGGTGCGCCTGATCACGCTCGAGGGCGGCGGCCACGCCTGGCCCGGCGCCGCCAACAAGACGCGCGCCGTCGCCGACGCGCCGTTCCCGTTCGACGCCTCGGCCGAGATCGTGCGGTTCTTGCGGGAGCTGCCGCCGCTCAGCGGTGGGGCGCCGGCGCCGCGCTGAGCCGCGTCACTTCGGCGCGGCGGCCGCGGCCTTGGCGCGCGCCTTGGCGTTCTTGAAGCGCAAGAGGCGGGCGACGTACGGCGGCTGGTCGCCGCTCGCGCGGCTGGCGTCCGCCTGCAGCTCGATCGCTTCGTCGACGAGGCCGTTCAAGAACTTCGCCAGCGCCACGGTGTCCTGGTTGCCGTGGCTGATGCCGGCGCCCATCTGGCGCATGAGCTCGTCGCACTGGGCGAGGGCGAGCGTGTCGAAGCGGCCCATGGTGTCCGGGCGCACCATCAGGTACCAGGCGTCGTTGTTGAGGTCGCGCCCTTCGCCGACGTCGGTGCGGTAGCGCAGCATCGTCTGCGCGGCCGCCTCGGCATCGCCGCAGCGCTGCTGGATCTTGTGCTGCGCGGCGAAGCACAGCCGCGCGTCGGCGCCGCCGGCGCGGGCCTTGTCGAGCGCCTGCTGAGCCTGGTCGCGCTGCGCCGCCGGCGTGCTGCCTTCCAGCAGCGTCTCGCTGAACAGCAGCAGGTCCTGCGGCCGCTTCAGGCTCTTCTGCAGCTTGGCGATCACGCGGCCGGCCAGGCGATCCTGGCCGGCGCGCAGCAGGGTGCGCAGGTAGACGAGCTGCGTGAACGGGCCCTCCGGCGCGGCGGCGGCGACCGGGCCGAGTTCGGCGGCGAGGCGGCGCGCGAAGCGGTCGCTGCGGTCGCCGCGCAGCACGAGGTCGGCGAAGACGCAGAGGCTGATCGGTTCGCCGGCGAGGGCCTGCAGGCCAGCTTCGATCGCGGCGTCGGCCGCTTCGTAATCGCCGCTGCCCCACCATTGCTGCAGCACGGCCAACGCGCGCGCATGGCCGCTGTGCGGCAGGGCCGCGATCAGCGGCGGGATCTGCTGGGCGTCGACGTAGGCGTCGCCGACGCTCTGCAGCAGTGAGAAGACCACGGCTGCGGCCTCGTCGTTCTCGGGCAGCTTCGCCTCGTCGGCGAGGGCGGGGGCCACCACGTCCGTGAACAGGTCCAGCGAGGGCAGCACGCGCCGCAGTTCCTGGCCACGGCAGAAGTAGCTGGCCTGCCACCCGAAGGTGCTGCCGCCGAAGCCGAGGTCGTCGATGACGACCTGCTCGACCTGCACGTCGGTTTCCGGCTGCTGGGCGGGTTCCGCCGGCGGGGGCTGCAGCGACCACACCGCGAAGCCTGGCTTCCTGGCCGCGGCGATCTTCGCGCTCGCGGCGTCGAGCACGACGTTGATGCGCAAGCCGGCTGCGGCGTGGCGGCGCTGCAGATCGCTCAGGTGCAGGGTGTGGTCGAGCAGGGCGCCGTCGGCGGCGTCGTACGGCAGCCACAACGTCCAGCGCACGTCCTTCGGCTGGCTGTCGGGGACCCACGCTTCGTGGGCGGGCCCGACCGGCGTCTCGACGGCGGCGGGTGGTGGTTCCTGGGCGCGCGGCGGCTCCTGCGCGGCGAGCGGCAGGCTGCAGACGGCGGCGACGGCGAACGACAGCGAGCAGCGGTTTTGCATCGGGCCTCCGGCGCGAACGATAGCGGCAGGGCGCCGCGTGCGCGCGGTTCGTGGCCTTCACTCGCCGGGTGGCACGTACGGCAGCGAGCGCGGTCGCGGCGCGCCGTCGTCGCCGAGCACGTCGAGGCCGACCCAGCCGAGCAGGAAGTCGGCGAACTCGGCGAAGTTGAAGCCGACGTGGCCGCTCCAGAACAACGGCACCAGGCCGACCTCGACGCCGAACAGGTCGGCTACGCGCTGCGCTGGCGACAGCCGGAACGGCAGCGCGTCGTCGAGGTCGAAGGCGTCGCTGACGCCGAGCCACGAGTTGGTGTCGTCGAAGGCGTTCGGATCGCCCGGGTGATTGCCCCAGCTGCCGAAGGCGAGCAGGCGCGACCACGACTGGCCGTAGGCGAGCGGGCCGATGGTCGTGAACGGGATGCCGGTGCCGTGGTTGGTCAGCACGGCGCCGGGCCGCTGCCAGAAGGTGTCCTTGCCCCAGCCGCCGTTTGCGTACCAGCCGCCGAGCGTGGCCGCGAGCGGCCCGACCTTGGCGGTCGCCGAGAGGCCGAGCGCGTCGTCGTGGCAGCGGTAGAGCAGGCAGTCGTCGAAGTCGACGGCGCGGCGCTGCAGGAAGCCGCAGGCGCCGAGCGGCAGCAGCAGCGCTGCCAGCGCCAGGGGCCGACGGCGGCGACGATGGGAGGGCATCGGCATCACCAGAACAGGCGCCAGCGGAAGTGGTCGTCGGCGTAGCCGGTCAGCGACCGCACGGTGTCGAGGTGGTTGTCGCGCAGCAGGGCGCGCGCCGCCGCGATCTGCTCGGCGTCTGCTGCGGGCGCATCCGTGGTCGGCAGCCGCACGAACTCGCGCAGCAGCATGAGGCTCCAGTCGATCGGCATCGACAGCAGGCCGTCGAGATCGGCGACGGCGGCGGCGTTGGTGCCGCCGGGCGCCCGGCGCTGCACCGTCTGGAACGCCGCCGGCAGCACCGGCGCGGCGCTGCGGTCGATGGCCTTGGCCAGGCGCAGCTGCGCCGACAGGCGCTCTTCGGCGTGCTGGCCACCGCCGAAGGCGACGATGCCGTTGCCGACGCCGAGCCACAGGTCGTAGCGGACCATGTTGCCGTAGCGGTGCAGTTCGACGCCGTCGACGTCGACGGTCTCGGCGCGTGACAACATCGGTTTGGCGTGCCCCATCATCTGCCACAGCGCCTTGGCGAACGCGGCCTCGTCGCGCAGCTCGAACGCCATCGTCCAGGTCACGTCGCGCGGATCGTCGAGCTCGGTGAGCGGGGCGAGCGTGAACAGCATCGCGTCGCTGGCGTGCGCGAGCAGGTCGTCGCGCACGTCGATACCGAGCTCCTTCTGCATCGACGCGCGCAGTTCGTCCGGTGCATCACGCAGCTCGACGCCGAGCGCAGCCAGCACGGTGTCGTGCAGCGCGGTGAGGTCGAGGTGGCCGGCGTGCCACGAGCCCGTGCTGCCGTTGGCGAGTGGCAGCAGCCGCGGCAACTGGGTGGCCGCCGAGCACAACACGCCGAACAGGCCACGCTGGTTGCTGCGGAAGTGCTGGTCCACCTCGAGCTGCAGGTGCGGGCCGGCGGCGCCGAGCGTCATCGTCAGGGCGCCGAGGCTGTCGAGGCCGACGGCCGTGCGCGACGCGCGTTCGTTCGGTCGCACGGCGTCCTGGGCGTTCAGCAGGGCCGGCACGTCGAACGTCACGCGCAGGGCCGGCAGTGACAGCGGCGGCGCCTTGCCGGTGCAATCGGCGGCGAAGCGGCGGGCGCGGAACAGCGCCTGGTCGAATTGATCGCCGGTGGCGGCGACCAGCATGAGGCACTGTGCGCCGGCGATCGGGCCGCTCATGACACCGAAGCCCTGGTCGCAGACCTCGAATTGCACGTCGCCGCCGTCGCGCGGCTGCCACTGCCCGGGCACCGCGGCCTGCAGTTGCCGCAGGTCCTTGGCCAGCGCCGCGAGGTCGCTCTTGCCGTCCCCTTCGATCACCACGGCGGTCTGCATCGCGTCGACCTCGCCGCGGCCGTCGGGCGTCAGCCACAGGCCGACGCGCACGCGGCCGGCGTAGCCGAGCAGGCGGTCGCGCACCGGCGCGAAGGCGTCGGCGTCGCCGACGATCTGCTGCCAGGATTCGAGCAGCGGCACGAGGCGCGGTCGCCACAGGGCCTGGCCGGGCTCCGACGCCAGCAGGGTGCCGACGTTGGTGGGGCCGAGCCGCGCCCGCCAGCCTTCGGGGCCGACGGTCTCGATGACCACCTGCGGGGCGTCGGCTGGAGCCGGCGGCGGCGCCGTCTGCGCGAACAGGGGAAGGGACGACAGCAGCACGGTCAGGCAGCGCGGCGTGGTCATGCGGGGGCGCAGGATACGGCTGCCGCGTCGTGTCGCCGAAGGTGCGGTGGTAGAAGTTCGCCAAGCCATGGCAGAGCCGTTCAAGAACCTCGTCGGCGCGCAGCTCGTCGCCGACCTCCAGAACCACCTGCGGCGCGTGCATCGGCGCTTCCCGGCCGATCGGTTCGTGCAGCTCGCCACCACCGGGCTCGACGCGCTCGAACTCAAGGCGCGCATCCAGCACGTCGCCAAGGCGCTCTCGGCGACCCTGCCGACGGACTTCGTACTGGCCGCCGACGTGATCGAGGCCGCGCTGCTGCCGGCGCGGCTCGACGACGACCTGCGGGCGCTGCGCACCGGGCCCGAGGGCCTCGCCGGCTTCGCGGTCTGGCCGCTGACCGAGTTCGTCGCCGCGCAGGGGCTCCAGCACCCCGAACGGGCGCTCGCGGCGCTGCACGCGCTGACGCAGCGGGCGACGGCCGAGTTCGCGATCCGCCCGTTCCTGGTCGAACACGAACGGCTGACGCTGGCGACGCTGCAGCGCTGGACCCACGATGCGAGCCCGCACGTGCGGCGGCTGGTCAGCGAAGGCAGCCGGCCGCGGCTGCCGTGGGGGCTGCAGCTGCAGCGCTTCATCGCCGATCCGTCGCCGACGCTGCCGCTGCTCGAAGCGCTGCAGGACGACCCCAGTGAGTACGTGCGCCGCAGCGTCGCCAACCACCTCAACGACATCGCCAAGGACCACCCGGCGGTCGTCGCCGAGTGGCTCGAGCGCTTCCTGCCCGATGCGTCGAAGCCGCGGCGGGCGCTGCTGAAGCACGCCAGCCGCACGTTGGTCAAGCGGGGCGATCAACGCGTGCTGCGCGCCTGGGGGCTCGGTGGGGCGCTGCGCGGCGAGGTGCAGCTGCGGCTGTCGCCGACGCGGCCGCGCCTCGGCACGTTCGTCGAATTGCAGATCGAGCTGCGCGCGAAGGGCAAGCAGCCGCAGGCGATCGTGCTCGACTACCGCGTCGGCCGGCAGCGCAAGAACGGCGGCAGCACGCAGAAGGTGTGGAAGGGCTTCCAGCTCACGCTCGCCCCCGGCGAGGTGCGCGAACTCCGCAAGCGGCACCCGCTGCGGCAGGTCAGCACGCGCCGCCTCGAGCCCGGTGCGCACACGGTGACGGTGCTGGTCAACGGCCGCGAGGTCGCGACGGCGGCGTTCGAGCTGCGGGCTTGATCAGCGTGCCTGCTCGGCGCCGGCGTCCGGCTTCGGCGTCTTGACCACGGCCGGCAGGGCGCCGTTGCCGGCCGGCTGGCAGTCGACGTGGCCCGTCGCCGCGGTGGCCTCGACCCAATAGCGCAGCGTGGTGCCAGCGGCGAGCGGCAACGCCGCGCCGTAGACGCCGTCGCCGGCGCCACCGTCCCCGTGCTTGCCGTCGTCCTGCATCGGCAGCGCCGCGAAGGCCCCGAACTTGCCTTCGGCGTGGTGCAGGTGCACCGCCGCGATGCGGGCGCCATGGGCCTTGGCGCGCACGGTCAGCACGCTGCCGCCGTTGCCGTCGGCTCGCAGCTGCGCCTCGGGTTCGTCGAGCACGGGCCATTCGCCTTGCAGCGATTGATCGCCGAGCAGGAGCTTGCCGCGCTGGGCGATCAGCGACAGCAGCGAGCCGGAAGCGGGCTGGCCGTCGGCGGTGCTGGCGAACGAACGCGCGAACGCGGTGCGGTTGGCGCCGGCGTCGACGATCGGCTGCAGCAGTTGCCGCCAGGTCTGCAGGCGCGGGCCGATGGTGGCGGGGGCCAGGGCGCCGGTGAGCAGTTCGCGCAGGTTGGCGAGGTAGCGTTGGCGCCAGGCCGGCACTTCGAGCAGGCGCCGCACCAGCGGTCGGTCGCGGCGCGAGGCCAGGTCGAGCGGGCTGTTGGCGACGCCACCGCCGGGGCCGCGGCGGCCACCGGGGCCGGCGCCTGGACCACCGTTCGCATCGCCGCCGTTCGGCGGGCCTGCGTTCGGCGGGCCAGCACCGTCGGCGCCGCCGGGCAGCTCGCCGCCGCGCGGCCGGCGACCGCCCGGGCCACCCGGGCCACCGGGTCCACGTTCGCCGAGCAGGATCTCGTTGTTGTCGCGCGGGATCGGGTGGAAGCGGCCGCTCGGGTCGCGCCACAGCAGGTAGTCGCTGCCGCGCGAGGCGTAGCCATCGTCGTCGGCGAGCGCGTTGTCGAGGGCGAGGAACCACAACGTCGCCTCGACATCGAGGTGCTGCGGCACGATCGCCTGCAGGCGGTCCGGCGGCGTATTCTCCAGCACCGCGCAGACGTCGACGAGTGCCTGCCAGGCGTCGGCGTCCGCGTCGGACTTGAGCTGGTAGCTGCGCTGGTAGGCCGCGGCATCGTCGCCGAGCCACATCAGGCCGCCGCGGCCCGAGAAGTCCGGCGGCACCTTGAAGCGCGCGCCCTTCTTGGTGCCGTAGTGGTCCTCCAGGTAGTCCTTGTCGAACTGCTGCACCGCCGCATAGACGCCGAGATCCTCGCCATTGACGACGACGCGCATCAGCGCCACGCGCGGCGCCGGGAAGTACTGGTTGGCGACGAAGGCGTGCAGCGCCTCGCGCACGAACGAGGGGTCGCTGTTGCAGTTGAGCAGGTCGAGGTTGCGCACGCCGAACAGGTTCTGCTTCGCGATGCGTTCGTCGATGGTGAGGTCGAACGACCTGCGCTTGCCGCGCGCCATCATGAACGAGGTGTTGCCGCGGAATGCGGCGCCGACCTGCTCGCAGGTGGTGCCGTCGAGCGTGACGCGCGCCGGCACGGTGACGTCGGTGTGGTAGAACGCGGTCAGCTCGGCGAGCCAATCGTCGCTGTCGAAGTCGAGGAAGATCGTGCGCACCACGTCGACGTCGAACAGGCCGCGGTCGGGGTAGCCGGTGACGTCCTTCGGCCCGACCCTGGCCCCGGGCCGCTCGGCGGTGTTGTCGCCGGCCTCGAACTCCATGCCCGGCGGGCCGCCGCGGCCCATGCGCCCGCGCTGCGGCCGGTTGTCGGCGAGCCAGGCGCGCGCCGCCTTGCGTTCGTCGGCGTCGAGCTGGCCGCTCTGGTCGGCGTCGAACTGGGCCAGCACCTTGGTGCGTTCGCCCATGCCGCCCATGCCGCCGGGGCCGCCGGGGAAGCCGGGGCCGCCGGGGAAGCCGCCGGGCGGGCCGAACGGATCCTGCGCCGGCAGGGCTGCGGCGAGCGCGGCGAGCGGGGCGGCGAGGTGGTTGAGGGCGCGGCGGAGCGGGGAGAGACGGCTGGCGGCTGGCGGCTGGCTCATGAGGGCGGCGGGTTACGCGCAGTTCCTTTGGTCACCACGAGGCTACCGCGGCGGCCCGGCGGCGGTGTCGACGAGTGCACATCAAGGCAGCGGCGCGCACCGGGGGGAGCTCGAGCCTCCCCGAACCGCCCCAGCGACACTAGAGTTCGCGCCATGGTGATCTCCAAGGCCAAGACCGTCGAGCAGTACCTCGCCTCCTTGCCAGCCGAGCGCCGCGCCGTGGTCGCCGCGGTGCGCGAGACGATCCTCGCCAACCTCGACGCCGGGTTCACCGAGGGCATGGGCTACGGCATGATCGGCTATCACGTGCCGCACTCGCTGTATCCGGCCGGCTACCACTGCGATCCCAAGCAGCCGCTGCCGTACGCGGGCCTCGCCGCGCAGAAGAACCACTTCGCCGTCTACCTGTTCGGCCTCTACTGCGACCCCGACGAGGCGCGGCAGTTCGAGCGCGATTGGAAGGCGGCCGGCAAGAAGCTGGACATGGGCAAGTGCTGCGTGCGCTTCAAGCGGCTCGACGACGTGCCGCTCGACGTGCTGGCCGCTGCGATCCGACGTTGGCCGCTGCAGCGCTTCGTCGGCGTCTACGAGGCCGCGTTGGGGGCGCGGCGGCAGCCGGCGGCGAGCCGGCCGGCGAAGGTCGCCAACAAGGCCGCGGCCAAGCCGGCGAAGGCCAGGTCGGCGAAGGCAGCAAAGGCCACGAAGGCCGCCAAGGTGCCGGCGAAGAAGTCGGCCGGGAAGGCGAGGGCCGCGGTGCGGCGCGCGCGCTGAGCCCGAGCTTCACGCCGCGCGGCGAGCGCACAGCACGAAGGCCGGCGGGAAGTTGCGCAGCACCGGCCCGCGTTGGCGGAAGTCGGCGAAGCGCGCGCGCATGAGCCGGCGCAGTCGGCGCGTCGCGGCCAGCGGATACGACTGCAGGTAGCTGAAGGTGCGGAACTCGCCGCCGGGCTGCACGACCTCGGCCGCAGCGCGATCGGATTGACGTTCCAGGTGTCGCCCGAGATGTAGACGACGCGGCGCAGGCGCGCCTCGCACGGGGCGTGGCAGCGGTGGTAGAAGGACGACTTCAGCCGCAGCGTCACGCAGACGCCGTCGCGGTAGCGGGCGACGAGGTCGTCGTCGCCGAGCAGGTCCGGCAGCGAGTAGGGGAAGCCTTTGGCTTGGAACAGCTCGGTGCCGCAGGCGAGGTCGCGCGCGAACAGGCGCCAGATGCCGATCGAGACACGCGTCAGCGGGCCGGTGTGCAGCTTGCTGAACCAGCCCATGAAGCGCGTCGCCAGGCGGCGCGGCAGCCGGTTGGTCAGCAGGAAGTTCAGCTCGTCGCGGAACGGGCGTGCGGCGGCGTTCGGCGCGAAGCGGGTCTCGGGCCCTGGGTCCACGGCGCGGTCGTGGTCGAGCAGCGTAGGCGGCGACATCGGTCGGCAAGGTGCCTCGCCAGTTCATGGTGGCCGTGTGGCGAAGGTGAAGATCTGGCGAGGTGGGCTGGGCCTTGTGCCCTGGGCCCAGGAGGATCCGGCTTGGTCGGACGCGGCCGCGCGCAGGATTGGCCGACAGGCCGTTGCGCTACCCCAATCGCTCGACTTGGCTACGCCCAGTGGCGCAGGGCGGCACTTCGGAACGCTCGGCATCATCGGCCGCGTTCGTTCCGTCATCTGCGCGTCATTCGTCGCCAGTGCTTTCGCCTTCGAGGTTGTCGGGGTCAGACATGCAAACGATCGCCCACCCAGTCGTCTCCTGTGGCCGGACCTCCCGGCGCAGCTCGTCTTGGCTCCCCGCCACACTCCTGTTGTTCGGGATCGCCGCCTGCAGCAGCAGTTCGGACGACGCGGTGCCCGAGCCGACGCGGCCGGACAACCCCTCGCGCGTGATCGGCGCCGAGGACCCGCTGCCCGGCATCGTGTTGGCGATCACCGGCATCACCGGGGCCTCGGGCTCGGACGGCGCGTTTGCGGTCGGCGACGTGCTGACGGTGCGCTACACGGCCCACACCACCGGCGGCGACCCGCTCGACGTGGCGGACCTGGACACCGGCTCGATCTTCGTCTCCGGCCCGACCTTCAACTACCAGCGCGTGATCGCCGAGCAGACCGATCTGCGCTCCGCCTCGGTCTACGAAGGGGATGGGGCCTGGTCCTACACCTTCGTGCCGGCGCTGCCGGCGAACTACCTCGCCCCGCTCAACGACTCCACCGCGTTCACCGTCGACGAGCTGACCGGCCAAAGCCTGATCGCCGGCACCTACACCGTCGGCCTCGCCTTCTCGGCGAGTTACACGGGTGCGCTGCAGGGAGAATGGGTCGACGCGGGCAACGCCACGGGCGACTTCTTGCTCGGCAGCGCCACCACGCTGGCGCCGCGGGCCGTGGTGCAGTCGGACAACTGCAATGTCTGCCACACCAACCTGCGCGTGCACGACGGGGTCATGCGCGAGATCGGCATGTGTGTGTTGTGCCACACCGCGGGGGCCGAAGACAGCAATGAAGGCGACGCGACGCCGGGCGTCACCATCGAATTCAAGGTGATGGTGCACAAGCTGCACAATGCGGCCCACCTGCCGTCGGTGCTCGGGGTGTCGACGGACAACGATGGCAATCGCCTCTATCCGGGCGACACGGGCGCCATCGATCCGGTGCCGCTCGTCTATGCCGACGGTGAGGGCAGCACCCACGACTACTCCGAGATCCACTTCCCGCTCTGGCCCAACCTCAACGTCGCCATGCCGCGCGACCGCGGCTACTCGCTGCTGTCCTCGACCGACCCGGACAGCACCGGCCCGCTGCTGAGCCCGCGTTCGAACGAGGACACGATCCGCATGGGCGTCACCACCTGCGCCAAGTGCCACGGGGACCCGGACGCCTCCGGCCCGATGGCCGCGCCCGCGCAGGGCGGCCTCGCCTATTCGCAGCCGACGCGGCGGGCCTGCGGTTCCTGCCACGACGACATCGACTGGGACAAGCCCTACATCGCCAATGGCGCGACGATGCCGGCCCAGCCCGACGACACCCTGTGCATCACCTGCCACACGGATTACGCCTCCAATCAGGCGGAGGAGTCCCTGAAGCAGTTCTCCGTGCACGAAGGCCACCTGCATCCGCTCGTCGACGCGACCGTCGACCCGGGTGTCGACTCGGTGATCACCGCGGTCGCCGGCGGCAGCGGCGGTGGCGGCAACTTCCAGGTCGGCGATACGCCGACGATCACGTTCACCCTGAAGAACGACGCCGGCGACGACATCGGCATCTCGACGATGGACTCCTGCGCCGGGTTCTTCTTCGGGCCGACGGGCAATCCGCAGCTGATCATGCCGACGCCTTCGCCGAACGGCATGAGCCTCAACCCGTACGACTTCGCCGGGCGGCTGCACTCCAGCAGCACGAGCAACAAGGGCACCATGAGCAAGGTGTTCCAGAGCGGCTCGGCCGCGGCGGAGACCCTGCTCGTGCAGTTCACCTCCAGTACCGCCTTCACCGTGTCGCGCATCGATCCGGAGGACGCGTCCGTGCTCGGTGTCGCCGCCACCTCGGCGCTGCCCGGTGCCGCGAGCACCAATCCGTCGGGCTCGTCGGTCAGCGCCATCGAACTCGATCCGGCGCTCGCGGCCGGCACTTTCCAGATCGCCTTCACGTCGGAAACCGAGTTCGAGATCACGGGGGCGGTCAGCGGCACCGGGGAGCTGCCGGCCACGACCAGCGCCTCGATGCGATTTGCGTCCTCGGACATCTCGTTCAACCTCACCGTCGGCTCGACTCCGTTCGCGGCCGGCAACACGATCCACGGCGTGCTCGTGCGCGGCGACTCGTCGAACCCGGTGCTGTTCGCGATCATCGCCGGCCGCACGGCGTTCGCCACCGGCGACCGCTTCTACTACGAGGTCGTTCCCGACGCGGCCTCCTACACGCTGAAGATGCCGATGGACCTGGTCTACGAGGACCTCGGCGACACCGGTGGCTCGCCGTCGCCGGGCACGGCCATGGCGGCGGCTGGCAACCTGCCGGTCTACTACGGCCGCCAGCTCGTCTACGAGGCGGCGACCACGGCCACGACCACGACCACCACCGCGGACATCGCGGCGCTGGATCGCAGCGTCGCCGTCAACGGCGCGACGGGCTTCGCCAACAACGACGTCGTCGTGATCGAACCGGCGAGCGGCATCGGCACTCGTGAGTTCGTCGCCATCGCGCCGGCCCGCGCCGACGGCGTCATCGCGGTGTCGGGCGACACCACCACGAAGCTCTACTTCAAGACTCCGCTGCGCTACGCGCACGCGGCGCCGGTCACCATCACGAAGGTGACGCTGACCTTCCAGCAGGAGGGCAGCAAGTACTCGCTGAACCCGCAGACGGGTGTCATCACCTCGGTGTCGGCCTTCACGGCCAGCCGCACGATCGTGATGTCCTATCGCAGCGACGCGCGGTTCGGCTACAAGCGCCACTCAGGCGACTCCTTCCAGAGCACCTACGTGCCGCCTGCGAACGACGCCCCGGAGCTCGGCCAGGAGCAGGGTGATTGGCAGGGGCTTGCCTATCAGGACGGCACCTACACCGCCGACATCTGGTTCTACAAGAACATCGACCTCGGTCGCGAGGGTGAGGTGCAGACCTACCGCAGCACCTCCGACGCCGGCACGATCGACTTCCTCTATGGCAGCGCGACCACGATCGAGCCGCGCCAGATCATCTCGGCGAGCGCGAACTGCTACACGTGCCATGACGACGTGATCTTCCACGGTGGTGGTCGCCGCGGCGTCGATGCCTGCTTGACCTGCCACGCCATCAGCGCCGCCGAGGACAAGCCGCGCTGGGACACCGCCAAGGTCTCCGGCACCTCGACCGACACCGCGCTCACGCCCGGCGTGTCGATCGAGTTCCGGCAGATGCTGCACAAGATCCACAAGGGCGCGGAGCTGGCCTACGGCGACGAATACACCGTCGTCGGCAACGGCGGCACCCCGCACACCTATGGGGAGGTCGAGTTCCCGGCGATGCCGCGCGGCGTGATGCAGTGTGATCGTTGCCACGGCAACGACGCCTGGAAGCAGCCCGCCGAGCGCGTGCACGCGTCGTCGACGCTGATGATCAAGAAGTGGACCATCGCCTGTGGCTCGTGCCACGACAGTGATTCTGCCCAGGCCCACATCGCTTCGCAGTCCACGGCCTTCGGCACCGAGTCCTGTGACATCTGTCACTCGGAAGGCCGCGAAGCCGCAGTCGAACACGCACACCTGCCGCGGTGACGCGGCAGGCGCTTGGTGACCGTTCCCGGAGAACCGTTCGGAGGAATACGATGCTCTCTCGCGACCGAAGGCAGTGGTTGGATCGACAGTTGCTCGCGGGTTGTGCCGCAGCGCTGGCGGTCGGCTTTGGAACTCCGGGACTCTGCCTGGCGCAGGAGCCCACGACCATGGAGACGGCGCCCCCGACTGCCGGCGCGGAGGCTGGCAAGGCCGACGCGTCTCCGCAGCCGTGGCTGCGTGGGCAGCTGCGTTCGCGCTTCGTCTTCCGCGCGACCGGGGACGACGAAGACAGCGACCTGATCGAGACGCTGTCGTTGGATGCCGGGCACGCCGCGACCGACCGTATCACCGCCCACCTGATGGGGAGGTTGACTTGGGACATGGATGGCAGCAGTGAGTCGTTCGCGAGCATCAACGACTCCTACGGCGATCGTGTCGATGGTCTGCTCTACGACGCCTGGGTCGACATCCACAGAGTCGGCGGGTTGTCGCTGCTGCGGCTGGGGCGGCAGTCGACCATCGACACGCCCGTCTACGCCTACTTCGACGGCGGCCATGTCGCCTCGGAGGAGTTCGGCAGCCTGAAGCTGCAGGTCGGCGGCTACGTGGGCGTGTCGACGCACCTCTATGAGGCGTCGCACTCGGGCGACCTGACCAGCGGGCTCTACGCCCAGGTCCGGCCGTGGACCGGCGGCCGGCTGCGCTTCGACTGGATGCACCTCGAAGACGAACGTCGCCTCGGCACCTACGACGACGACGTGCTGGGTGCGGCCTTCTGGCAGCACGTGTGCCGCGAGGTGCGGCTCGAGAGCAAGTACTCGAGCGTCGGCGGCGAGAGCCGCGACGCGCAGGCGCGCCTCAACTGGACGTCGCCTGAGTACGGCGCCTTCGTACAGGGCAGCTTCTACACGCTGTTCAAGCCGCAGGGCGACCTCGTGCTCGAGGCCGACCCGTACTTCCAGCAACTGAACCAGCTGTTCCCCTACGACCAGTGGTCGATCCTGGCGGCCAAGGACCTCTGCAAGTCGGTGCGGTTGCAGCTGGCGACCGACCTCCGCCGCGTGCAGGATGCCGGCGACATCGGCTTCTACAACCGCGACTACGACCACTACTACGCGACCGCGTCGCTGTTCGAGTTCGGCGTGAAGGGGCTGCGGCTGTCCGCCACGTGCGACCTCTGGGACAGCACCGGTCAGGACATCACCAGCTTCGGTGGTGACGCCAGCTATGAGATGGGCGAGACGACGGTCTCGGGCGGCACCTACTACTCCCTCTACAAGTTCGACCTGTTCAGCAACAGCGAGCGCGACCACGTGCGCACCTGGTTCCTGCGGTTGCGGCACAAGGCCAGCGCCTCGATGACGTTCGACGGCGACTACGAGTACGAGGACAACGACTTCGATCAGTACAACCGCTTCCGTTTGGGGGTCACATGGCGCTTCTGAAGAACTCTGCGCGGCGGGCCGGGATCGTGTCGATCCTGCTGTGCGGCTTCGCCGCGGCCGGCTGTGCGTTGATGACCGTGTTCGGCACGGCCAAGCCCTACGCGTTCACGCACCGTGTGCATGCCCAGGAGGGCATGGAGTGCGGCGACTGCCACACCAACTGGGAGAGTGCCGACGAACCGGGCATGCCGGGCAAGGCCGGCTGTGTGCTGTGCCACGAGGCCATCGACCAGGAGAAGCCGCCGGAGCGACGCATCGACGTGCTCTTCGACGGCGAGGTCTACAAGGCGCGGCACGTCACCAACCTGATCGGCGACGTGATCTTCTCGCACCAGAAGCACGCGACGAAGCCGATCGAGTGCAGCGCGTGCCACCAGGGCATCGCCGAGAACGACGTCGTCGGCCCGAGCCTGGCCCTGGACATGCAGGCTTGCGAGAAGTGCCACCAGCAGCAGGCCGTGCCGAAGGGCAACGAGTGCAAGACCTGCCACCAGACCCTCGACGTGACGACGGCGCCGGCCTCGCACGACACTTTCTGGAAGAAGCGGCACGGCCCGACCGCGCGAATGCACGGCGAAGACACCGCGGACGACTGCTCGATGTGCCACGAGGAGTCGAGTTGCCAGCAGTGCCACGCCAACGAGGCGCCGGAGAACCACAGCGACTACTTCCGCGATCGTGCCCACGGTCTGTTCGCCCGCATGGACCGGCAGAACTGCGCTGCCTGCCATCGCTCCGACTCCTGCGACGCGTGCCACCAGGACACGCGGCCGATGAGCCACACCGGCAGCTTCGGCGGCACGACCAGCACGCACTGCGTGAGCTGCCACCTGCCGCTGCAGGACAACGAATGCGCCACTTGCCACAAGGGGACGCCGAGCCACGCCAATGCCACGCCGAAGCCGGCCGGCCACGTGTCGGGCATGAACTGCCGCCAGTGCCACGGGGTTGGCCAGCCGCTGCCGCACGTCGACGTCGGCGTCGACTGCGAGGCCTGCCACCACTGACGTTTGCGCCCGCAGGCGTCGTGGTGCTGCGCACTGGATGAGCGGGTCCTGCCCTCATCGGCGTAGCAAGCGGCTGTTGGGCGGCCGGTAGAGTCGCGTCGAAATTCACGAACTCGACGCGGCTGTCGCCGGGTGCTCATTGCGCCGGAGGGAGCCGGAGGAGGACCTCTGAAACCCTTCCATGCGCTAGCCCTGCTCGCGTTTGCCTTGGCCGGTTGCGACGGATCCGAGCACCACAAATCGTGGCCTGGACGTGTAGGCGCCGCCCAGCAGTCACCTGGCGAGAAGATCGAGGTGCCGCCGCCGCCGTTCACCGAGGGGGCCTTCCCGTGCACGGAGTGCCATGATCCCGAGATCCCGGTCAACAAGACCCGGCGCACGCTCGAGATGTCGCACCAGGAGATCGAGCTGAAGCACGACGAGGAACATCGTTGGTGCCTCGACTGCCACTCCTCCACCAATCGCGACAAGCTGCAGCTCGCGAGCGGCGAGCAGATTGACTTCACCGAGTCCTACCGTCTGTGTGGACAGTGCCACGGTGACAAGTACCGCGACTGGCGCGTCGGCGTGCACGGGCGTCGTTCCGGTGAATGGAACGGCCACAAGAGCTACCTCCTGTGCGTGCATTGCCACTACTCGCACGCTCCGGCCTTCAAGCCCCTGAAGCCGATGCCGCCGCCGGTGCGGCCTTCGCAGCTGGCGAAGGGGGGCAAGTCATGAGCCGTACCTTGCCGAATCGTCGCGAGTTCCTGTGCACGGTGGGCGGCTGTGCCGCCGCTGCTGCCGCCGCCGGGTGCTCCGATCTCACCCACACCTCTTGGTTCCGCTCCCGCTTCCGCGAGATGCCGGAAGCGGAGAAGAAGACCATCATCGCCGAACTGGAGAAGGAGCACAGTGCCCGGTTCCAGCAGCCGGTGACGGTCGGCGTCGAACCACCGATGGAGAACGTCGAGTTCGGTTATGCCCTCGACATCTCGCGCTGCATCGGCTGCCGCCGTTGCGTACACGCATGCGTCGACGAGAACAACCAGAGCCGGGAGCCGCAGCTGCAGTGGATTCGCGTGCTCGAGATGGACAAGGAGAAGGGCATCGACTTCGCCCACGCCGACGCCTACTACGACGCCGAGTCGGTACCGCGTGAAGGTCATTTCTACCTGCCGGTAGCCTGCCAGCAGTGCGAGAACCCGGCGTGCGTCAAGTCGTGCCCGGTCGGGGCCACCTGGAAGGAGAAGGACGGCATCGTGGTCATCGACTACGACTGGTGCATCGGCTGCCGTTGCTGCATGTCGGCGTGCCCCTATGGCGCGCGCCACTTCAACTACGCGGAGCCGAGCATCCCGACCGAGAAGCTGAACCCGAAGACCCACTACCTCGGCAATCGGCCGCGCATGAAGGGCGTCGTCGAGAAGTGCACCTGGTGCATCCAGCGCACACGGAAGGGCCGCTATCCAGCCTGCGTCGAGGTCTGTCCGGTCGGCGCTCGCAAGTTCGGCAACCTGCTCGATCCCGAGTCCGAGGTCCGCTACGTGCTCGAGCACAAGCGGGTGTTCGTATTGAAGAGCGAGCTCAACACCCGTCCCAAGTTCTTCTACTTCTACGGTCTGTGAGGCGAACGTGGCCACCCTGCGACACTTCTGGCAGTTCGTGACCGGCAGTCTGCGAATCGTCACGACGGGCAACCGCTTCTACTGGGCCTGGATCCTCGGCCTGATGACGTTGGTCGTCATCGGCGCGATCACCTACGTGGACCAGCTGCGCACCGGTCTGATCACGACCAACATGCGCGACCAGGTCTCCTGGGCGTTCTACATCGGCAACTTCACGTTCCTGGTCGGTGTCGCGGCGGCGGCGATCCTGCTGGTGATCCCGGCTTATGTCTATCACTGGAAGCCGATCAAGGAGGTCGTGATCCTCGGCGAACTGCTCGCCATCGCCGCCATCGTGATGTGTGGGTTGTTCGTGACCGTCGACGTCGGGCGGCCCGATCGCCTCTGGCACCTCATCCCCGGGCTCGGCAACCTCAATGTGCCGAGTTCCCTGCTGGCGTGGGACGTCGTGGTGTTGAACGGCTACCTGGTGCTCAACTTCGTCATCGTCACCTACCTGCTGTTCTCGCTGTATCGGGGTCGGCAGCCGGCGAAGGGCGTGTTCCTGCCGCTCGTGCTGTTCTCGATCCCGGCCGCGATCGCGATCCACACCGTCACCGCCTTCCTCTACAACGGGCTGCCGGCACGGCCCTTCTGGAACGCCTCGATCCTGGCGCCGCGCTTCATCGCCTCGGCGCTCTGTTCGGGGCCGGCGGTGCTGCTGATCCTGATGCAGTTGCTGCGCCGCTTCACCAAGTTCCACATCGACGACCGCGCGATATGGAAGGTGGCCGAGTTGATGGCCTACGCGATGTTCATCAACCTGTTCTTGCTCGGCGCCGAGGTGTTCAAGGACGTCTACTCGAACACCGAGCACATGGTGCACATGCGCTACATGTTCTTCGGCATCGGCGAACACACGGCGATCGTGCCGTACATGTGGCTGGCGGTGTTCTGCTCGTTCGGCGCCTTCATCCTGTTCCTGATCCCGAAGACGCGACGGCACCCGGTGACCCTGAACGTCGGCTGCGTGCTGATCTGGATCGGCGTCTACCTGGAGAAGGGCATGGGCCTGGTGATCCCCGGCATGACGCCGGACACGCTCGGCGAGATCTATGAGTACTTCCCGTCGAGTTCCGAGTTGTGGATCGCCGCGGGCATCTTCGCGATCGGGTTCCTGGCCTTCACGCTGATGGTGAAGGTGGCGACGCCGATCATGCTCGGCGAGTTCCACCTCGCCGGCGTCGAGCCGATCAACCCGCATCCGGAAGAGCACGGCGCCGTGCACGCGCACTGAGGGTGGGAGAGCCGGCGCACGGCTGCCAGCGGGCTGCTGCTGGTGACCGGCACCACAGTGTCACTGCGGGGTCGGCTGTGCGTCCTTGTTCCAGCGGCCGAGAACGAACGAGCCGATCGCCGCGGCGACACCGAACGAGAACACGGCGAGCACGAGCGGTACTCCCTGCAGCGTCAGGAAGTCGGCGGCGAAGACCTTGGCGCCGCCGACCGCCGCCAGGATCACGGCCCGACGCAGCAGTTCCTGGTTGCGTCGGACCTTGGCGGTCACCAGCAGGACCATTGCCATCACGTTGACCAGCACCGACTGGGCAGCCTGGAAAGGGCCATCCGTGGGCGTCGTCATCGAGGCCAGCACCGGGAACATGGCGACCCGCAGGGTGCAGAAGATCGCCGCCGATGCCGACCAGAACATCGCTCCGCCGACGAGGTCCGTCGGGCTGAGGCGGGCGTAGAGGCTGCCGGCTGGTGGCGGCACCCGTCGCGCCCAACGTCCGTGCAGGATGGTCAGGGTGGCCAGCAGGCCGCCGAGCACGATCGCCAGCAGTTCGGACTCCGGGGGCGTGGTGAAGCAACCGGCGGCGATCGCCACGAGCAAGACAGCGTGTTGGGTGAGGGTGGCGAGCAGACGCAGGCCGCCACTGCCGAGGGAGTGCGACCAGAGCGCCACCACGAACGCGTTGATCGCGACCGCCGGCAGCACCACCCAGATCTGCGACGTGGTCAGCCAGAGGCCGGGCACCATGGCGACGAACGCTGCGACCGCGAACCGCAGCGGGGCACCGCCGGCGGTGGGGCCACGGGCTGCGTCGCGGCGAGCGATGCAGGCCAGAGCGATGGCTGTCCCCAGGGTGATGGCGCCGACCATGCGGCTGGCGCCTTCGCTGGTCATCATCCCATCGACAGCAGCCAGGGAGAGGACCACGGTGGCGGTCGGCAGCACGGCAGCGAACGCCGAGCTGCGCGGCCGCATGGCCATGGAGATCGCGGCCAGCACGAGGAAAGTCACCGCGAGCGCAGGCAGGAACGCCCACTGCATGAGCTCGGCCGGCACCTCCTTGCCGTGGGCGATCGCGGCGTGCAGGTTGAACGTCCACAGCAGCCAGAAGAAGAGCAGTTGGCAGAAGACGATGGTGGGCAACCACGCTGCGCGGCGGCTGGTGGGCGGCGTCGCCGCCACCATCGCGAACAGCAGGACGATGGCGGTGATCGAGAAGTGCGGACGCGGGAAGCCGAGGGCGATGCTCGATGCGGCGGCGACGAGGGTGCCGACCTCGGCGGTCGTTGGCGAGCGGTAGCGATGTCCCAGCCCGGCCGATGCCAACAGGGCGATCGCGACCAGGCTGTGTGCTGCGGCCATCGGCAGGTCGAAGCGGCGCTGCGTTTCGACGACCAGGGAGCAGAGCAGCACGGCGCCACAGATCGTGAACACGCGCCGGCCAGAACGTTCGTGGACGAAGCGCTGCCAGCCGACCGCCATCAGCAGCAGCGAGTAGCCGACGCCGAGCCAGACGCCGAACGTCGTGTCGATGACGCCGCCGTCGGTGAGCGTGCGCAGCACGAGGGCGATGACGAGCACGAAGGTGATGGTCGCGACGCGCCGCAGCGCCCCGGAGTGGGTGGCGAGGCCGCCGCTCGGCGCCGCGATCGGCGCGTCAACGGCCGTCGCCGCGGGAGAGTCGGCCGGCGCCGGAGTCCTGCCCTCGAGTCGCTCGAGACGAAATTCCATCGCCTCGCATCGTTTCCGCAGAGCCACCAGCTCGGCTGCCATGGCTTGGAAGCTGCCCGACTCCGAGGGCTGGTTGCTCATGGCGCACAACCTTCCCCGTTCCCGAGCCGCCGTGTCTAAGCACCTGGACTAGGGACCCATCGGAGATTGGCCGTAGGTAGGCGCCCCGCGGCTACTGCGGATCGAGGCCGGCGGAGAACGTGGCTGCACAAAACGAAACCGGCCGTCAGGCGACGGCCGGCTACGCATCAGACGGATCCTGGCGCCAGCGGGGCTGGCGCTCAGGCGTCGTGATCACTTCTTCGTCTTGCAGACTTCGCAATCGGGAGCGTCCGTCTCACGCAGCTTCTTGAGCTCCTCTTCCGAGCGCTTCTTGCGCGGGTCGAAGTGCTCGATCTTGCCCATACGCTCCTTGAGGCAGAACGGCGTGTGGGTCGGGCTCTCGGGGTTGTGGCACTGCTGGCACAGTTCGATCGAGCGGCCGGCGTGGATCTCGTCGGGCGTGATCGGCGACGGCTCCGCGCCCTGCTTGCTCGCTTCGGCGAAGCGCTTCTTCTGGTGGGCCTCACCGGGGCCGTGGCAGGTCTCGCACTGCACGCCGTGCTCCGGCTTGAACGTCGCCTTGAGCTCCTTCTTGTCCTTGCCAAAGGCCGTGACGTGGCACTTCAGGCACTTCTCGCTCTTCTGCGGATCCTCGATGCCCGCCTTCTTGGCCACTTCCTTGGCCTTGTCCGTCGCCAGGGTCTCGAACGCCTTGGCGTGCGGGGTCTCCATCCACTTGTCGTAGGCGTTGCCCTTGTCCTGCCCCTTGTGGCAGTTCTTGCACTGGTTGGCGCCGATGTAGCGGTTCACCTTGGCCGGATCCTGGCCAAGTTGACCGGGCTGCGTGGGTGCGGAAAGGAACGGCATGGCGAGCAGGCCGAGTCCGACGGTGAAGATCGCGAACGGGTGCATCAACTGGCTCCTTGAATGGCTGGCGCATCGACGATCGCGCCACGGGGAATGAAGGTAGAGTGACGAACGCTGCTTGTCATCAGCTTGAGTGAGTAAGCGGCACTACTTCCAGGGCTGGGGCCAGGGGAGCGAGTGCGGGCTGATGAAGAAGCGGTCGGTTCCTGGACGTCAGCGCGGTTGGCGCGCGTTCGCGGCGCGGGCAGAAGGGCGTAGCTGGTTGGCGGTCCGAGGCGTTCGAAGCGCCTGGCGTGGGAAGTGGTCCTCGGGAAGGACAACTGCCGCGATCGCCCTCGGCTGGGATGCTCTTGAGCGCGTTCCGCCGCGGCTGCCCGGCCGCCTTGAAGCGGCGATGCTGCTACTGGTACTCGAAGCGCATCACGTGGGCGAGGTGCACGGAGACGTTGCCGGTCGGTTCGCTCGGGTGCCCTTCGACCAGTGCCATGTCGAGAGTCGGCACCGAGCCTGCGATCGTCCATTCGATCGCGTTGCTGGTGGCCATCTGGGCCCAATCGATCCACTGCGTCGTCAGGGACAGGCCGAGGACTGCGGCGTTGCCGGGCAGCTTGATGGTCACGTCTGCGCGCCCGCC
>JAEUHT010000055.1 GCA_016793265.1 Planctomycetota bacterium
GCCCGCTGGTACGGCAGGTCGGCGAGGCACAGTTCGTCGCCGTGCAGCAGCAGGGAATCGACGCCGCCGATCTCCCCGCGCAGGCCGCCGTCGACGAGCCTTACGCCGCTGCGGCGCACGAACTCGTCGCCGAGCAGGAAGTCGCGGTTGCCCAGCAGGAGGTCGATGCGGGTGCCGGCCGCGGTCGCCGCCTGGAAGCGCGCCGCCACCTCGGCCCAGACGCCGCGCCGCGCCTGGCCACGGGCGACGTAGGAGTCGAACAGATCGCCGAGCACGAACAAGCGCGCCGCCTGTCGCCGCGCCGCCGCCAACGCCGCCGTCAGGTTCACCAGCGCCTCGCCACCATCGGCCGGCACGTGCAGGTCGGAGATCAGCAGCGCGCGGGGCGCCGGCCCGTCGAGCGCGAACACACGGCTGCCGAGCACTTCGCCGAGCGGCGGCGTCACCGCGCGACCTCGAGGAACAGCGCCCCGAACACGTCGAGACGCAGCTCGAAGCGCTGGCCGCGCCCGATCTCGTCGCCGCCGAGCTCACGCAAGGTGATCTCGTCCGGCCACTCGAGCCCCACGGCGCGCGGCCCGTCCGCCGCGAGCTGTTGCAGCAGGGCCGGGGCCTCGAGCGCGTTGATGCGCACCACGAGGGCCTGCCGGCCCGAGCGCAGGCGCAGCGGCACCAGCTCCAGGCAGGTCGGCAGCCCGGCGCCGCGCACCACACACGGCGGCCGCAGGCCGGCCCGCTCCAACACCGAACGTACCCGCCGGCGCAGCTCGCGCGCCGGTTCCACCTGTTCGACCAGGAGCCGCCAGGCGGCGTAACCCGCGACCGGCGCGTTGAGGTAGACGGCGCGGCCGCGGCCGTGTTCGCGTTCGAGGAACGCGTCGCCGTCGCCGGTCGCCTCACCGAGTACGCCACGCAGGCCGTGCTCGGCCAGCGGCAGGCCACGCCGGCGCGACGTCGACCGTCCTTCGCGCACCAGCAGGTCGCTCCAGGCGAGGCTGCGCTGCTCGATGCCGAACAACGCATCGAGTCCACCACGATCGCGACGGCGCAGTTCGCCGTCGTAGATGGCGGTGCTGTGGTCGGCCAGCACGGTGCCGCCGCCTTGCGCGTAGGCCTGGATGGCCTGCAGCGTACGATCGGCGAGCGACACGCTGGCCGGCAAGACCAGGCAGCGCGGTCGTTCCCGCAGCAGACGCTCGGGCAGCGCCGCCTCGGCGACGAAGCGCGGCTGCAGGCCGAGGTCCTGCAGCAGGCGGATCCAACCGAGCCGGGCCGCCTGGCTGGTGCTGTGCGTGGCTTCGTAGGAGGCCAGGCGCCGCACCCAGGTCATGCCGTCGCCGGCCGAATCGAGCATCCACCATGCCCGCACCGAGGCCTGCGATTCCACCACCCAGACCGACGCCGGCACCACGGCGGCGCCGGCGAGAGCATCGAACCGGCTGCGGTATGCGTCCATCGCCGCGACCACCGCGGCGCCGTACGGGGTCGCCTGCCCGGAGGCGTCGAGCACGGCGGCGTCGTTCCAGACCACCACGCCCGCAAGGCCCTGCGCGGCGATCGCAGCGAGCTGCGCCCGCACCCTCGCGGCCACCGGCGCGCCCGCGGCCGGCGGCGACAAGGTCGCGTAGCGATGCGCAGCGGCGGGCGCGAGGCACCGCGCCAACTCGGGCGCGCCGCCGATCGTGTACGGCTCCACCAGCGTGAGCTGCGGCCAGATGCGCGACGGGTCGCCACCGCCGAACGCGGCCGGAGCCGACAGGCCGGTCAGCCCGACCGGCACCGTCGGCGCCGCAGCCTGGGCGCGCCGGGCGATGGTGTTGACGGCGTCGGCGTACTGGGCGTCGACGAAGTCGAGCCAGACCGCGAACGCGCGCAGATCGAGCGGCAACGCCACATCGCCGAGTTCGCGGCGGCGCACCTGGTCGGTGGTCGGCGGCTGCAATGCGGCGAAGTCAGGGAACTCGGTGCCGAGCGTTCGATTGCAGGTGGCGAGGTCGCCAAAGCGCGCCTCGGCGAAGCGGCGGAACGCGGCGAGGCAGTGTTCACACCGGCAGGTGTCGAGCGGCGCGTCGTGGCGGGTCGCCGACGGTTCGTCGGCCAGGGCGACGAAGCGCAGGCCGGCCCCGGCGACCCGGGCCACCTCGGTGGCGGCAGCCGCGGCGGCTGCGGTGACGGCGCCCGGCACCGCGAAGCAGGCCGGGCGCACGAGGGTGGCCGGGTCACGGCTGCGCTCGTAGGCGCTGGCGACCGGTCGCCAGGCCTCGTCGCGCAGCTCGAGCAGCCCTTTGCCGATCGGCTGGTCGAGGTAGTAGCCGAGCCCGGCGGTGGTCGCCGGCGACGGGTCGATGCCGCGGCCAACTTGCACGGCCGTGAAGCCGAGCTGTCGAGCCGCCGGGGCCGAAGCGGCGAGATCGCTGCACCACAACACCCACTCGAAGCGCTGCGGCGCCGGCACCGTCGGCAGCGGGTTCACCGACGGCTGCCCCGCTTGCGCCGGCAGCGCCGCCGGGCCGAGCAGCAGGGCGAACAGCCCGCGGCCGAGCCAGAGCCGGGCGCTCGAGGTCATTCGATGCCGTAGTCCTTGAGCTTCTCCCACAGCACCTTGCGCGAGATGCCGAGCACGCTCGCGGCCTTGGTGCGGTGGCCACCGACGGCGCGCAGGATCACCTTCAGGTGTTCGCGTTCGGCCTCGACCATGACCTCGCGCAGGGAACGCAGCGTCGTCGGCGGCTCCAGCGCCGCGCGCCGCGAACGATCGACCGGCAGCAGGTTCTCGCGGCGCAGCACGGTGGCGCCGCCCGACAGCGCGATCGCCTGCGCGACGCGGTTCTCGAGTTCGCGCACGTTGCCGGGCCACGAGTAGTCGGCCATCGCCTCGAGCACGTCGGTCTTGACCGTGTAAGGCCGACCGCCACCCAGCTTCTCGATGAAGCTCTGCGCCAGCAGCGGCACATCCCCCTCGCGCTCGCGCAGCGGCGGCAGCCGCACCGGCACGACGTTGAGGCGATAGTAGAGGTCCTCGCGGAACTTGCCGGCGCGCACGTGTTCGAGCAGCGGCACCTTGGTGGCGGCGACGACGCGGATGTCGACCCGCACGAGCGACTCGCCGCCGACGCGTTCGAACTCACGTTCCTGCAGCACACGCAGCAGCTTGACCTGCACCGACAGCGGCATGTCGTCGATGTCGTCGAGGAAGATGGTGCCGCCGTCGGCGACCTCGAAGCGGCCGCGGCGCTGGCGCTGCGCATCGGTGAAGGCCCCCTTCTCGTGGCCGAACAACTCGGTCTCCAGCAGCGTGTCCGGCAGCGCCCCGCACGACAGCGCGACGAACGGCTTGTCGCGGCGCGGGCTCAACGCATGCAGCGCCCGCGCGATGCGCTCCTTGCCGGTGCCGCTCTCGCCTTCGATCAGCACCGAGGCGTCGGTGCCGGCGACCGTGCGCACGGTCTTGATGACGGCCTGCATCACGCGGCTGGTGCCGATCACGCCCGGCAGCCCCTGGCCCTGGCTGGTCTGCAACTGCTCCCGCAGGCGCTGGTTCTCGAACAGCAGCGCCCGCACCTTGGCGATGCGACGCAGCCGCTCGATGACGTGCTCGTTGAGGAACGGCTTCTGGATGTAGTCGTCGGCGCCGAGCCGCATCGCCTCGACCGCGTGCTCGATGGTGGCGAACGCAGTCATCACCAGCACCTCGGTGTCGGGCCGGGCGTCCTTCGCGGCGCGCAGCACCTGCATGCCGTCGGCGCCAGGCAACCTCACGTCGGTGATGACGACATCGAAGCTGGTGGTCTTCAGCTCGGCGATCGCCTGGGCGCCATCGGGGCAGTGCTTGACGTCGTAGCCGGCCGCTTCGAGATCGTCCTGCAGGGTGACCGCGATGGTCTTCTCGTCCTCCACCAGCAACACCCGCATCGGTCCGTCCGTCACGCGCCACCTCCGCTGTCCTGGTCGCCGCCCTCCGGCGCGCCGCGCAGCGGCACCTCGCCGAACGCCACCACCTGGTTGCCGCCGCGCGCGGTGGCAAAGTCGATCGCCGCCTCGGCCTGCGCCAGCATGGTGTCGAAGAACAGCGTCTTCTGGTCCTCACAGGCCGTGAAGCCGACGCTGAGCGTCAGCGCCAGCGGCCGGCCGTCGACGGCGACCTCGGCATCGCCGAAGACGTGATGCAGCCGCTGCGCCACGATGCGGGTCTGCGCGCCGTCGGTGTGCGGCAGCAACAGCAGGTAGCGATCGTCGTTGGCGGCACCGAGCAGGTCGCTGCCACGGGTCTTCTGCCGCACCACGGACGCCAGTGTCTCGCGCACGGCGTCGCGCAGAGAGACCCCGTGCAGGTCGACGAGCGGCGCCAGGCGGTCAACCTGCAGCAATACGCACCCGATCGGGATGCCGTGCCGACGGGCGCGGGCGAACTCGTTCTTCATCAGGTGCAGGATCTGCGCCTGCGAGAACAGGGAACTGCTCAGGAAGCCGTCGCTGCCGTCGCTTGCCGCCCTGGCCCCGGCGGGCCGCCCCTTGCGGAATCCTGGTCTGGTCATCAGTTCGTGCCGGCGGCGAATCGGAACCGCCGGTAGCGGCGCAACCTAGTCGACGCCGCACCGACAAACTACCAAGATCCGCCGCGAGCCGGGGCCGGCGCCAGGATGGGGCGTGCGGCAGCAAC
>JAEUHT010000069.1 GCA_016793265.1 Planctomycetota bacterium
CAAGATCGCCGACGTCGTGCTGCCGGCGACGCTGGCGGCGCTGCACGGCCTGCGCCAGGACGACGCCGACTGGCCGCAGGAGCTGCTGCGGCAGGTCGAGCACAAGCGCGCCACCGTGCGCGCCGCGGCGCTGCGGCTCGGCAAGACGCTGCGACCGCTGCCGGACGCCGCCGTCGCCGCGGCCCGCGCCGCGCTCGGCCACAAGGAGCCCATCGTGCGCATCGCCGCGATCGAGCTCGCCGTCGCCGCCCGCACGCCATCGCTCGTGCCCGAGCTGTTCCAACGCCTCGACCGCGAACAGGGCCGTCTGCAGAAGGACCTCGTCGCCGCGCTGCGGGACCTGACCGGGCTGCAGTTCGAGAAGGCCGCCGAGTGGCAGGCATGGTGGCAACGCGAAGGCGAGCGCTTCGAGGTGCTGCCGCCGCGGCAGCCGGCCGGCAAACCGAAGGCCGGCGGCGACACCGCCGCGACCTACTGGAACATCCCGGTGCTGAGCGACCGCGTCGCCTTCGTCGTCGACGTCTCCGGCAGCATGAACCAGCCGTTCGGCACCGGCTCGGCGACGCGCCTCGACGAGGCCCGCCGCCAGCTGCTGCAGGTGCTCGACCGCCTGCCGAAGCAGTGCCGCGCCAACGTCATCACCTTCTCGTTCGGCGCCGCGGGTCTGTTCGATCGCCTGCAGCCGATCGACAAGAAGCGGCGCAAGGACGCCGAGGCGGCCATCACCGCGCTCGCCGCCCGGGGCCCGACCAACGTGCACGACGCGCTGAAGCTCGCCTTCGCCGACGCCGACGTCGACACCGTCTTCCTGCTCACCGACGGCCACCCGAGCTCGGGCCCGATCGTGCAACCGGACGCGCTCGCCGCCGAGGTCGAACGCTGGAACGTCGGCCGTGGCGTGCGCATCCACACCATCGGCATCGGCGAGGAGAGCAAGTTCCTCGAACGGCTGGCCAGGGCGTCGGGCGGCGAACACACCACCGCCCGCTGAGGCCGCGGTTCACCGCAGCACGGCTTCGAGGCGATCGAGCGCCCAGTCGAGCTCGTCGCGCGTGATGCAGAGCGGCGGCGCGAAGCGGATCACGTAGTCGTGGGTCTCCTTGCACAGCAGCCCCCGCCGCCGCAGCTCTTCGCAGAACGGCCGCGCGCCACCGGTGGCCTTGTTCACCTCGATGCCGATCCACAGGCCACGGCCGCGCACCTGCGCCACCTTCGGCGACGACAGCCGCGACAGCCGCTGCAGCGCGTAGGCGCCGAGCTCCGCCGAGTTGGCGCACAGGCCGTCGTCGACGAGCACGTGCAGCGCCGCGCGCGCGACCGCGGCGCCGAGCGGATTGCCGCCGTAGGTGGAGCCGTGGCTGCCGGGCTCGAACACCGACAACACCCGATCGTCGCCGACCACCGCCGACACCGGGTAGCAGCCGCCCGACAGCGCCTTGCCGAGGATCACCAGGTCCGGCCGCACGCCTTCGTGTTCGCAGCACAACAGCCGGCCGGTGCGGCCGAGGCCCGACTGGATCTCGTCGGCGATCAGCAGTGCCCCACGCCGATCACACGCGGCGCGCAGCCGCCGCAAGAAGCCCTCGGGTGGCACCACGATGCCGGCTTCGCCCTGGATCGGTTCGACCAGCACGGCGCAGACGTCCTGGCCCATCGCCTGCTCGACCGCCGCCGCGTCGCCGTACGGCAGCCGCCGGAAGCCCGGCGCGAACGGCCCGAAGCCGTCGCGGTAGGCCGCCTCGCCGGAGAAGCCGACGATGGTCGTGGTGCGGCCGTGGAAGTTGCCGTCGAAGACGAGGACCTCGGCGCGCTGGTCGGCGATGCCGAGCTGCCGGTAGCCGTAGCGCCGCGCCGCCTTGATCGCCGTCTCCACCGCCTCGGCGCCGGTGTTCATCGGCAGCACCTTCTCGTACCCGAGCAGCTTGCTGAGCTGTTCGTAGAACGGGCCGAGCTGGTCGTTGAAGAACGCCCGCGAGGTCAACGTGCAGCGGTCGGCCTGTTCGTGCAGCGCCTGCACGATGCGCGGATGGCAGTGGCCCTGGTTGACGGCCGAGTAGGCGGCGAGGCAGTCCAGGTAGCGGTTGCCCTCGACGTCCCACACCCAGACGCCGCGAGCGCGCGAGATGACGACGTCGAGCGGGCGGTAGTTGGCGGCGCCGAAGCGCTGCTCCAGCCGGATGAACTCGTTGCTTTGCATGCGGTCTCCGCAGTATCGGCTGGGCCTGGCCCGCCACCGCACCGACGGTCCGGATGGGCGCGGCCCGGCCCCAGGGGCTGGCACCCGGTGGCGGCAGCCATCGTGCATTCTTGCACCGGCGCAGCCCTGCGCCCACCGCCGCACTGCGTAGCGCCGCTGCAGCGTTTCCCACCATCCCGTTCGTGCGCGGCACACACCGTGGGCGTAGCTTGCCGGGCGAATTCTCATGTCCAAGCGCCCTGTAGCTCTCGTCACCGGCGCGAACGGCGAGATCGGCCGTTCGCTCATCGAAACCCTCCACCGCGACGGCCGCTACCGCGTCGTCACGCTCGACCTGTCGCCGCTGCCGGAGAAGTACCGGCCGCTGTGCTTCGAGACCTACGCCGGCAACATCCTCGATCGGTACCTGCTCGATCAGCTCGCCGCGCACCACGAGATCGAGGCGGTGTTCCACCTCGCGGCGCTGCTGTCGACGCGCGGCGAACGCGACCCCGAGCTCGCCCACCAGATCAACGTCGAAGGCACGCTGCACCTCCTGCGCATGGCGCAGTCGCTGACGCTGCGGCTCGATCGACCGGTGAAGTTCATCTTCCCGAGCTCGATCGCCGCCTACGGCATCCCGACCCTGGCCGAGAAGAAGGCGCTCGGCCGCGTGCGCGAGGACCAGGGGCTCGAACCGATCACGATGTACGGCATCAACAAGCTGTACGCCGAGCACCTGGGCCGCTACTTCATGCGCCACTACCGCATGCTGTCGGCCAACAGCGAGCGGGCGATCCGCCTCGACTTCCGCAGCGTGCGCTTCCCGGGCCTGATCTCGTCCGAGACGGTGCCGTCGGGCGGCACCAGCGACTATGGCCCCGAGATGCTGCACGCCGCCGCGCAGAACAAGCCGTACGCGTGCTTCGTCGCGCCCGAGGCGCAGATCCCGTTCATGGCGATGCCGGACGCGATCAAGGCGCTGATGCTGCTGCTCGACGCCCCGCGCGAGCAGCTGACGCTGCCGGCCTACAACGTCGGCGCCTTCAACCCGCCCGCGGCCGAGTTCGCGGCCCGCGTCAAGAAGGCCTTCCCGCGCGCCCAGATCAGCTTCGAGATCGACCCGGCCCGCGCCCGCATCGTCGACTCCTGGCCCGCCGACGTCGACGACAGCAAGGCGCGCCGCGACTGGGGCTGGTCGCCCGACTACGGCATCGACCGCGCCTTCGACGAGCTGCTGATCCCGGCGGTGCGCGCGCGCTACCGCGATTGAGCGCCGCCGCGCTCAGCCGCTGACGAGCGACACGGCGTCGATCTCGTTCCAGCCCGGCACCACGGTGGTGTCCAGCGTGAGCTCGACCGCCGTCACCACGAACGGCGTCGGCGGGAACGTGACGACGAACCAGCCGATGGTCAGCGGCGCGTAGGCGTTGGGGTCGCGGCCGGCGAACACCACCTGCCGCGCCCCATCGGCGCCGATCAGCTCGACCTTGACGATCGCACCCGGCTGGCAGCTCTGCCGCACCTTGACCGCCGTCGCTGCCACCGCGCGCGCGAACGTCAACGTCAGCCGCTCCTGGCCATTGTTCGCGGCCGCGGGCGTCCAGGCGTTGGCGTCGTTGCCGTGCACGCTGACGTCCGGGGCGCCGGTGGCGCGCGCGGCCGAGTAGGCGGTCGACGAGTACTCACTGCTCGCGCGCGCCGCACTGGCCCACTGGCCGTTGGCGTCGGCGGCGATGGCGGCGTCGAGCGTGCGGCAGTCCCCGGTGCTGACGGTGCCCACGACGCTCGCGGCGGGTGCCGCTGGTGCCGGGACGGGGTTGGCGGGAACGACCGCTGGCGCGGGCGAAGAGCCCAGAGCCGTCGGTTCCGGCGCGCTCGCAGCAGGGATCGAAGGTGCGGCGGTGGGCTTCGCCTCGTGGTCCACCCCCTTGGCCACCACCAACGCGGCCGCGGCGGCCGGCGGCAGCGGCGCCGGCGTGCCGAGGCCGTGCACCCGCACCAGCGCGGCGAACGACGGCGCTGGCCCGGCCTCTGCGTGGGCGAGCCACACCTGCGCCGACGCCTCGTCGCCCTGCGCCGCGTACACCGCGGCCAGCCGCTCCGCCGCCGGCGCGCTGCGATCGCGCCGCCACACCAGCAGGGCGTGTTGCTCCGCCTCGACGAGCGCCGCGGCGAAGCGCTGGGCCGCCGCCTCGCGGTGTGATGCGGGCGACCCGGGCTCCAGCAGCGCACCTCGCGCCACCGCCGCGCCGACCAGCAGGTCGTCGATCGCCAACGCCGCCAACAGCGACTGCAGGTCGGGCGGCAATGACGACGGCGCCGCGGCCAATCGCACCGGCAGCAGCGGCGAGGTCACGGCCCCGCGCCCCACCGCACCACCGGCGGCGGACCGTGGCACGAAGCGCAGGCGCCACGACCGTTCGCCAACCAGAGCCGGCAGCGCCGTCGCCGGCACGCGGAAGAGGAGATCGACGACGTCGCCCGCGGCCAGGCGATCGTGGCTGCGGGGTGGTGGCGGCAGCAGCTCGGCCGCGACCTCGACCGCGGTGTTCGTGTCGTCGACGAGTTCGAGGCGCAGCGACTCGCGCCAGGCCGACGGACTCTTCGGCAGCAGGCAGACGCCGCGCGCGGGCCCGGCGAGCCGCGCCCCGACCACCGCGGGCCAACCGAGCACGACCAGCGGCCCCGCGTTGCAGCTGAGCGTGAGCTGCGGCGCCGGCGCCAGCACCACCTCGACCGCCACCGGCCGCGACAGCGTGTCGCTGCCACCTCCACCCTGCGATGGCAACCGTGCGCGCAGCAAGTGACGCCCCGGTGCAATCGCGGCCGACGGCGCGCATTCGAACACCACCACGTGGCGGCCGACGCGCGGCAGCACCACCGGCTGCGCCAGCGGCGAGCTGCGCCGCGCGATCGGCCACGACACCTCGTTGCCGGCGGCATCGGTGACCTGGATGGCCAACGCCGCCACCTGCGCCGGCGCCAGCACGACCTCGTCGTCGTATCCCGGCGCCCCCCACGACGGATGCAGCAGCTCGACCACGATCGGCAACGGCCGTGAGCCGTCGAACGGCTGCGCCGCGGCTTCGACCGTGAGCTGCAGCACCGGCGGCGCCTGTGCGGTCACGATCGCCAACGACCACCACACGGCGAGAACGGGCAGGCATTTCATCGGGCGTTGTCCCTGACGACGAGTTGGCGGTTGGCGGGCAGGCGGATCCGGCTGTCGCCGAAGCACGGTTCGGGCGTTCGTGGTGCGTTGATGCCGGTGCCGCTGCGCGTCGTGCCGAGGCGTTCGCCGTCCGTTGCCGACGGCACGAAGCGGAACACCGGCAGGCCGTTCTGCGTCGCCGTGGAGCGATAGAGGTCGGCGTAGTGATCGCGCATCAGGCACTCGACGGGCCCCGAGTGGGCGCCACCCTTCTCGCCGATGAGGTAGTAGCGCACGATGCGTTCGACCGGCGGCCCACCATCGGCGGCGACCCGCACCATGTGTTCGTGGCGCGACTGGTACATGCGCAGGAAGTCGCGCCCATCCTCGAACTCGATCACCGCCGGCTCGCCGTCGACGGTCATGTGCGGCCCGGCGCCGGTCGCCGGGTCCGCCGGCACGAACATCACCCGGTGGATGCCGTCCGCGACCCCAGGTCGGTCGACACCACAGACCTGGAACAGCGCCTGCACCGTCAGGTGCCGGACCGCCGCCTGCATCGGCGCCTGCTCGCCGAAGCGGGCGGCAGCGTGCAAGGTCGACGACACGGCGCCGACCTGGTCCGCGAGCGTGAACACCTCGATCGCCTCGACCGTGCCCGGCCGCGAATCGGGCGGGATCTTGTCGTTCGGCCGCACCTCGTCGCGCGCGCGCCGGAAGACGATGCCGTGCTGCGGCCCCGTGCTCGGCCCGGCGCCGACGTTGCCGTTCATCACGCGGCGCCCCGGCGCGAGCTCGCTGTCGAGCATATAGATGTGCGCGTCGAGGCCACAGAGGCGGCCGAACAGCTGCACGGCGCCCATGTCGGCGTGCGTCGGATTGACGAACAGGTCCTTCCTCGCCGGGTTGGTCGACAGGTGCTGCCCCACCGCGCGGAAGCCGCGATACTCCTGGTAGACGGTGAAGCCGTCGCCGTCGATGCCAGGCCGGCCCGCGGGCTCGTGGTCGTCGTCGGCGGCATCGCTGCTCCAGCCCGGACAGCGCGCCCGCAACCAGCTCACGGCGATCTTGCTGCCCGGCGGCCGCGCCGGCACCGGGATCTCCTTGACGCGGCCCATCGCCCCCGGCGCCCCGAGCAGCAAACCGTCGATCGTGCGACCGTCGTCGAGCAGCGCTTCGACGCGCAGCGTGGCCCAGCCGCCGAAGTCGAACGGGAACACCGCCACCTCGCCGCGCGGGCCATCCGGCCGCAGCACGAGCTCCTGGTTGTCGTCGTCGCGCGCCGGCGTCAGGTCGCCGGCGACCAGCTCCAGGTCGAGCCGCCGATCCTCGCTCGCCGGCGGCCAGTTCATCGCCACCCCGGGTTCGCGCGAGGTGTCGACGAGCCGCCAACGCAGCTCGCGGATCTTCGGCAGCGCCTTCTTGCTGCGTGTGTCCCGCCGCCGCAGCTCGGCCACGAAGTAGAGCGCCGGCCCGGCCTCACGCTCCCCCGCCAGACCGAGCCCCGCCGTCGGCCGCCAGGTCTCGTAGTTCGGCGAACGCACCTCGAGCTCGACGTCCTCGAGCTCGGCGCGGATCGACCAGTCGAGCTGGTAGCGCATGCGGAATTCGCCGGACGCAGAGGCCGGCCGCGGCACCTCGACCTCGACGTGGCCGGTCGCGACCTTGCCGTCGAACGAGGCCGGCCACCGCTTGTTCGCGATCGCGACCGGGAACGGCACGTCGCCGTTCGCCCCCGCGTGGAAGCGCACGTCGATGTGCCGCTCGCCATCGCTGCGCCGCGCGGCATCGTCGGCGAAGTAGCGCCAACCGTCGCCGAAGCCGCCGAGTTCGCCGGGCACGAACTCGGCCTTGCCCTCGTAGCGCGACGCGGCTTCGATCGCCGGCAGCCAACCGATCGGCAGGAACTGGGTCACCCACGTCGGCTCGTCGGCGACCTCGAGCACCAGCGAGAACGGCCGCTGCGGCGGCGGCAGGTGGAGGTCGGCGCTCAGCGTCTCCTCGGCCGTGTAGTCGGCGTAGGAGCCACCCTCGCCGATCTCGCGCACGGCGTTGCGGGCCCAATCGCGCCGTTGCCCGACGATCTGGTGGGCGCCGCCCTTGGGCAGCGTCCACTCGATGCGATCGTGCGCCGCCTTGCCGCGGCCGACCCGCCGGCGCTTCGTCTCGACCTCGAACCAGCCCGTCATCACCCGCTGGTAGGTCCAGTTCTGCACCGGCCGCGTCGTCGCCTCGCTGACGTCCGGATCCGAGCCATGGCCGAGGATCGTGCAGGTGAAGGTCAGTACGTCGCGGCCGGCCGGCGGTTCGTCCTGCTGGGCTGGCAGAGCGGTGGCCACGAGCGGCAGGCAGCAGGCAGACAGGACGCAACGCAGGCGGGGCCGGGGCGAGGGCATCGAAGGTGTGGACGCGGACCGCTGCACAGCGGCAGCCGGCCGCGATCCACACGCGACCGCTGGCTCAGTCGCCGATCGGGCCGAGCCAGCGCGGCGACGACACCAGCCCCGGGAACACCGCACACGGCGGGCTCACGCCGGGCGGCGCGACGTCGAGTCACTCGTGCACGTAGGCCCAGCGGCCGATGCGCTCGAGCCAACCGCCGAAGCCGTGCGTCGGATAGTTCTGCCGAGGCAGGAACAGGAACCGGTCCCAGTTGAGGCAGCCGGTCGGAGTCTCGGCGACCAGCGCCCAGGGGTTGCCGCGCAAGTCGCCCGTGGTCACCAGCTCGAGCGGCGGCAGGCCGGCAGGCAACCGCGGCAGCAAGGCCGGCACGAGTTGCACGATCGACCGCGGCGGGGCGCCGTTCTCTCGAACGTAGCGCTCGATCGCGGCGATCAGCGGTTCGGCGCGCACGGCGGCGCGTGCGAAGGCCAGGTGCCGGAGGGTGCCGGCGAGCCAGAAGAACGGCACGAACAGCACCACCACGCACGCCGCCCGCAGCTGCAGCCGCCGCGTCGCTTCGGTCGTGCGCGACCAGAACAGCCCGGGCCACGACAGCAGCACGCCGGCGAGGGCGAGCGTCGGCAGCAGCACGAACAGCTCGCTGCCACGAACGGCCCAACCGCCGGCGCCGGTCAGCGCCAAGCCGTACCAGAGCACCATGGTGGTGTAGAGCGCCACCACCGGCAGCAGCGGCCGCCAGAGCAGCCGCCACAGCGACAGCGGTCGGCGTTCTTCCGGCGTCAGGGAGCGCATGGGCAGAGCTCGGGTGCGGGGCCGGTCGCAGCGGGCACACCACGCCATTCATGCTACCACTCGCTCCGGTCGCCTCGCGGCTCGCTGCTGCCGTGGCCGGCCTTCGGCCCTGCGGCAAGCGCGGCGCGGCCCTGCCCGTCGGACCGGGCTTCTGCGGGAATGGCGCGCGTGGTAGCAATCGCCGCTGCCGTAGCCCCCCCACCCCATGCAACGCCGCGAACGAGCCGAACGCATCCGCCGCACCCTCGCCGCGCACTTCCCGTCGCCGCCGATCCCGCTCGACCACGACGATGCGTTCACGCTGCTGGTCGCGGTGGTGCTGTCGGCGCAGTGCACCGACGTGCGCGTCAACCAGGTGACGAAGGGCCTGTTCGCGCGCGCGCGCACGCCGGCGGCGATGGCGCAGCTGCCCGAGGCGACGATCCGGGAGCTGATCCGGCCGTGCGGGCTGTCGCCGCAGAAGGCGAAGGCGCTGCACTCGCTGTCGCACGACCTCGTCAACCGGCACGGCGGTGAGGTGCCGCGCGACCTCGACGCGCTCGAGCAGCTCGCCGGCGTCGGCCACAAGACCGCCAGCGTGGTGATGGCGCAGGCCTTCGGTGTACCGACGTTCCCGGTCGACACCCACATCCATCGCTGCGCCTGGCGCTGGGGGCTCAGCGACGGTTCGTCGGTCGAACGCACCGAACGCGACCTCAAGCGCGCGTTCCCGGCGCGGCTCTGGAACGAGCTGCACCTGCAGATCATCTGGTTCGGCCGCAGCCACTGCCCGGCGGTGAAGCACACGCCCGAACAGTGCCCGATCTGCAGCTGGGCGATGAGCGCGAGGCGGCGACGCGAAGAGGTGGCGCGGCGGCGGGCAGGGCGTCAGCGCGGCAGGCGCAGCGTGCAATCGCCGACGATCGACCAGAAGTAGGCGCGTTTGCGGCCGATGTCGCCGCCGACCTCGTTCCAGTCCTTGGCCTGCGATTCGAGCTCGAAGTAGTGTCGCCAGGTGTCGCCGATCGTGCCGCCCTGGCCGAGCACGGCCGCGAACTCGCGCGGTTCGTCGTAGAAGACCTTGGCGCGGCCGAGCATGGCGAGGCACGGCGTGAAGAACAGCAGCGACTCGGCGTGGGCGAAGCGGCCGTAGCGCGGGTCGTCGTAGGCGAGCTCGACCGCATGCGGCGGCGACAGCGCCTCACAGCCGGTGTGCAGCAGCAGGAACGGGCTGTCCGGCAGCACCTTCTGGTCGTGCACCGCCCGGTAGAAGACGAAGTCGGCGCGCCCGCCTTGGTGATCGCTCCACGACGGCGACAGGCGTTGGCCGTACCGCGTCCAGTGCCAGGGGGTGCCGAGTTCGCGCGCGAGCTGGTCGACGTCGGTGCGGGCGAAGGCGGCGAAGTAGCCGTCACTGTGGGCGCGCAGCGTGCGCAGCACCGCCGGGCGCTGCAACCAATGCAGCAGGTCGAGCAGCGTCGCGTCCTGCAGGTCGTAACCGTCGGCGCGGAAGTCGCCCCAGGCGGCAGACGCCGCACGCAGTTCGTTCAGGCCCGAACCGAGGCCGTGGGCGATCGACGCCGGCTTGTGCTGCTCGGCCGGCAGCGGCCGTGTGCGGAACGAGTGGTTGCGATCGAAGTAGCCGTTCAGCAGCCGCAGCTCCTCGGCGTCGTTCGGCTCCCACTGCACGGCCGTGGCCTTGTCGTCGCCGGCGAGGTCGAAGCCCTTCACGCGCACGGTGCCGACGGTGGCGTCGACATCGAGCGCACGCAGCTCCGGCCACCATGCCAGGCCGCGCGCGTCGAGGCGCGAGACCGCGATATCAGGGCGCGCCATCGGGTTGCCGAGCTGCCGATCGGCGGCGGCGCATTCGTGGTCGCGGTCGGCGGCATCGAGCCGCACGGCGAACGCCGCGGCGTCGGGCACGGCGGCGCCGTCGCGCACGTGGAAGACGTCGACGACACGCAGCGCGCCGGTCCGCATCGCCTGACACGACCCGCCGGCGTCGGGCACCGCATCGCCGAACACACACGTCACCGACGGCAGGTCGACCGGGCCGGGCACGTAACGGCGCTCCCAATCGCCGTCGAGGTCGGCGAGCACCAGGTCGCAGCGATGCGCGACGTACTCGGGCACGCAGCGCACGTTCGTCGTCGTCTCGGCGAACGCCACCGGCTGGCCGTCCTTGCCGGGCAGCTCGAGCTTCTCGTTGCGCCGCCAGTTGCAGGTGCGCACCAGCAGGGCGTCGGGGAAGTGGCCGACGAGCACCGCGGCCTGCATCGGCGCCACCGCGTGCAGTCGCTGGAACAGTCGGCGCATCGCCAACACCGTGCGGCCGTCCTGGTGCGGCGGTCCGTGGTGCACCTCGGCCGCCAGCAGCAGCACCCGGGCGCCGCCCGCGGCGACGTCGCCGGCGAATCGCCGCAGGTTGCTGTGCAGGGCGGCTACCAGCGCCGGGCGTGCGGCGGCCTCGCTCGACGACCACAGACGACGTTCGACCAACACCACCACGAGCGGCGACTTGGGGTCGCCGACCTCGGCCAGCACCTCGAGCGAACGCACCTCGGCGCGGCCGTCACCGTCGAGGTCGAACGGCGCGAAGCCCTGGACGACGTCGGGCAGCGCTTGCGCCGGCACCATCGCCGCGCCGAGGCCCAGGCTCAACAGCAGGTCACGCACGGCGCGCCCTCGGCTTGCGAGCGCCGGCCTTCGCCTTGCCGCGCTTCGCTGCCTCGCCACGCCGCGGCGGCTTGCTCGGG
This sequence comes from Planctomycetota bacterium, assembly GCA_016793265.1. Taxonomy (GTDB): domain Bacteria; phylum Planctomycetota; class UBA1135; order UBA1135; family UBA2386; genus JAEUHT01. The sequence goes on from JAEUHT010000069.1 coordinate 11,264, forward strand.
CACGCCGCGGGACCGTCGCCGAAGACGATCTGGAACACCTGTTCGAAGCGGTCGACGAAGCAGACATCGATGCCCGCGACGAGCTCCGGCTTCATCTCCCTGGCCTCGGCCTCGTTGCCCTTCGGCAGCAAGACGCGCTTCAGGCCGAAGTTCTTCGCCGCGAGCACCTTCTCGCGCACACCGCCGATCGGCAGCACCTCGCCGACCACGGTCAGTTCGCCGGTCATCGCCAGGTCGACGGGCGCCTTTTGGTCGGTCAAGGCGCCGAGCAACGCGCAGGCGATGGCGATGCCGGCCGAAGGGCCGTCCTTCTTGATCGCCCCCGACGGGAAGTGCAGGTGCAGGTCGGTCTGGTCGAAGCGCTCACGATCGATGCCGTAGCGGTCGGCGCGACTCCTGAGGTAGCTCAGGGCGAGGCGGGCCGATTCGCTCATCACGTCGCCGAGGCTGCCGGTGAGCTGCAGCGCGCCCTTGCCGGGGCTCGCCACCGCCTCGACGTAGAGCACGTCGCCGCCGAACGGGGTCCAGGCCAGCCCCTGCACCACACCGGCCAGCGCGTGGCGGCGGCGTTCGTCGGCCTTGAAGCGCGGCCGGCCGAGCAGTTGCTCCATCTCGTCGAGGCTGAGCCGGCCGGGGCCGGGTTTGCCGATCGCGACGTCGCGCGCGACCTTGCGGCACAGCCGCTGCACGACCTTGTCGAGGCCACGCACGCCGGCCTCGCGCGTGTAGTAGTCGGCGATGCGGTGCCACACCGGCGGCGACACCGACAGCTGCTTGCCGGTGAGGCCGTGGCGTTCGAGCTGCTTCGGCAGCAGGTGCCGACGCGCGATCTCGACCTTCTCCTCGAGCAGGTAGCCGGGGATCTCCAGGATCTCCAGACGGTCGCGCAGCGGCTCGGGGATCTGCGACAGCACGTTGGCGGTGGCGAGGAACATCACCTTCGACAGGTCGAACGGCACGTCGAGGTAGTGGTCCTGGAAGTTGTGGTTCTGCTCGGGGTCGAGCACTTCGAGCAGCGCCGACGACGGATCGCCGCGGAAGTCGCTGCCTAGCTTGTCGATCTCGTCGAGCAGCAGCACCGGGTTGTTGCTGCCGCAGGCCTTCAGGCCCTGCAGGATGCGGCCGGGCAGGGCGCCAATGTAGGTGCGGCGGTGGCCCTTGATCTCGGCCTCGTCGCGCATGCCGCCGAGCGAGAAGCGCCAGAACCTGCGTCCCATCGCCCGCGCGATGCTGCGGCCGAGGCTGGTCTTGCCGACGCCGGGCGGGCCCGAGAAGCACAGGATCGAGCCCTGGTTGCCGGGCTTGAGCTTGCGCACGGCGAGGAACTCGAGGATGCGGTCCTTGACCTCGTCGAGGCCGTAGTGGTCGTCGCGCAGCACCCGCGCGGCGCGATCGAGGTCGGTGTCATCGTCGGTCGACACCGACCATGGCAGCGTCACCAGCCAGTCGAGGTAGTTGCGGATGACGCCGTACTCGCCGGACTCGACCGGCGTCGTCTGCAGCCGCGTCAGCTCCTCGCGCGCGCGGCGTTGCGCCACCTCCGGCAACTGCGCCTTCTGCAGCGCCTCTTCGAGCCGCTGCAGCTCGAGCGCCCGCGGGTCCTTCTCCTCGCCGAGTTCGCGGCGGATGATCTTGAGCTGCTCGCGCAGGAAGTAGTCCTTCTGCGCCTTCTCGGCCTTCTCGCGGATCTCGGCCTGGATCTTCTGGTCGAGCTGCAGCAGCTCGGTCTCCGCCATCGCGAACTGCAGGGCCAGGTCGAGCCGCTGCTCGACGTCGATGCTCTCCAGCAGCCGTTGGCGGTCGGTGAACTTGCGCACGATGCCGGCCGAGTAGTCGGCGAGCTGGCCCGGGTCCTCGACGTTGAGCAGCGCGGTGGCGAAGCCCTGGTCGAGCTGTTCCTGCATCTCGGCGAGCTTGTGCAGCTGCTTCTGCAGCAGGCGGAACAACGACGCCGCGCGGTCACCCTGGGGCGGGATCTCGACCAGCTGTTTGACGCGCGCGACCAGGTGCGGCGCCTCGCGCACGATCTTGACCAGACGGGCGCGGCGCAGGCCGAGCGTCATCGCCGACTGCGTGCCGTCGGGCAGCTTGAGCGTCTTGACGATGCGCGTGATGACGCCGACCTCGTGCAGGTCGGCGGCGCCCTTGGCGTCGTGCTCGGCGTCGCGCTGCAGCACCAAGAACAGGTAGCCGTTGTGTGCCTCGGCCTTGGCGACGATGTCGCGGCCGGTCGGCGAGTCGAGCAGCAGCGGCATGGTCAGGTTCGGGAACGGCACCGCCCGCCGCAACGGGAACACGAACATGGTGTCGGGCAGGTTGTCCTGCACCAACACGGAGCCGCCGCCTTCGACCTTCAACGACGGCCCGGCGGGCGCGCCGTCGCCGGCGCCGTCGCCACCGTCACCACCACCGTCACCCGGTCCGGCCTCGCCGGCG
>JAEUHT010000084.1 GCA_016793265.1 Planctomycetota bacterium
TTCGGCGACGGCCCGCAGCTGCTGCCGTTCGTACGCGAGGCGCTGCGGCCGTGGCTGCTCGATGGGGACCTGCTGCGACCGTTGGCGGCGGCTGGGGACGGCGCGCTGCCGTCGCCGCTGCCGTTGCCGCGTCACCGCGAGCTGCGCGTGCGCTGGCGCGGTGCCACGGTGGTGGCGCGCGTCGTCGACAGCCGCAGTGATCAGGTGACGGTCTCGGTGCGCAGCGAACGAGGCCAGTCGTTCCCCACGGTCGCCGTGGTCGTCTGCGAACCGGTGGCGGTCACCACCGACGAAGCCATCGAGATGGCGCTGGCGGCGCTGCACGGCAACGATCCGGTGACGGCGCGGCTGTGGCTCGTCGTCGCCCGCCAGCGGGGAGACGGCAGCCTGCCAGCGCGCGGCGAACTGGTGGCCGCCGCGCTCAGGTCCTGAGGCGGTCGGCGTCGGGCCGGGCGCGGCCCGCGTCGCGGCCGAAGCGCAGCAGCACGAGCGCCAGCACGGTGCCACCCAGCAGCAGGTACCACGGCCAGTGTTGTGGGCCGAACAGCACCGCCGGCAGGTAGCCGCAGGCGAGGCTGGTGGCCATCACCAGCAGGGCGTACGGCAACTGCGTGGTGACGTGGGCGAGCAGGTCGCACCGGCAGCCGAGGCAACTCAGCACCGTGGTGTCGCTGATCGGCGAGCAGTGGTCGCCGAAGATCGCGCCTTCGAGCACGGCGCCGATCGCCAACAGCATCAGCGCCGTGCCGCCGAAGCCGCTGTCGGTGCCGAGCTGGTGGGCGAGCAACACGACGTTCGGCAGCAGGATGGCCATGGTGCCGAAGCTGGTGCCGGTGGCGAAGGCGATGGCGCCGCTGAGCACGAACAGCAGCGGCGGCAGCAGCGCCGCGTGCATGGCAGAGCGCGCGGCGGCGGTCAGGTAGAAGCCGGTGCCGAGGTCGCTGCACAGGTGGCCGAGGCTCCAGGCCAGGAACAGGATGCCGAAGGCGAGCCCGAGCGAGCGGGTCGCCGCCAGCGAGGTCTGCAGCAGTTCGCGCCACGACAGCAGCCGCTGGCGGCGCGACAGCACGAGCGCCACCACGAACGCGGCGACGGCGGCGCCGAGCAGGGCCTCGTCGCTGCGGGCGTGGGCGAGCCGCGTGCGCAGCCACTCGCCGGGCCCGGTCCAGGCCTCGGTCGCGGCCAGCATGCCTTGCGCGAGCATGATGCCGAGGGTGCCGACCACGAGCACGAGCAGCGGCAAGACGGCGTTCCGCGCCCGCGGCGGCACGCCGGCGGGCACCGCCGCCAGCCGTTCGTCGAGCGCCTGCAGCGGCCGGGCGCCTTCCGCCAGCGGTTGGCCGAGCTGCCGCGCGCGACGCTCCGCCGTCAGCATCGGCCCGAAGTCGCGGCGCAGCACGATCACGAGCAACACGAACAACAAGCTGAACAGGCAGTAGAAGCGGAACGGCATCGTCGCCAGGAACACGGCGAAGGCGTCGTTCGCCGTGTAGAGCGTGCCGTCGGGGCGCGTCACCAGCGCCAGCGGCGCGCGGTACTGCGACATCTCGTAGGCCACCCAGGTCGAGAACACCGAGATGCCCGCGACCGGCGCCGCCGTGGTGTCGACCAGCCATGCCAGCTTCTCGCGCGAGACGCGGTTCTGGTCGGTCAGCGGCCGCATCGTGGTGCCGACCAAGAGGCAGTTGGTGTAGTCGTCGAAGAACACGGCGAGGCCGCTCGCGAACGCCGCGAGCTGGGCCGACAGCGCCCCGGTGACGCGCCGCTGCAGCCGACCCACGAGACCGGTGATGCCGCCGTTCCTGGTGATGACGCCGACGGTCATGAACAAGAACACCACGAACGCCGTGATACGCAGGTAGAAGTCCTCGCCCAGCGAACGGCGAAGCAGCGCGTCGGTCAGGAAGTGGGCGGCCCCGCCGGGCACGGCCGCCAGCAGACCCGGTGCTTGGCCCACCGCGGTGGCGACCACGGTGATGCCGCCGGCGAGGCAGGCCAGCAGCAGCGCCAGCAGCACCCTTTGCGTCAGCACCGCGACGACGATCGCCATGGTCGCCGGCAACAGGCTCCAGCGCGACGCCAGCGGCCGTTCGGATTGCGCCAGCGAACCGTCCGGCAGCGGCACGGCGGCGCGTTGGCCACGTTCGCCGGCCCAGACCTCGAGCGGCAACGGCGGCCGCGTGGCATCGACGGTGGCGCCGTGGGCCGTGGCCCACTCGAGGCCGATGCGGGCATAGTCGGCGGCGAGTGCGGCGCGCGCGGCGGCAGCCTCGATCGGCGGGCTGTGGCGCACCTCGGCGCGGAGCGGCGGCAGGCTGCCGGCGGCGAGCCACTGTGGCAGCGGCGAATCGTCGCCGAGCAGCCACTCACGCACGCGCAGCCGCACGAGGCACGGCACGCCGGTGGTGGCATCGGGCTCCGGCACCGCTGCGAACAGCAGGAGGAAGCCGGCGACGACGAGCAGGCGCGTGCGGCGGCGCATCAGCGGGTTGGGCGGGGGAAGGGCATCGGGGAGGCGCGGGGTGTTCCCACTCCCGCGCGGCAGGGCGGCAGCGTAGCGTTCCGCCCTCCATGTCGTCCGGCCAACTGCAGCGTCGTCTCGGCCTCGTGTCGGCGGTGTCGATCACCGTCGGTGCGGTCATCGGCTCCGGCATCTTCCTGAAGGCGCTCGGTGTGGCCAAGGCGATGCCGTCGGAGGGCTGGATCTACGCGATGTGGGGAGGCCTCGGCCTCGTCTGCCTGTTCGGGGCGTTCGCCTATGCCGAGCTGGGCGCGATGTTCCCCGAGGCCGGCGGCCAGTACGCATTCCTGCGCGAAGGTTGGGGCAAGTTCGTCGGCTTCCTCTACGGCTGGACCTTCTTCTGGGTCATCAACCCCGGCACCGTGGCGGCCCTGTCGTTGGCGTTCGCCGAGAACCTGTTGCCGCTGTTTCCGCTCGACGCCGCGGCGGGTGCCGCCTGGCAGCCCTACGTGGCGGTCGGCATGATCGTCGTGCTCGCGCTCGTGAACCACTTCGGCGTGGTGCTCGGCGCCGCGGTGCAGAACGTCTCCACCTTCGCCAAGGTCGGTGCGCTCGGCCTGATCATCGTCGGCGGCCTGCTCTGCAGCCAAGGTGCCGGCGCCGCGGTCGTGACGCCCGCCGCCGATGCCCAGACCGGCCTGACCATGACCGGCGTCGTCGCCGCCTTCACGGGCATCTTCTGGGCGTATGAAGGCTGGTACCAGATGCCGTTCAACGCCGCGGAGCTGAAGCGGCCGGAGCGCAACCTGCCGCTCGGGCTGATCGTCGGCATGGTGGTCCTGATCGCGGTCTACTTGTTCATCAACCTCGTCTACCTGCGGGTGGTGCCGTTCGACGAGATGCGGGCACTGCCGGCGGACACGGCCTCGACCCACGTTGCCGCGTTGACGGTGTCGCGCGTGTTCTCGCCCGAGGCCGCCAACTACCTGACCTTGCTGATGGCGATCTCGATCTTCGGTGCCGCCAACCCCAACATGCTGTCGTCGCCGCGCGCCTTCTACGCGATGGGGCAGGATGGCCTGGTGCCGGCGGCGCTGCACAAGGTCAGCGAACGCTGGAGCACGCCGGTGGTCGCGATCTGGGTGCAGGCCGCGGTCGCCGTGCTGCTGGTGCTGTTGCTCGGCACCTTCGGCGACACCACGGATTTTGTGGTCTTCGCCGGCTTCCTGTTCTACGCGCTGACGGTCGGGGCGGTCTACGTGCTGCGTTGGCGCCGGCCGGAGCTGGCGCGACCGTACCGCTGCACCGGCTACCCGGTGACGCCGGCGCTGTTCATCCTCGTTGCCATCGCCTTCGTGGCCGCGATGCTGGCCGACGAGAAGGGCCAGCGCAACGCCCTGAAGGGCCTCGCGATCATCGGCGCCGGCGTGCCCTACTACCTGCTGCACGCGGCATGGTCGCGCTGGAAGCGGGCCAACTGATCGCCGGGGCGCTGTCGCCTGGGCCTGGGAACCGCTAGATTCGCCGGCGTGAACGAATGGATGTTCAGCCTGTTCTTCGCGGCGCTGCTGGTCGGCTACGTGCTCGTGCATCTGCGCCTGCTGCGCTTCGAGGAGCACCTGCAGAAGCTCGCCGGCATCCGCGGGCTCGACGATCGCCTGCGTTCGCTCGACGATCGCCTGCGCCAGCTCGCCGAGTCGATGGACAAGGTGCGGCTCGACCGCGTCGAAGGACAGCTCGCGCGGCTGCACGACGACCTCGAGGACCTGCGGGAGGCGACCACCGACGTGCGCCACGCGGTGGTGCAGATCCCGCAGCCGGTGCTGGCGGCGCCCAGTGAGGCCGCCGTGGTCACCGTGGCGCCGACCGCCGAGACCGCCGGCGAACGGCTGATCGGCGTCGTCGAACGCCGCCTGCTGCAGCTCGGGTATCGCGAGGTGCAGATCCTGAGCCGCCTCGACGAGGCGCGCCTGGAACAGGATCTCGAGGTGCAGGTCGAATGTGAGCTCGGCGGCATGCCGGTGAAGGGCCGCGTGCGCGTGCGCAACGGCGCCGTGCTCGACGTCGCGCTGCAGACCGTGGCGCAGATGTTCCCGTAGCGCCAGGCGTCAATCACGATCGAGCCAGGCCACGAACTCGTCGGGCGTCGGCGCCGTGAACGTGCGCAGGTTGCCGTCGTCGGGGTGCACGAAGGTCAACTCGGCCGCGTGCAGCAACTGCCGGTCGGGTTCGCCGGGCGGTACCGCGCGCGCGTCGCCGCCGGTTTTGACGCGCGCGATGAAGGCGAGGTAGTCGTCGTCGGGTCGGCCGTAGAGCTTGTCACCGAGCAGCGGGTGGCCGGCGGCTTCGAGGTGGGCGCGGATCTGGTGCGTGCGCCCGGTCGCGGGCAGGCAGGCCAGCAGCGTGTGCTGGCGGCCGTGCTGCAGCACCTGGAAGCGCGTGGTGGCAGGGCGGGCCTCGCGGGCCCCGGGCCCGGCGAGCCGGCGCAGCGTGATGCGGCTCTGGGTGGCGTGGCCGATCGGCAGGTCGACGACGAAGTCCGCGGCGACGCGCCCGCGCACGACCGCGTGGTAGACCTTGCGCACGCTGCCGGCGGCGAACTGCGCCTGCAGGTGTTGCCGCGCCGGCAGCGTGCGGGCGAGGATCACGAGCCCACTGGTCTCGCGGTCGAGCCGGTGCACGGGGTGCAGGTCCTGGCCAAACTGCTGCCGCAGGATGTGGACCAGCGTATTGCGCACGAACGGGCCGTCGGCGTGCATCGGCAGGTGGGCTGGCTTGTGCACGGCGAGCAGGGCCGCTGCTTCGTGCAGCACGCGCACGTCGCGGTCGACGAACGGTTCGACGTGGTGCTTGTGGTAGGCGAGCTGGGCACCACCGCGGAGCCGCGTCGTGGCCGTGGCCGCGCGCTCGTCGACGAACAGCCGGCCGGCTTCGATCTCGGCGACCCAGCGCGGCCGCGCGTGGTAGGGAAACCGGCTGCAGAGGAAGTCGAGCAGCAGGTGCCCCTCGGCGCTGGCGGGGATGCGGCTCTGCAGGATCAGGTCATCAGGGCCGTGCATCAGGTGCGATCAGAGCGGGCGGCCCGGCGCATTACAGCAGCCGAGGGCACGCAGCCGCCGGAGGCATGCTCAGGCCGTCGGCTGCTTCTTGCGTCGGCGCAGCAGGGCGGCGCCGGCGAGGCCGGTGCCGACGAGCAGCAGCGTGCTCGGCTCGGGAACGGGCTGGCTGCCTTCGGGGCCGGAACCGCCGCCCGTGCCACTGGTGCCACCGCCGCCTTCGCCGCCACCACCGGCGCCGCCGGAGGAGCTGCCGCCCGACGCGCCGCTGCCTTCGCCACCGCCGTTCTCACCACCACCCGAGGTGCCGGAGCCGCCGCCGTTCAGGGGTTCGGTCGGCTGCGTGCCGCCGGAGCCACCGCTGGTGTCCGGGTCGTTGATCGGCGCCTCCGGGTTGTTCTTGGCGACGACCAGGCTGCCAGCGTGGTCCGCACAGGCGGCTGCACCGAGGCAGAGGACCAGGGAGAACATCAGATTCAGGCGCATGTTGGGAACTCGGCCTCGCAGGCGAGGCAGCTTGAAGCCGCGGGGTTGTGGAGGCAGTAGTTGTGGAGCAATCGACGTGCCGGCCTCGGGAGCTTGAGACGCAGCGATGGACCGGCAGCAACGGCGCAGGGCAGCCGGCCGTGGCATGGCCGGGAGCGTTCGTCGCAGACCGGGATCGACCGCGCGCCGGGTGCGGCAGCAGGCTGCCAGGGGCCGCGGCGTGCTCCTTTGCACCGCGTTCTAGTGCCATCCAGTCGCGGAGTTACGACGGTGAGTCGGCGCTGCCGTTACGCTCGGCCAGGCTTGTTGCGGTCGCATCGGCGGCACGGCGCAACAGACGGTTGCACGGCGTCGCGTGGCGCTTTCCAGACGGTGGCGTCGGTGCGACGACAGTGCGGGTCAGCGCAAACTGCGGAACCAGCTGACCGCGTGGTCGGGGGCGACGACCAGCAGCGCACCATCGAAGGCGAGGCACCGCGACCGGCGCGGCGCGCGCAGGCGATAGCTCGGGGCCAGCGTGCTGGAGTCGACGACCTGCAGGGTGCCGTCGCGCAAG
>JAEUHT010000101.1 GCA_016793265.1 Planctomycetota bacterium
CGCCGAGAACAGCAATACGACACGCCACCTCGCCGAGTTCTGGATGATCGAGCCGGAGATCGCCTTCGCCGACCTCGCCGCCGACGCCGACCTCGCCGAACGCTTCCTGAAGCACATCTTCGGCTACGTGCTGCAGGAGCGTATGGACGACCTGAGGTTCTGCGACGAGCGCATCCAGAAGGGCGTGATCGCGCGGCTGGAGACGTTCCTGCAGCAGTCGTTCGAGCGCATCGACTACACGCAGGCGATCGAGATCCTGCAGCGCGCGAAGAAGAAGTTCGACTACGCGCCGCAGTGGGGCATGGACCTGCAGACCGAGCACGAGCGCTACCTGTGCGAAGAGCACGTCGGCCGGCCGGTGGTGGTGATGAACTACCCCGAGGCGATCAAGGCGTTCTACATGCGCAGCAACCCGGACGGCCGCACCGTCGCGGCGATGGACATCCTGGCCCCCGGCATCGGCGAGATCATCGGCGGTTCGCAACGCGAGGAGCGGCTCGACGTGCTCGACGCGCGCATGCAGAAGATGGGGCTCGTGCCCGAGCACTACGGCTGGTACCGCGACCTGCGCCGCTACGGCTCGGTGCCGCACGCCGGCTTCGGTCTCGGCTTCGAGCGGCTGCTCGTCTACATCTGCGGCCTCGCCAACATCCGCGACGCGATCCCGTATCCGCGCGTGCCCGGCTGGGCGAGCTTCTGAGGCGGCGCGTGCTGCGGCCTCCGCACCTCGTGCTGGTGGTGGCGATGGTGGCCGTCTGGTGGATCGCTGCCTTGGCGTGGCCGGAGCTGCCAGCGCGCATCCCGATGCACTTCGACCTGTCGGGACGGCCGGACAGCTGGACCGCGACCAGCATCTGGAGCTGGTTCGGCCTGCCGGCGCTCGCCACCGGCATCGGCCTCGTGTTCGGCTTCCTGCTGCCGTGGGTCGCGACCAGGCTGGCGGCGAAGCACCCGACCTGGATCAACGTCATCGGCCGACAGCGTTTCCAGATGCTGCCGGCGGCGGCTCGGGTGCGCGTCGTGGCGGCGATGATGACGTGGCTGGTCTGGCTCGCCGTAGCACTGCAGGCGCTGATGTTCGAGCTGGTGCGCGGCATCGCGGCGGTGGCGACCGGCGCCCAGGCGACGATGCCGCCGGTGCCGCTGTTCGTGCTGCTCGCAACGGTGCTGGTGATCGTCGTCGGCGTGGTGGTGTCGCAGGTGCGGGCCCTGCGGCGCGAGACGCAGCGGCGCTGAGCGGGCGGCGCGTTCAGCCGAGCACGGCGTCGACCTGCAGCATCAGCAGCACCCCGAGCACGAGACCGAACGTCGCCACCGACGACCGGCCTTCGCGGTGCGACTCCGGGATGATCTCGTGCGAGACGACGTAGAGCATGGCGCCGGCCGCGAAGGCGAGCGCTGCCGGCAGCGCGCTCGTCACCACCTGCACGGCGGCGAAGCCGAGCAAGGCGCCGAGTGGCTCGACGAGGCCGGTCAGCAAGGTCACCAGGAGCGCGGTGCGCTTCCGCTGGCCGGCGGCGAAGAAGGCGACCGCGACGATCAGGCCCTCGGGCACGTTCTGCACGCCGATCGCGAGCGTGACCGGCCAGCTCACGTTCGCATCGCCGCTGGCGACGCCGACGCCGACGGCGAGGCCTTCGGGCACGTTGTGCAGGCCGAGCGCGATCGCGAACAGCCAGACGCGCGCCAGCCGGCTGTGGTGGGCGTGTTCGGGGCCCTTGCCGAAGTGCTCGTGCGGGGAGGAGCGGTGCAGCAGGTCGATGGCCAGGGCGCCGAGCGCGGTGCCGAGCAGCACCAGCCACGAGCCCGAGCCGCCGTCGCCGCAGCGTTCGAGGGCAGGCAACAACAGGCCGACGAAGGCGGCGGCGAGCATGACGCCGGCGCTGAAGCCGGCCAGCGCCGACTCGGTGCGCGGTCCGACGCGGCGCACGAACAACACCGGCACGGCGCCGAGCGCGGTGCCGAGGCCACCGGCGAGCAGGCTCTGCGACAGCGCTTCGGTGAGCGTGCCGGTCATGCGCGGAACATGGTCAGAGGCGGGGCCGGCTGGGCAGCCGTCTCAGGCGTTGTGGAAGTGCTCGATCTCCTCGGGCGGCGGCGTCGGCGCGGTCAGCACGCGGTAGTAGCACCAGAACGCCAGCCCGATCACGAAACACAGGCTGAGCACCATCATCACGAGGCCGAGTGTGGTCATCGCACGCCTCCTTGGCGCTTGGGTTGGACTTCGTCGGGCGGCGGTTCGTTGCCGTCGAGGTCGAGCCCCAGCTTGCGCCAGCGTTGCTCGCCCTTCCAGGTGATGAACACCAGCAGGCCGATCGTGGCCAGGATCACGCCGATCGAGAGTTGTTTGGTGGTGTCGTCGGCGACGGCTTGCATCCAGGTGCCGAGGTTGTTCCAGCAGAAGGCGACGAACACGACGATCAGGAACAGCGGCGTCAGATAGCGGATCACGAACTTCCACACCGGCCACAGTCGGAGCTGGGCGCCGAAGTGCATCTCGCGCCAGCCACGTTCGATGCCGAACACCCAGCCGAAGCAGATGATCTGCGCCATCGCCAGGATGAAGATGCCGAGCGTGCCGACCCAGTCGTCGAGCATGCTGAGCGCCTTGAGGTCCTTGCTGAACCAGAGCACGAAGGCCGAGCCGGCCAGCGAGACCGCCACCAGCAGCGTCGTCGCCTTCTGGCGGCTCCAGCCGAGGGCCTCCTCGAAGAACGCGAGCGTCGGCTGCAGCATCGACAACGAACTGGTGATCGCGGCGAGGAACAGCATGAAGAACCAGAAGCCGCCGATCAGGGCGCCGGCCGGCATCTGCGCGAACACCACCGGCAGCGTCTTGAAGCCGAGGCTGAACGAGCCGGCCGAGACGGCGGCGAGCGTGCCGGTCGCGCCGAGGAAGACGAACGCGGCCGGGATCGTGATCATGCCGCCGAAGCCGACCTCGAACAGTTCGTTGGTCGCCGACGCGGTCAGGCCGGAGACGACCACGTCATCGCGCTTCTTCATGTAGCTGGCGTAGTTGATGATCACGCCGAAGCCGACCGACAGGCTGAAGAAGATCTGGCCGGCGGCGGCGAGCCACGTCTGTGGGTTCTGCAGCGCCTCGAACGACGGGTTCCACATCTGGCCGAGGCCGTTCCAGACGTTCTGCTCCGGATGCGCGGCGTCGGGCGTGCCGAGCGTCAGCACGCGGGCGAGCACGATCAGCGCACACACGGCCATCACCGGCATCGCGATCTGGCAGAACTTCTCGATGCCCTTGCTGATGCCGCGGTAGACCAGCGTGACGTTGATGGCGAAGACGATCGCCCAGAACACCACCGACTCGTGGATCGAGCCGTCGAGCATCACGCCGTCGAACTTGGCGCCGGTGAAGTTGTCGAAGTGCTCGCTGGCGACGCGCGCCTGCTCGGCGACCGGTTGGCTGGCGTCGATGCCGACGCCGTGAGCGAAGCCGGCCATGCCCGCGAAGTAGTCCCACGCGTAGGCGAGGCACCAGCTCTCGATCACGATGTAATAGAAGTAGACGGCGAGCGGGATCAGCACGCCGACGACGCCGAGGTAGCGTGCGATGCGGCCCTTGCCGATCACGCCGAGGATCGCCGGCGCCGAGTGGAAGCCCTTCCTGCCGCCGTAGCGCCCCATCGCCCACTCGGCCCAGCCGATCGGGATGCCGAGGAACAAGAGCGCCAGGAAGTAGGGGATCATGAACGACCCGCCACCGTTCTGCGCCGCTTGCCCCGGGAAGCGCAGGAAGTTGCCGAGGCCGACCGCCGAGCCGGAGACGGCGAGGATGACTCCGAGGCGCGAGCCCCATTGCTGGGTGGGCTTCGGTTGCGATGGTGGTTCTGTCATGCGAGAGCGAGAGGGACCGAGCGGGAGCGGGACTGTCCCGTCGTGCCGCCGGGGTTGCAACCCGGGTCGGCCAGAAAGGTCCGCATCAACGCGTCGAGAGGCCGCGGCGCAGCTGCGCCGCCGCGGCCGTCGCCGGCACCGAGTTGATGTACATGTCGCCGCCGAGCTCGAGCCCCGCCATCTGGCCGGTGCGCGGCTGCAGCTCGAAGTGCCAGTGCAGGCCACCCTGCGGCACGCGGTGCAGCCACAGGTTGAGCGCGGGCCGGCCGAGGCCGCGATCGACGGCCTGGAACAAGGCGAACATGGCCGCCGCCAGCGAGTCGAGGTCGCTGGTCAGGAAGTCGTCGTCGCAGCGCCGCGGCAACAGCCAGGTCTCGTGCGGCAGCTTCGGCGGCTCCGGCACCAGCACCAGGTGGTGCGTGGTGGCGGCGATCAGGCGGCCGTCCGCCTCGGCCGTGCGCATCGCCGCGCACCATGGGCACTCCGGCAGCGCCCGCGCCTGCTGCAGCTCGAGCAAGAGCCGCGGCGGCAGCGACTCGAGGCCCAGGATCTGGCTGTGGTTGTGGGCGATCGAGGCGCCGGCCGCGGCGCCGACGTTCTTGAACAGGAAGGCGCAGGTGATGCCCGGCACGGCCTCGATCGCCGACAGGCGACGGCGCCAGAGCACGAGGCAGCGGCGCACGGTGGTGAGGTCGAGTTCGCCGGGGTGCTCCTGATGCAGGGCCCCTTCGGCGATGACCTCGTGCTGCGTGATGGCCGGGTACTTGTTGGCGAACGCGCGCGCCAACCAGCCGTCGGGGCCACGTTCGGCGTCGATCTCCGGCGGCGTCTCGTGTTCGTGGCCGGGGCAGAACGGGCAGGCGTGCGCCGTCGCCTGCGGTCCGGTCTGCATCGGCCGCTGCTGGCGCTGCGGCGCCAGCAGGATCGGCCGGCCGGTGGTCGGGTCGATGACCACGCGCGGTTCGGCATCGTTGGGGCGGGCGTGGCTCATCGTGCGGCGCGGTCGACGGCGTCGTGGCAACGCTGGCAGTGTTGTTCGCGGCCGGCGCGGAACAGCTCGGCGGCGAGCTGGCCGTGGCCCTGGCGGGCTTCGAGCGCCACCTGCAGCAGCCAGGACTCGGCGTCGTGCGCCAGCCGCGCGAAGCCGGCGACGTCGGCGCGTTCGAACGTGCCGTAACCGAGCCGCAGCAGCTCGGCGGTGGCGTCGGCGGCGTGGGCGGCGTCGACGAGCTCGACCGGCGCCGCGGCGAGCAGCAGGCGGTCGAGGCGCTGCACCTGCGCGTCGACGCGGTGCATGACGTCGGCGAAGCCGCGCCGGGCGCTGGCGTCGGCAGCGGTCCCGGCCGGTGGCGTCGTGGGTGGTGCCGGCTCGGTCGCCGTGCAGGCGGCGAGCAGCAGGACGGCGGGCCAGCGACGGGCTCTGGTCATGCGGCGACTGTAGCGGTGCCCCTGGCCGGTGCCACGGCGCGGCCGGCGAACGTCACGGTCCGGGCGTCAGGGTCTCGATCGCGACGGCGTCCGGCAACCAGGTGGCGGCGTCGCGGCGCGCGTCCCCGGTGGCCGCGTAGACGCGGAAGCGGCAGCCGACTTGCACGCGCGTGCCCGGCGTGAACAACAGCCAGCGTTCGCCATCGGCGCCGAAGGCCTCGCCGGCGGCACCGGGGGTGGTGGCGAGTTCGTACACGACGCAGTCGCGCGACGACGCCGGCACCCGCAGGCGGCCGTTCGCCGGCACCACACAGTCGGCGCGGACCGCCAACTCGGTGAACGGTGGATACTGCGGCGCTGGCAGCGTCGAGCACGCGGTGGCGAGCGGCAGCAGGAGCAGCAGAGCGGCGGCGCGCGCCTCGACCCGGGGCCGTAGCATGCGGCCATGCTCGGCGGTCTCGCGGTGCGCGGCAATCTCCTCGGTGTGACCTACAGCGCGTCGCGCGGGCATGTTTTCCTGTTCGACCTCGAAGCGAGGCAGCGGGTGTCGGCGTGGACGCTGCCGGCGGGGCGCGGAGGCTATGCGGACGCCGGTGGGCTTGCCATCGACGAGCACTTCCACCTCTACGTCGCCGATCCGCACGGCGATCGCGTCTGCCACTTCAGCGCCTTCGGCCGCCATCTCGGCGACTTCGGCCTGCCGCCGCCCGTGGCCGGCGACGCCGGCCGCGATCGCCCGGGCGTGCTCGACCGTCCGCACGCGGTCGCCGTGTTCGACGACCGCATCTACGTGGTGATGGGGGAGCAGCCGCGGCGGCGCGGCGTGCAGTGTTTCGATCGCCGCGGCGCCGTGCTGCGGCCGCTGGCCTCTGGTGGCGACGTCGAACGCGCGTTCGGGGCGCCGCGCGCAATCTGCGCCGACGGCGCCGGCGTCGTCGTCGCCGACACGCTGCGCGGCACGCTGCAGCGCTTCCGTCCCGACGGCGGCTTCATCGCCGAGCTGCGTTGCGCCGAGGCCGGAGCCTTGGCGCGACCGTTCGCGGTGGCGCGGCTCGCCGATGGTTCTTTGTTGGCGGCAGACCGCGGCGATCGGGCTGGCCTCGTGCGGTTCGCGCCGACCGGACGCGAACTGCCGGTCGGCGACCTCGGCACCCACAGCGACGGGGTGGTGGCGCTGGCCAACGACGCCGCGGGCCGCGTCTACGTGCTCGACCGCGCCGGCGAACGTGTCTGCCGCTTCGCCGCCGACCTGCGGTTCGACGCCGTGATCGTCGATCTGGCCGAGCACCTCGACGACTTCCCGAGCCCGCCGTGATCGCCGCAGTTGCTGTGCACGCCACTCGATGTTCGGTTCTGCAGAAGAACTGACGAGGATTGCTTGCACCGCGCCATGGCATCGCTAAGACGGCATCACCGGCAGCAGGTTGTCGAACGGCCGGTCAACTGTCTGGAATGACTGTGGAGAACGATCCACAGGATGCCGCAAGTCCAAGCGCCTGATCGTCGTGCCGCCTGCACGTCGAGCATCTCCCCTGAGGCTCACCTTGGGGAGAACGGCGCCGCGACCCGCGGGCAGCACAGGGCCGTTCGCTGGCGTGTCGTCGGTGACTCGTCCTGTTTCGTCTCCCTTGGTTTCGGTGTCCGGGGTCCCTTGCACGGTGCCTCGGCCCGGTGGGCGGTGTGCGGTTCTGCGGCGGGGCGCTGCAAACCGACGCGGTGGATCTCCACTGCTGACTTCACGGTCGCCGACCACGCTGGTTGGCCACGCGAGTGGCCGGAGGGGCTCTCTTGGATCGTATCCGCATCCGGGGTGGCCGCGGTCTCCGCGGCACCGTTCGTGTCTCCGGCAGCAAGAACGGCGCGCTGCCGATCCTGGCGGCATCGCTGCTCGTCGATGGGCCGATCGTCCTGCGCAACATGCCCAGGCTGACCGACATCGAGAACATGCTGCGCATCCTCGGTCGGCTCGGCGTCGTGCACCACTGGCGCGAAGACGGCGTGCTCGAGATCGAGGCCAAGGACAAGACCCTCTACGAAGCCCCGTACGACCTCGTGCGCACGATGCGGGCGAGCTTCGTCGTGCTGGGTCCGCTGTGGGCGCGCCGCGGTTGTGCGCGCGTCAGCTACCCAGGTGGTTGTGCGCTCGGCCATCGCCCGGTTGACCTGCACATCAAGGGCATCCAGGACATCGGTGGCACCACTGAGATCGACAAGGGCTACGTCACCGTCACCGGCCGGCCGCGCGGCGGCGCCGTGTTCCTCGGCGGCAACATGGGTTCGACCGTGCTCGGCACCGCCAACGTGGTGATGGCGGCGACCTTGGCCACCGGCACGACCTACATCGAATCGGCGGCGATGGAGCCAGAGGTCGAGGACCTCTGTCGCTTCCTCAACGCCTGCGGCGCGCGCATTCGCGGCATCGGCAGCCACCTGCTCGTGGTCGAAGGCGTCGACACGCTGCACGGCTGCGAGTGGACGATGATCCCGGATCGCATCGAGGCCGGCACGTTCTTGTGCGGCGCGATCATGATGAACAGCGACGTCGTGGTGCAGGATTGCGAACCGATGCACCTGCTCGCGGTGCTCGACCGCCTGAAGGCCGCCGGCGCCGAGTTCGAGGTCGGCAACAACTTCATCCGCAACCTGCCGACGCCGGGCGGCCGCCTGCGCGCCGTCGACGTCACGACGATGGCCTACCCGGGCTTCCCGACCGACCTGCAGGCGCAGTTCATGGCGCTGATGGCGCGCGCCGACGGCGTCTCCGTCATCACCGAGAAGATCTACCCCGAGCGCTTCATCCACGCCGCCGAACTGGCGCGGCTCGGCGCGCGCATCCGCCGCGAAGGCGCCACCGCGATCATCGAAGGCACCGAGCACCTGCGTGGCGCGCCGGTGATGGCCAGCGACCTGCGCGCTTCGGCCAGCCTCGTGCTCGCCGGCCTCGTCGCCGAAGGTTCGACCGACGTGCGCCGCGTCTACCACATCGACCGCGGCTACGAGCGCATCGAGGAGAAGCTGCACGGCATCGGCGCCGACATCGAGCGCATCAGCGAAGGCTGAGCGGCGCCCTCACGCTCACGCGCCGAGCGCCTGCTTCACCGCGTTGATGACGTCGCCGACGTCGTCGTCGGTGAGCTTCGCCGACAGCGGCAGCGACAGCGTGCGGTCGCCGATCGTCTTCGCGTGCGGGCAGTCGTCGGCGCGCCAGCCGTAGCGCCGCTGGTAGACGCTCATGCCCGGGATGGCCCGGTAGTGCACGCCGGTGCCGATGTTCTGCCGGTGCAGCCGCATCAGCATCTCGTCGCGCGAGATGCCGCACCGGCGTTCGTCGACGAGGATCGTGAACAGGTGCAGCGCGTGGCGTTCGTTGGCCGGCCACGGCGCCGGCAGGCCGATCGGCAGGTCGGCGAACTCGCGCAGGTAGCGGTTCCAGATCACGAGGCGGCGCTGCCAGTAGGCCTCGATGCGCGTGATCTGGTGCATGCCGATGGCCGCCTGCAGGTCCATCAGGTTGTACTTGAAGCCCACTTCCTCGACGTCGTAGTGCTTGTAGCCGTCGTCGGTGAAGCGCTTCCAGGCGTCGGCGCTCATGCCGTGCAGGCCCATCATCTTGGTGCGCTTGGCGAGATCGGGGTCGCGCGTCAGCACCATGCCACCTTCGCCGGTGACGATGTTCTTGGTCGAGTAGAAGCTCAAGACGCCGAGGTCGCCGATGGCGCCGGCCTTCTGGCCGCGGTACTCGGTCTCGATGGCGTGCGCGCAGTCCTCGATCACCCGCAGATCGTGCTCCTTGGCGATCGACATCAGCGCGTCCATGTCGCAGGCGCGACCGGCGAAGTGCACCGGCAGGATGGCGCGCGTGCGCGGCGTGATGCGCCGACGCACCTGCTCCGGGTCGATGTTCATCGTCACCGGGTCGACGTCGGCGAGCACGGGCGTGGCGCCGGCGTGCACGATGGCGTTGACCGAGGCGCAGAACGTCATCGGCGTGGTGATGACCTCGTCGCCCTGGCCGAGGCCGAGCACGAGGCAGCCGAGGTGCAGGCCGGCCGTGCACGAGTTGAGGCCGACGGCGTGCGGCACGCCCTTGTAGGCGGCGATGCGGCGCTCGAACTCGGCGGCGCGTGGGCCGGTGCCGAGCCAGGCGCTGCGCAGGCACGCGAGCACCTCATCGATCTCGGGTTGTTCGATCAGGGGTTGGCCGAAGACGAG
Organism: Planctomycetota bacterium; assembly: GCA_016793265.1. Lineage (GTDB taxonomy): Bacteria > Planctomycetota > UBA1135 > UBA1135 > UBA2386 > JAEUHT01. The sequence continues at coordinate 9,496 of JAEUHT010000101.1, forward strand.
GTAGGACTGGCGCATGGGTGGCGGTTGGCGGCACGTTCTATCGGTTGCTGGGGTCGAACGGGAGCACGCGGCGGCGTCGCGGCGGTGCCACGGCTCAGACCGGCGCGGTGCGCAGATCGTGGTGGTGGGCGCGCGGGCTCGGGGCGGCACGGCTGGCGAGCCCGTAGTTCGCCAACAGCCGTTCGCCGGCGGCGCGCAACGACCAGACGGCGGCGAGGTCGCGCCGCCACGGGGCCGGCGCTTCGGGCTGCCAGGCCGCCCGCGCCGCCAGCACCGCGTGCCGCAGCGCGTCGAGGTCGCAGGGGTCGACGTAGCAGGCGTGGTCGCCGAACAGCGCTTCGGCCCCGACGCCGCGCGCGAGCACGAGCCCGGCGCCACACAGGGCCGCGCGCACCGGCAGCGAGAACGACGTCGGCGCGGCCGGCAGCCACAGCAGCACGGCGCTCTGCCGCAGCGCCGCGGCGCGTTCGGCGCCGGCCATCGCAGGCAACCAGTGCACCCCGCCGGGCGCGCTGCGGCGCAGGTGGGCCTCGGCGAACGGGAACGCGGGCTGGCCGCACAGGCTCAGCGGCACGTCGCTGCCGGCGAGGGCGAGCACCATGGCGGCGTGGTGGCCCGGCACGTCGCGCGCACCGAGGCTGATGGCGCCGCCGTAGGGCACGCGGGCGCGGTGGCGGCCTGCTGGCCCGGTCGTCGCTTCGGCGCAGCCGAGCTCCAGGAGCTGCGGTTGTCGTTCGGGCCATCGCCGCGCCAGCCAGGCCGCTTCGTGCGGGTGGTGCACCAGCAACCGGTCGACGAAGTCGAGGCAGCGCCGTTCGTAGTCGCGCGCCACCGGCGAGCCGTCGCCGGGCAGGTGGCGGCCGTTGGCGCCGGGCACCTGCAGGCTGCCGTTGGCAGCCGCCGCGAAGTGCCGCCGCAGCGTCGCCGCAGGCGCGAACATCACGTTGGCGAGCCAGGCACCGAGCCAGTTGGCGGGGCCGGGGTCGGGGCTGAGGCTCGACAGCACGATGCGCACGTGCGGCGCCGTGGCGCGAACGGCCTGCAGCCGCGGCAGCAGCGTGGTGGCGTCGCCGAGGCCGAAGGCGTGAACGACCTCGACGCCGGCGAGCGTCGGCACCAGGTCGCGTTCGATGCGCGCGGGCACGCCAACGGCGGCCAGGGCGGCGTAGGTGTCGGCGACGGCGTCGTCGATCGGGCCGTGGTCGGGCCGCAGCGGCGGCAGCAGCAGCACGCGTGTTGGTGCCGGCCGGCGCGCCGAGGCGGGGGCCGCCGCGAACGGAGTGAAGGTCGCGGCCGGCGTCGTCAGGGCCTCGGCCGCCGCGCGCAGGCGGGCGTCGTGCGGCGCGAGCCGCAGGGCCCAGCGCGCCACGCGCGCCGCGAGCTCGGGGTTGCCGTCGTAGGCGTGGAAGCGGGCCACGGTCATCAGCGCCTGCGGCTCGTCGGGCCGCAGCTCCTGCAACTGGCTGGCGACGGCGTTGAGCAGCGGATCGGCGTCGGCGAGCGCCTGCTCGGCTATGGCGACGACGTGCTGCCACCAGGCGTCGAGCGGGCCGCCGCGCGCGAGCACGGTGCGGCTCGATCGCGCGAGTTCGTGGTACAGCGCCAGCTCGGCCGGATCCCGCGGCCGGGGCGTGGGTGGTCCGGGCGGCAGCGACGGCAGCGCCGCGCGCATGCGGCTGGTGTCGCCGTCGGCCGGCAGCAGGCGGCCGTCGATCGACAGGTCGATGGCGCGCTCCAGCGCGGGCCACGGGTCGCCGCCCCACTTTGCCAGCACCTTGGTGCGGTTGCCGCGGAAGTTGCCGTGCCCGGCCGCGGTCGACTGCCGGCCGGCGACGAGGCGGTGGCCGACCTCGACCTCGCCGTCGTAGAGCACTTCGTAGCCCGCGACGGCGAGCGCCAGGTGGTGATCGAGCTCGTCGAACTGGCTCGGCGAGAAGCGGATGTCGAGGCCGCCGACCGTCGCCAGCACCGAGCGCCGGTAGAGGTTGCAGCAGCCGCGCACGGTGACGACGCGGGCGAGGCCACGCAGGCGATCGCCTTCGCCGGGGGCGACGTGCGCGAGCGGCGCCGGCCACAGCCGGCCGGGGCCACACTGCAAGGAGCCGTCGTGGTCGTTGCTGATGCGCGGCCCGACCATGCCGGCGTACGGGCGCTGGTGGAAGCGCGGCACCATGCGTTCGAGCCAGTCGGGCGGCACGAAGGCGTCGTCGTCGAGGCGGGCGACGATCGGCGCGGTGCCCTTGGCGAAGGCGAGGTTCATCGCCTGGGCGATGCCGACGTTCTGCGGCAACGACTCGACCTGCAGCGGGAACGGCAGCGTCGCCGCGCGCTCTTGCAGCCAGCCGACGGTGCCATCGCTGCTGCCGTTGTCGACGACGAACAGCCGCAGCTCCGGCCAGCGGGTCCGGGCCAGGTGGTCGAGCATGCGCGGCAGCACGGCGCGGCTGTTCCACGTCACCACGCAGACGTCGACCGCGGGCTGCGCCGGCAGGCGCTCGGTCAGCCGTTCGCCGATGCGCCAGCAGATGCGCGTATGGCCGTAGCGTCGCCGTACCTCGTGCAGGTCGGGTGCCTTGGGGTCGAAGCCCCACTTCTGGTGGAAGTAGTCGTGGTGGCCCGCCGCCAGCTGCCGGCGGGCGGCGAGCGCGTGATCGAGCAGGCCGCTCGGCTCCTGCACGCCGGTGGCCAGCAGGTGCGTCGGCCGCGGGCTGTGGTGCACGCCACGAACGGCCGGTTCGACCATGACGGTGAAGCCGTGCCAGCGCGCGGCGAGGCAGAGGTCGTCGTCGTCGCCGCCGACCGGGTCGTAGCCGCGGTCGAGGCCGCCGGTGGCGTCGAGCACGGCGCGGCGGATCCAGCACAGGTGCCCGCCGACGCCGTCGACCTCGGCGGCCGCGGCGACGTCGTCGCGGTCGTTCTCGAGGTGTCGCCGGTCGCTGAAGCCCTCGACGATGCCGAGGCCGGTGATCAGGTCGCGGCCGCAGCTCTGCACGCGACCGCCGGCGAAGACGATCTTGCCGCCGACGATGCCGCAGGCGGGGTATTGCTGCAGCACCCGGAACAGCCGTTCGAGCCAGTCCGGGTCGTCGGGCACGACGTCGGCGTGCAAGCGCACGATGTCGGCCCCGGGGGCCTCGGCCATGGCCATCGCCAGCGCGCTGGCACGGCCGAGGCCACGGCCGTCGAGCCACCGGAAGCTGCGGTCGCCGCGCGCGGCGCGCTGCTGCAGCAGTTCGCGCGAGCCGTCCGTCGAACCGCAGTCGATGGCGATCACGCCGAGGCCGGGCCAGGTGGTCTGGTCGAGCGCGTCGAGCAGGGCCGGCAGCGTGGCGGCGTGTTGCAAGGTCGCGAACACCACCACGACCGGCGGCCGGGTCGTCACACCAGCACCCGGTGGTCGGCGACGGCGGCGCGGCGCGGGGCCACGGCCGGGATGGTCACGGGCTCGAACTGGTTGCACCAGCGGTGCATCGCGGCGCCGGCGCGGGTGAACCAGTCGTCGGTGGTCGTCGCCGCGCGTCCGACCGCGTCGGCGAGCTGGCGGTAACAGCCGAGCACGGTGTTGGCGGTCAGCACGGTGCGGTCGACCAACTGCCACAAGGTCTCGTTGCGCTCCATGCCGGGCGCCTCCTTGCGCAGGTTCGCCCACACGTTCGAGGCGCGGGCGTGGTGCACGGTCGGGCTGCCGCTGTTGACGGCGAGGCCGAGGTGGTCGGTGATGCGCTTCACGAACAGGCCGCACCAGATGTCGCCGAAGCGGTCGACGCCCCAATCGCGGCCCATCAGCAGGAAGTACATCGCCGGCGTCAGCTCCGGTCGCCACGCCAGGTTCATGCCGCACATCGGGAAGTAGGCGCCGCGCGGGATGGTCTGGTCGGGGAACGCGACCGGCGTCGGCGTGCGCACCTGCGCCAGCTGCGTCACCGCGTCGTAGTCGATGACGTTCGTCCACAGGCCGTGGTTGACGACGCAGCGGGTCTGCCGCGTGCGCGTCAGGTACGGCACGCCGCGCGGCACGGTGCCGGTGGTGGTGGAGACCCATGCCTCGTCGCGGCCGCCTTGTTCGAGGCGCTGCCAGTGTGCGGCCAGGAAGCCGCGCGGGCCGCTGGCGGGCGGCATGCAGTCGTCGTCGAGCGTGACGATCATGTCGGGCTGCCGCCGAAACGCCTCGAGGTAGCCGAAGCTGCGCACGCAGTCGGTGCGGCGCGGCACGATCCAGGCGTCGTCGCCGAGCTGGGCATCGATGTCCTGCCAGCAGTAGTGCGAGACGTCGGCGCTGGTGCGCAGCTCGAACGACCGCGTCGGGTTGTCCTCGACGACGACCAGCTCGACGCCGGCGAACTCGGGCTCCCACGCGGCGAGGAACTGGGCCATGCACTGCTCGCGCACGGTGGGAACGACGATCACGGTCCTGCAGCGATCCGCCATGACTTGCTCTCCTTCGGGCCGTGCTATCGGCGCCAGGGCCCGCGGCAGTGAAGGCGGAACGTGTTCAGCGGCGGCGACTGCCCAGCAGCGCCAGGGCGAGCGCCAGCAGCCAGGACAACACACGGTCGGCGAAGCCGGGGGCGAGCAGCGGCACGTAGAAGCCGGCGATGGCGAGGCCGGCGCCGGTCAGCATCGACGCCAGCGCCCACCGGGGTGCCACCGGGCCGCGGCACAGGCGCACCAGCAGCAACGGGCCGAAGCCGGAGCCGAGCGCCGCCCAGGCGAACAGCACGTTGTCGAAGACGTTCTTCGGCAGCAGCAGCGCGGCGATGGTGGCGCCGACCCCGATCGCCAGCACGGTCGTGCGGGCGAGCCGCAGCTGGCGGCGCTGGTCGCCGCGCGCAAAACCGAGGTCGTGGGTGACGCTGCTGGCGCAGACCAGCAACTGGCTGTCGACGGTCGACATGATCGCCGCCAGCACCGCTGCCAGCACGAGGCCGTCGACGAGCGGCGGGAACAGCTGCCGGCTGGCTTCGAACAGCGCGTCTTCGTGTTGCCGCGGCGGCAGTTGCCAGGCGGCGCGCACGGCCCAGCCGAGCAGCAGCATGCCGGTGTAGAGCAGCACGGCCCAGCTGATGCCGACCGTGCGCGCCACGGTCATCGACGCGGTCGGCGCCATGCCCATGTACTTGTTCACCGCGTGGGGCTGGCCGGGATAACCGAGGCCGATGCCGCACAGGCCGAACGCGAACGCCGCGGCGGCGGCGCCGCTGCGGCCGCCGAAGACGTCGTGATATCCCGGCGCGTCGATGGCGCCGACGTGCTGCCAGAAGCCGCCGGCGTCGGCGAGGTGCAGCACCGCGGCGGCCGGTACGACGACGGCGACGAGCACCATCAGCAGGCCTTGCAGGGTGTCGGTGATGCTGGCGGCGAGGTAGCCGCCGGCGAGCGTGTAGGCGACCGTGACCGAGGCCCCGAGCAGCACGCCGGTCACCGCACCGGTGGCGAAGGCGTGTTCGAACGCGGCCCCCGCGGCCTGCACCTGGGCGGCGACGTAGGTCAGCAGCGAAGCGAGCGTCAGCAGCGACGCGGTCCAGGCCAGCGGCCGTTGCCAGGCTGCTCCGGGCGGGCCGGCGAGGTACTCGGTCAGGGTCACCGCGGCGCCGGTGTCGCGGCGCAGGCGCGGCGCCACCACGAACCAATTGAGCAGGAAGCCGCCGACGCAGCCCGGCAGCAGCCACAAGGCCGCGAGCCCGTGCAGGTAGGCGAAGCCGCTGGCGCCGAGCAGGCTCCAGGCCGACGACGAACTGGCGTTCGCGGCCAGCGCCGTGACCCACGGCCCGAGCGTGCGCCCACCGAGGTAGAAGCCGCGGGCATCGGTGGTGCGGCGGTGCGCCGCCCAGCCGAGCGCGGCGAGGCCGAGCAGGTAGGCCAGCAGGGCGAGCAGGATCGCCGTGGAGCGTTCCATGTGCCGAGACTACCATCGCGCCCGCTGCGAGGAACGCATGGCTACTGATCCTGCCGGTGACCGTCTTGCCCACTACCTGCGCTGGCGTTGCACGCTCGACGACCCGTTCGTCGAGCTCGACCTCGGCCACGGCGGCCTCGACGCCGCCGATGTCGAGGCGCTGCTGCCGGCGCTGCGGGGCGGGCTCGCGGCGATGCGGGCGCTGGAAGGTGGCGCCATCGCCAACCGCGACGAGCAACGTATGGTGGGCCACTTCTGGCTGCGCGCGCCGGGCCTGGCGCCGTCGCCGGCGATCGAGGAGGAGATCGTCCAGACGATCGCCGCGATCGAGGCCTTCGCTGCCGCCGTGCACGGCGGCCGGCTGGTGCCGCCCGAGGGCGGCGCCTTCACCAAGGTGGTGCTGTGCGGCATCGGTGGTTCGGCGCTCGGGCCGATGCTGCTCGGCGACGTCTTCGGTGGCCCCGAGGCGCCGATGGACCTGACGGTGCTCGACAACACCGACCCGGAGGGCATCGACCTCGCGCTCGAACGCGTCGGCAGCCTCGCCGACGCCCTGGTCATCGTCATCAGCAAGTCCGGCGGCACGCCGGAGACGCAGAACGGCATGCTCGAGGTCGAACGTGCGGTGAAGCAGCAGGGGCTCGCCTTCGCGCCGCGGGCGGTGGCGGTGACGACCCCGGGCTCCAAGCTGCACCAGCGCGCGACCGACGAAGGCTGGGTGGCGACGTTCCCGATGTGGGATTGGGTCGGCGGTCGCACCTCGATCACGTCGGCGGTGGGGCTGCTGCCCGGGGCCCTGCTCGGCATGGACCTGCGCGCGTTCCTGGCCGGCGCCGCGGCGATGGACGACGCCACGCGGCGCGACGACGTGCGGCGCAACCCGGCGGCGATGCTGGCGGCGTTCTGGCACCACGAAGGCGACGGCCGTGGCCAGCGGGCGATGGTCGTGCTGCCGTACAAGGACCGCCTGCTGCTGTTGTCGCGCTACCTGCAGCAGCTGGTGATGGAGTCGCTCGGCAAGCAGCTCGACCGCAGCGGCCGTGTCGTGCACCAAGGCCTCGCCGTCTACGGCAACAAGGGCTCGACCGACCAGCACGCCTACGTGCAGCAGCTGCGCGACGGCGTACACGACTTCTTCGGTCTGTTCGTTCGCGTGCTGCGGGACCGGGCCGCCGGCCACTTCGAGGTCGCGCCCGGCGTCACCTCGGGCGACTACCTCGACGGCTTCTGGCAGGGCACCCGCGCGGCGTTGTTCGAGAACGGACGGCGCTCGGCGACCCTCAGCGTCGACCAACTCGACGAACGTGTGCTCGGCGCCCTGGTGGCGCTGTTCGAACGCACGGTCGCGCTCTACGCCGAACTCGTCGATGTCAACGCCTTCCACCAACCCGGCGTCGAAGCCGGCAAGAAGGCCGCGGCCGTGGTGTTGGCGCTGCAGCAGCGTCTGTTGGCGGCGTTGACCGACGAGGCCCAGGGCGTGCGCGCGCTGGCGGCCGCCGTCGGCGCCGATGCCGCCGACTGCTGGCCCATCCTGCGCCACCTCGCCGCCAACCGGCCCGAGGTGCACGCGGCGGCGGTGCACGATCCGGAGCAGGCACGGTTCCGCCGGCAGTGACAGCGCTGCCGTGAAGGCCTCGCCGGTGGTCTGGCTGCTCGTTGCAGCCTGTGGTGCAGCGCCACCCGCACCCGACCAGGGCCGGCGTCAGCTGGTGCCGTTGCGCATCACCTTCGAACCGCCGCTGGCCGCGCCTGGGTTGTTGCAGGTGCACGACGAGAGCGGTGGCGAACGGCGGCTGCCGACGCGCTGCAGCGGCGTCGATCTGGAGATCCTGCCTGGTCCGGTGCTGCTGCAGCTCAGCGTCGAGGGGCAGCAGCACTCGCTCGCCGCGCGCATCGCCAGTGGCTGCACGCTGACTTGGCACCTTGGGGCATCCCGGTGAGCGGGCCGGCGGTCGACCGTCGCTTCACCGGCAGGCGCGTTCGACGGCGTCGTCGAATTCGGCGCGCGCGTCGGCGGTGCCGACGTGCAGGCCGAGCGCCTGCACCTTGCCGGCCTTGTCGATCACGTGCACGGTCGGCCCCTCGATGCCGTAGCGCAGGGCGATGTCGAGCATCGGGCCCTTGCCGTCGCCGATGACCGGGAAGTCGATGCCGAACGTGCGCACCGCGTTGGCCACGGCCGCGGTGTCGGTGTCGAGGCAGATGCCGATCACCTGCAGGGCCTCGCGGCGGCGGTTCTGCAGCTCACGCAGCTTGCCGATCAGGGTCGCGGTGTCGTAGTCGCTGCCGCTGAAGAAGGCCAGCACGACGGCCTTGCCGCGGCAGGCGGCCAGCGACAGCTCGCTGCCGTCGCGGGCCTTGGCGGTGAACGCGATCGCCGGCTCGCCGGGTTTCAGCTCGGTGGCGCGCAGGCGGTCCGCGGCGACGCTGCCCCAGTAGGTCGACGGCAGGTCCTTGGCGAGCCGGGCGAACTCCTCGAAGCCGGAGTTCTCGGGCAGGTCGTCACGGTCGCGCAGGATGTCGCCGCGGTGCCAGCGGATGTAGGCGCGGGCCTCGTCGTCACCGGCGTCTGCCAGCAGACGGGCGAGCAGCTTCTCGCCACGTTCGACCTCCCGCAGCACGAGCTGCAGCAGCCGCGCCATCGCCAACTGGTCGTCGACGGGGGCCGGCTTGGCCAGGGCGGCGTCGAGCCAGGCGTCGCGCTCGGTCCGCAGGCCGAGGTGTTGCGCCATCGTGGCCGCGGTCACCAGCAGCAGGGCCGGCGCCGCCGCGGCGTCGATGCCGCGCAGCGTCGCCGTCGCCGCCGGGCGATCGCCGCGCGCGAGCTGGAAGTCGGCGAGCATCAGGCGACCGTTCCAGCGGTCGTCACCCTTGGCCTGCTTGCCGACGAAGTCCGCCAGCCGCGCGATCTGCTGGGTCAGCAGCTGCTCCCGTTCGGTCTCCGATGGCGAGCGGGCGGCGAGCTGGCGCGCCTCCTCGCGCAGTTGCTGCTGCAGTTGCTGCAGCGGGGTCTGGGCGCCGGCGGCGGCGGCGAGGCAGAGGCAGGCGAAGAACCAGCGGAGACGGCGCATGCCGCCAGCATACCGGCCGCCGCCGCCGCGAAGTGCTTGCAGCCGCCGCGGCGATCGCGTGCGATGGCGCCTCTGTGCCTTCCCTCCTCGACGTCGCTGGCTTCTCGGTGCAGGGCCCCGGCTTCGCCGTCCGGGTGCCGGAACTGAGGCTCGAGCCCGGGCGCGTCGGGGCCCTCTACGGGCCATCGGGCTGTGGCAAGTCGACGCTGCTGGCGGGGCTGTTCGGCCTGCTGCGGCGCGACGGCTGGTCGGCAGCGGGCCGCGTCGCCTTCGCGGGCCGCGCGCTCGCCGCCATGCCGGCCGCCGAACGGGCACATTGCCTGCGCCACGACGTCACCTTCCTGATGCAGGATGCCCACGCCGCGCTCGATCCGCTGCAGCCGGTCGGCAGCCAGATCGAACAGGCGACGTGGCAGCCGCGGCCGCGGGTGGTGGCGGCGCTGCAGCAACTCGGCATCGGCGAGGCGGCCGCGCTGTGCGAACGCCTGCCGCACCAGATCTCCGGCGGCCAGGCGCAGCGGGTGTTGCTGGCGATCGCGTTCTTGCGCCAGTCGAAGCTGGTGGTGGCCGACGAGCCGTCGGCGAGCCTCGACGGCGGCAACTACTCCGAGCTGCTGAACCACCTGCGGGCGTTGGTCGGCAGCGGCTCGGCGGTGCTGATGGCGACGCACGACCTGCGGCTGTTGCGCGACCTCGGCGCCGCGGTGCTGGTGGCGAAGGCGGGCAGCTTCGAACCGGGGGAACCCGAAGCCGCGCCGTGGCCGCCGCGCTCGACGGCGGCGATCGGCAGCGTGCCGCTGCTGGCGGCGCGCGGGCTCCACGTCGCCTACGGCGCGCGCGTCGTGCTCGGCGGCGTCGACTTTGTGCTGCACCGCGGTGAGATCGTCGCCATCGTCGGCGAGTCGGGGGCCGGCAAGACCACGTTGGCGCGGGTGCTGGCCGGCCACCGGCGGCCCGATCGTGGCGAGGTGACGCGGCCGCCGCGCGCGGCTGCCGTGCAGCTCGTCTGCCAGGACGCGCAGGCCTCGCTGACGCCGGGGCGCCGCCTGCGCGGGCTGTTGGCCGAGGCTTCGGCGCCGTACTTCGACGCCGGCGCCGGCATGAGCTCGGTGCAGTTGCCGGCGGCGCTGCTCGACAGCCCGGTGGCGCGCATGTCGGGCGGCGAACGCCGCCGCGCCGCGCTGCTGCGGGCGATCGCGGTGGCCCCGGACGTGCTCGTGCTCGACGAGCCGACCGCCTCGCTCGACCGCGCCGCGGCGGTGACGGTGATGGCGACGCTGCTGACGCTGCAGCGCAGCCGGGGCCTCGCCCTCGTATTGGTCACCCACGACCACGAACTCGCGCGCACGGTCGCGCACCGCATCGTCGCCGTCGAAGGAGGTCGGTTGTGCGAAGTGTGCTGATCGCCGCGCTGGTCGCGGCCTTGTCGGGGGTGGCTTCACCAGCGCAGCAGCAGCGCTTCGTCTGGCACGAGATCCCGGGGGCGACCGCCACCGCGGTCGCGCTGTTGTGGCAGCAGGGGTACGACGAAGAGTCCGTGCCCGGCGCCGCGGCGGTGCTCGCCGAGTGCCGGCTGCTGCGCGCGCGGGCGGCGGTGCCGGCGCTGCTGGCCAGCGGGCAGCGGGTGACCGGCGATGCCACCGTGATCTTCGGCCTCGTCGGCGGCGCCGAGCCGGCGGCGCCGGCGGCGTTCGTGCAGGCGCGGCTCGACGACGAAGCGCCGCTCGCCGCCGACACCTTGGCGCTGGTGGTGGCGCGCGCGGCCCTGGCCGCGGACGACGTCGAGTCGGTCTATCCGGGCACCACGCTCGAAGCCGCGGCGCGGCGGCGGCTGCTCGTTGGCGCCGCACGGCGCGCGCCGGCCGGCGATGCGGCGGCGATCGCGAAGCTGCAGCCGGCGGTGGTGCGGGCGCGGCTGCGGGAGCCGGTCCTTGTGGGCGGGGGCGCGCTCGGCGCCGCCAGCGCGGCGGCGCGCGCGTCCTTGGCGGCGGTGGTGTGGCCTGCGCTGCCTGCGGCGCCGCCAGGGCCCAGAGCCCCGGTTGCGGCCCTGGCCGCGGCGCCGTCGACAACCATGCCCGTCGCCACCCACCCGCGCATCGACGGCCCGTTCGTCGCCGCCGCGTTCGTGGCGCCGCCGCCGGCCGAGTGGCCGGTGTTCGCGGTCGCCGTCGAGATCCTGCGGGCGCGGGCTTCCCGGCGTCTGCGCCTGCGCGGGCCCGAGGTGCTCGGCCGGGCGCCGCTGGTGCGCTGGTCCTGGCTCGAAGCCGAGCCGCTGTTGCTGTGCTGCCGGCGCGGGCGCGACGGCGAAGAGCTGCTGCCAGGGCAGGTGGCGGCGGCCGATGCCGCCGCCGAGGCGGGCGCCGCCCGCCGCGAGCTCGAAGACCTGCTGGTCAGCCTGCGCGCCGAGCCGCCGACCGCCGCCGAGGTCGCCGCTGCGGTACGACTCCTGTACGCCGAGCTGTCGCTGCCGGGTGGCGAGGCGCTGCACCAACTCGGCCGCCTGCCGCGGGCCCTGCCCGGCCGGCTGCAGACCTGGCTGCTGGTCCGCCAGCGCGGCATCGACGTCGACGCCCTGAGCCTGGTCACGCCGGCGATGGTGGCGGCGACGTTGGCGGCGTCGGTCGCCGCCGAGCGGGCGGCCTGGTTCGCGCTGGTGCCGGTGGCGCGCGCCGACCGCGGCTGGGTGCCGCGCTGAATGCCGGGCCGGCCTCGCCGTTGGTCAGGAACGGCCGCGGGCGATGATCGGGTGAAGGTGGGGCGGGCCGGTGGTCGATGTTCCGTGCGCTCGCCCCGATGGGCGGTTTCTCGCACCACCAACGCCGATGGGATTCATCAACGTCGCGGAACGCACGATCAACGCCAAGCTCGTCTACTACGGCGTCGGTGTCGGCGGCAAGACGACGAGCCTGCAGCAGGTGCACGGCATCTTCTGCCCGCGCAACGAGGTCCAACTGGTGTCGATCAACACCGAAGAGGACTCGACCCTGCTGTTCGACTTCCTGCCGATCAACCTCGGCCAGGTCGGCGGCTTCAAGATCCGCATCCAGGGCTTCACCGTGCCGGGGCAGCCGAAGTACCGGCAGATGCGCAAGTACGTGCTGCAGGGCGCCGATGCGGTGGTGTTCGTGGTCGACAGCCAGACCAGCCGGCTGCAGGAGAACCTCGAATCGCTGCAGAGCATGCGCGAGAACCTGCGCACCAGCAGCGGCACCAGTGAGAACGTGCCGATCGTGCTGCAGTACAACAAGCGCGACCTCGACGACATCCTGAGCGAGAACGAGCTCGATCGCCAGTTCCGCTTCCGCGCCGACATCCCGGCGTTCCCGTCGGTGGCCACCGAGGGCCACGGCGTGTTCGAGGCCTTCGTCGAGGCGGCCGTGATGCTGGTCGAGAAGAAGGTCGAGCTCTACGGCCTCAGTCGCGGGGCGGTGGCACCGCACGACGTCGCCGAGGGCGTGCGGCAGAAGCTGTGGGACATCTGTGACAGCGTGCGCCGCGACCGTGCCGTGGTGCCGATCGAGGCGCTGCCGCAGGCGCGCGTGGCCCTGCCCGACGAGGTGCCAGCCGCGGAGCTGGCGCCGCCGCCGCCGGTCGCTGCGGTCGCCGCGCCAGCCGCGCCTGCTGCGCCCGCCGTCGCGCCCGGCGTCGACGACGAGCCGCCGCCGACGATCGAACTGCCGCCGACCACCACGTCGCCCGCGCGCGACGACGGCATCGACGAC
>JAEUHT010000121.1 GCA_016793265.1 Planctomycetota bacterium
GACCTCGGCGTAGCGGGCATGGGCCTCGGGGGTGCCGAACTTTCCGAGGTAGACGGTCTCGCCATCGAGGACGACACGGGCCTGCCCGCTGGCGTGGCGGAGCATTCCGGGCGGCGCGCTGCGGCGACGCTTCTTGCTGAACTGCGGCATGGAACGACCTTCACTTGGCAGTCGACTACCAAGTTTGGGGATTCACGCGCCGCACCGTCCGAAGGACGGGTGTGCCCGATGTCGGGCACTCAGCAGAAGTTGAGGAATGGTCGGAGCGAGGTGATTTGAACACCCGACCCCCTGCACCCCATGCAGGTGCGCTACCAGGCTGCGCTACGCTCCGACCTAGGATCGACTTGAAGCCTCGCGGCCTCTGGGGAGCGAACGATGGTAGCGACGCCGGCTTCCGCAACAAGAGGGCGCAGGAGAAGGCGAACCACAACGGCCCCACCGCACCCGCCTACCTGGGTTGCCGCGCCCATCGCAGTAGATTCGCCGCATGCACCGCGCGGCGAACACCACCCTCACCCACGACCGCCCCAACACCCCGCTGCTTTCGCATCTCCCGCTGCTGCTGGCCTTCGGCTTCGCCTTCCCGATCCAGGCCCAGACCCCACCACCCGCCCCCACGCCGCCACCAGCCCCAGCCCCAGCTCCAGCCCTGACCCTGCCCGCCTTCACCGGCTACACCCACCCCGACCCGACCCGCGAACACCGCAACGACGACGGCAGCGTCGCCCGCTGCGACGGCACGCTCTCCTTCGCCGTGCGGTTCGCCAACAGCGGCGACCTTCACCTCACCCTGCAGCGCGACACCGCCCCCGCCGGCGACCTCGTCACCACCGTCTACCGCCAGCTGCGGCCCGAAGAATCGCCGTTCGACGCCCCCTCGACGACGACCACGCACCTGCCCGAGAACGGCGCGGTCAACGCCCGGCAGTCCGGCCCACAGACCACGCCGCTCGGCACGTTCGTGATCCCGTCGCCGGGCTACTACCGCATCGACCTGCACCTCGCCGACGGCGCTTCCCTCCGCAACCTGCGGTCGCTGACCCTCACCGGCCCCGCCGTCGTCGGCGCCCACGCCAACGTCGTCGAACGCCGCAACGCCGCGTCTGTGCACCTCGGCTACGACGTGCCGGCCGCGCAGCGGGACGAGGTCGAGTGGTTCTACATCGAACTGACGCCGCGCGCGGATCCGCTGTGGACCTACTACATGGCGACCGGCTGGCACCGCGGCTACTTCGGCATGCAGGTCAACTCGCCAAGCGAACGCCGCCTGATCTTCAGCGTGTGGGACGCAGGCAACGAGGGCATCGACCGCGCCAAGGTCGCCGCCGACGACCGCGTGCAAGGGATCGCCAAGGGCGACGGCGTCGTCGCCGACAGCTTCGGCAACGAAGGCACCGGCGGTCACAGCCACCTCGTGCACGACTGGCAGGTCGGCGACACCTTCCGCTTCCTCATGCGCGCCGAGCCCGACGGCGATCACACGGCCTACACGGGCTGGTTCTGGTTCGCGGCGCGGCGGCAGTGGGGCCTGATCGCGAGCTTCCGCGCGCCGAAGGACGGCAAGTTCCTGCGCGGCCTCTACTCGTTCAGCGAGAACTTCAGCGGCCAGAACGGCGACGTCGTGCGCGACTGTGAGTTCGGCAACGGCTGGGTGCGCACGCGCGGCGGCGAGTGGCTGCCGCTGACCACCGCGCGCTTCACCCACGACGGTACCGGCGAGGCGGCGCGGCTCGATCGCCACGGCGGGGTGCGCGGCGCGCGCTTCTTCCTGCAGCACGGTGGTTTCGTCGAACCGCCGCCGGGCAGCGCGGTGCGCCACGGCGAGTTGATGACGCTGCCGGCGAGTGCCACGGCGAACGGCCGCCACCCCGCCGACGACGAACTGCCGCCGACGCCAACGCGGGAGCTTCGCCCGACCCCAACGGATCGCCGCGACCCGGCCGGGCGGCGCGACTAGTCTGCGCCTTCCCACTACCCCCGAACCCACCATGCAGAACCCTGGACCCTGGCCCGGCCGCTTCATCTGGCACGACCTCGTCACCACCGACCTCACGAAGGCGCAGCAGTTCTACGGCGCGCTGTTCGACTGGCAGATCGAGCCGGCGCAGGTGCCGGGTTACCACATGGTGTTCTGCGGGCCGGGCCCGATCGGCGGCATGTGCGAACGCCAGGACGTGCCGCCGCACTGGATGCCGCACGTCGGCGTGAGCAACGTGGATGCCACCGCGGCACGGGCCAAAGAAGCGGGTGGCACGCTGCATGTGCCGCCGACGGACATCCCGGCGACCGGACGCTTCGCCATCGTCGCCGACCCGTGTGGCGCCTTCTTCTCGATCTACCAGGGCCAGCCCGACACGCCGGGCTTCGACCCCGATCAGCCGGTGCCGGGCCGCGTCTGCTGGAACGAGACCTACAGCTCCGACGACGACAAGGCGCAGGCCTTCTACTCGGCGGTGTTCGGCTGGCAGCCGGAGATCAAGGACATGGGGCCCGCCGGCATCTACCGCGTGCAGAAGCTCGGCGACAAGCAGGTCGGCGGTCTGATGAAGCACCCGATGCCGGGCGCGCCGTCGATGTGGGTCGCCTACTTCCTCACCTTCGACCTCGCGGCTGCCACCAACAAGGCGAAGCAACTCGGCGCCAACATGATGATGGAGAACGTGCCGATCCCCGAGATCGGCGCCTTCTCGATGGCCACCGACCCGACCGGCGCCTTGTTCGCGCTGTTCCAACCGGCGTCGATGGGGCCGTGCTGAGCTCGCGGCGCGCGAACGGACTCTTGCATCGCGCTCGCCGGCGGAGAAGGTGAGCGCATCGCCCGATCCCGGGCGCGCAAAGGAGTCTCATGAAGAAGCTCGTCTCGAAGGCCGGCGCGGCGCTCGCGCTCGGCATCTGCTTGACTGCGACGTCGTGCATCGGTCCGAACAACGCGTTCAACCGGCTGTCGACGTGGAACTCGAAGCTCTCCGACTCGAAGTGGGTCAACGAGCTGGCCTTCCTCGGCCTGCACATCGTGCCGGTCTACCAGCTCTGGCTGGCGGGCGACTGCCTGATCTTCAACTCGATCGAGTTCTGGACCGGCAACAACCCGATCGACAAGGCGGAGCCGTTCAAGCCGCAGGAAGCCGCGGCGAAGTGATGCTGCGCGGTGCCGCGGGGAACTGGCGCGAGCCGTTCCCCGCGGTGCTGTTCTTGGACGCGATGTCCGTGGACGCGATGTCCGTGGACGCTACGGCAGCCGCGACCAGGCGACGCCGTCGAGGGTCAGCGACAACAGGCCCCGGTCCGGCGCGAACACGAACTGCCACTGCGCCTGGCCGACGCCGAGGTCGACGCGGTTCCAGGCCAGATCGATGCGCAGCCGGGCTGCGTCCAACACCAATTCGTCGCCGAACTGCCGCGGCTCGGTGAAGGCGAACGAAGCCGACGCGGTCATGTGCCCGCCGATGGCGGGGTTGCTCGGCGGTGTGCGCACCTGCGTCGCCGTGTCGAGGCCGTAGAGCTGGCCCAGGCGCACGTCCTGCCAGACGGTGTACGGTTCGTTCCACGTCTCGGCCCAGTAGGCGGTCTCGCGACCGACCAGGTTGCCGGCCGCATCGAAGTAGAACGACTGCCAGTCGCCGGCGGCGAGGAAACGCCAGCTGCTGACCGCCAGGCCGACGAACGGCCCCGTCGTCGGCGCACCTTCGACCGTGAAGCTGGCGCCGCCTTCCAGTTGGACGGTGCCGTTCGCGGGCACGTAGTCGGTGAGGCTCCTGGCCTCGGCCTCGACGATCTGCATGCGGCCGAACACACGCAGCTCGAAGGTGGCGTAGCCGGCATCGAGGTCGATGGCGATCGGGGAGTAGTCGATGTAGGAGGTGTCGGTCGAGCGGCGTGCGCGCACGTTGCCGGGCGCGGTGCGCACGACACGTTCGACGCGGAACGGCGCCCGCAGCGTCGCCGGGATCGTCAGGGTCAGCCCGAGCGGCTCGATCACGAATGGATCCCCGGGCAGGATGGCTTGACTGACGGAGCTGACACCGCGCGGTATGCCGTCGAGCACGCGCACCTGCTCGGCGGACGTCAGCGCCCCCGCCGGCACGATCAGCTGCAGCCCGGCCTGCCGCCCCTCGCTGACGACGACGATGCCGCCGGCCGGGCCGATCGTCGCGGACGCCAGCACGGTCGAGGTCGAAGACGATCCGGAGCCGTGGCACGCGGCGAACGGCAGCAGCAGGAGCAAAGCGAGGCTGCAGGAGTGCAGGCGGATCATGGCCGGCGAATATGCCGCGGGTAGCGGGGAGTAACGACCCCCCTCGCGGCCCAGACGGGGGCAATTCCCGGCCGCACCGCGACGTTCGCGCCGGTCGCCCTTCACCGCGCCCCGCCCCGGCCCTAGCCTTTGCCGCCCCATGACGTCCGCCGTGCCTGCTGATCCGATCCAACTGCGCGACCTCGGCCAGAAGGCCGTCGACGGCGGTGTGCTGTCGCCCGCCGAAGCCCTGCTGCTCTACCGCGGTCTCGACCAGCCCTCCCTCGGCCTCTGCGCCAACGACGTGCGGCTGCGGCTCAACCCGCCGGGGCCTGACGGCAAGGTGCGCGTCACCTACATCGTCGATCGCAACCTCAACCCGACCAACGTCTGCGTCACCGACTGCGGCTTCTGCGCCTTCTACCGTTCGCCCGGCGACGCCGACGCCTACGTGCTGCCGCGCGAGGTCATCTACCAGAAGGTCGACGAGCTGGTGGCGAAGGGCGGGATCCAGCTGCTGCTGCAGGGTGGCCACCACCCGCGGCTGAAGAGCGACTGGTTCGCCGAGCTGTTCCGTGACCTCAAGCAGCGTTACCCGCAGGTGTGGATCCACGGCATGAGCCCGCCCGAGATCACGCACCTGGCGAAGATCGAGAAGCGCCCGGTGCGCGCCGTGCTGCAGGACCTGCAGGCCGCCGGCCTCGATTCGATCCCCGGCGGCGGCGCCGAGATCCTGGTCGAACGGGTGCGTGAGCTCATCGCGCCGAAGAAGGCGACCACCGACGAGTGGCTGGAGGTCTACCGGCAGTGGGCCGGGCTCGGCGGCAAGGGCACGGCGACGATGATGTTCGGCCACGTCGAGAGCGACGCCGAACGCATCGAGCACATGACGCGCATCCGCGACCTGCAGGCCGAGACGCTGCGCGAACACGGCCGCGGCGTGTTCACGGCGTTCATCCCGTGGACGTTCCAACCCGAGAACACGGCGATGGGCGTGCGCATGCTGGCGGTGCGCGGCGGCCAGAAGGCGACCGTCGCCGAGTACCTGCGCACACTCAGCATGGCGCGGCTCTACCTGCAGAACGTGCCGCACGTGCAGTCGAGCTTCGTCACCCAGGGCATGAAGACGTGCCAGATCGGCCTGTCGATGGGCGCCGACGACTTCGGCTCGGCGATGCTCGAGGAGAACGTCGTCAGCTCCGCCGGCTGCGCGCACCCGACCTCGATCCCGGAGATCGAACGCCACATCAAGGACGCCGGCTTCGTGCCGCAGCGCCGCAACATGATGTACGAGCCGGTCGAGACGCCGGCGACCGACAAGTTCGGCAACCCGGTCGGCCAGAAGAAGGCCGTGGTGTCGTCGGTCGAGGCCTGAGCGCGGACGAGACGGGACGAGCGAGGCCGCGGGCCCTCCATCGGTGCGGCCCATCTGCCCACTTCGGCAAATGGACGAGGCGTCGCGTCGGCTCATGAATGCGGCATGCGCGCACTTCGTCTGGCTGCGGTCGCCGCATCGGCAACCTGCGCAAGCTGCTACCTGCTGCTGCCGCTGGTGCCGATCTCCATGGTCGCCAGCGGCGTGGAGACGACCGCAGACACTCCGATCGGCACCCCGGCCAGGGTTCACGGCGGGCTCGCCCTCGGCAGGACCGACTCGGGGCCCTCGTGGGCCCCTGCCGACGAGTTGCCGTGGCTCGGCATCGACGCCGACATGCAGCTCGGCGACACGCCGATCTGGGCCACGTCCTGCTTCGGCGTCGGCTACTCGGACGAGGTGCCGCGCACCTCGCCGCGCGGCCAGGGGTCGACCACCACCGTCGACTTCGGCCTCGGCCTGCGGCACTACCAGGCCTTTGGGCCGGTCGAGCCGTTCGTCGGCGTCGGCCTCGGGTTCGTCGATCGACGGTTCACCTACACCGACCCCGAACCCGGGAACCTGTACGACTACAGCTTCGGCGGCTATCTCGAGGCCGGCGCGTCGTGCGCCATCACCGGGAACTTCTCGCTCGCCGCGGTCGCGCGCAGCTACCTGGGCACGGACCAGTCGCTCGCCGAGCAGTCCTTCGACGCCGACACGTTCTCGCTGCTGGTCCTGTTCTGCTTCCGCCGCTGAGGTCGCCGCGGCGCTGTTGCGCGACTACTTGTCGCCCTTGCTGCCGCCGGTGCCCTTCTCCCCGCCGCGCTCGCCACCACCATTGCGGCCGCCGGCCCCGCCACCTTCACCATCGCCGCCGCCGCCGCGACGCTGGCGCTTGCCCTTGAACTTGTCGTGGCCGGCCTTCTTCAGCTCTTCGAGGCCGTCGAGCACCTTCTTCGCCGCCTTCCAGTTCTTCTCCAACAGCGCGTCCTCGAGGTCGAGCAGCCCGCGCACCAGCTTGTTCATCTGCACCTTGTAGTCGTTGACGAACTTGGGCTTGTCCGCCTCGGGCTGGCGCTCGGTGAGCCGCGGCTGCCGGGCCTTCGCCTTCAGCATCTCGGCCTGCGCCTCGGTCACGACGGCCAGCGGCGCGTCGCCTTCGGGCTTGGCGAGGAAGGCCTCCACCGCCTCGAGCGCCTCCTCGAGCTTCTCCATCTCCTCCTTCAGCGGCGAGGCCTGGCGCTGGCCAGCAGCTGGACGCTCGCCCTCCTGGGCGAACGACGGCACGGTGAGCAGGGGCAGGGAGAGCAGGGCAGCGAGCACGGCGAACTTGGTCATCAGGGTTCCTTGGTGCCGGGATCGAAGCGAAACGCACCCGGCGCGCAACGGGCCAGGCGCCGTGCGACAGTTTCGTTTCAACGCCGCGCGCGCAGCAGCTCCAGCGCCCGTTCGAGGATCGGGTCCTTCTGCATCAGGTCCGTGGCCGTGCACTCGACCTTGTGATCGGGCGCCAGCCCCTTGCCTTCGAACACCACGCCGTCGAGCGTCGCGTCCTGCCAGCTCGGCACCATGGCGATGACGCCGTTGCCGAGGTCGTGCGGGACGGGGTTGCCGCTGCTGCCGAAGGTCGTCTGGCCGACCACCACGCAGTCGTCGGCCTGCCGCAGCATCAGCACGAACGACTCGTTGCTGCTCATCACGTAGCGGCTCGTCAACACGGCGATCGGCTTGCCGTAGTGGCGGGCCTCGCCGTGGCCGATGACCTGCCGTTCGATCCAGCGCGTGAAGCCGTCGGGCCCGGCCTCCTTGCGGAAGCGGTCCTTGGCGTAGCCCTTGGTGCCGGTGACGAACCAACCCGCGACCTGCTGCGCCAGCGACTCGTCGCCGCCGGAATTGGGCCGCGCGTCGATCACCAGCGCCACGGTGTCGGCGAACCCCGCCATCACCTGATCGATCGCGGCGAGGTCGACGTCGTCGTTCCACGCCGCCACCATCAGGTAGCCGATGCCGTCCTCGGTGCGCCCGGCGAGCGCGTTCTTGCCGACGGCCGCGAGCCGCACGTAGCGCTCGACGCGCTGCCGCCGCCACAACGAATCCACCGCGCGCGAGCCGGCGGCGAAGACGTCGTCGCCGACCTTGAGGTAGAGGTGCAGGTCCTCGGTGGCGCGCAGCATGTGCGCCGCCGCCGCCGCGAAGCCGCGGTCGCTGCGCGCCGCGAGCACGGCCTCCTGATGGTCGTGCCGCAGCCGCGCCCAGTCCTGCACCCGCCGGTCGTAGTAGGAGTAGCGTTCGCGCAGCGTGTCCAGCAGCAGCTCGAGCCCGCGCTCGTTGCGCGCCCTCTGCTCTTGCGCCGGCCGCAGCTCGGTCGGCAGCGTCACGAACGTCCACGACACCGGCGCCAGCGCCACGCCATCGGCGCTGCGGAAGTTGCTCGCGCCAGGTCCGTTCAGGCTCATCACGTAGCGGTGGTCGGGCACCAGCGCGACGTCGACGACCAGGGTCTTCGCGTCCTGCCAGCGTGGCCGGCCGTTGAGCTTGGGGAAGTCCGGACCGCCGCCGCAGATCGAGAAGCCGCCGGTGTTCATGGCGCGATCGAACACGACCACGAGCTGCGTGCTCTTCGCCGCGTCGACCTCACCACGATCGGTCGGCGTCAGCGACACGACCTTCGGCGCCGCCGCGGCCACCTCCTGCTGCTGGGCCGACAAGGGCAGCAGGCCGACGAACGTCACCACGAGCACGGGCAACCTCATGCCCGTCGAAGATAGCGCTCAGGCGCCGCGCGCCGCCACCATCGCCGCGAGCTCGCGCGCCGTGCGCACGTTGCGCAGCGTGACGGTCGAACCGACGAGGCGGTCGAGCACGGCTGGCGTCAGCTTCGAGCGCGCGACGCCACCGGCGTAGTCGATCCACAACGCGCCGGTGGCGGCGACGACCTGCTCCCCGGCCTTGCAGTACGGCGCCAGCAGCCTGCCGACCCCGGCCGGCACCGGCCCTTTGGCGAGACCGAGGTGTACGAGCTTCTGCCGGTCGTCGGCGACGACGTCGAACGGGCACTTCGTGGCCAGCTTCGTCCAGGTCGCCGCCTCCCGCACCAGCACCGGCACCTCGAAGCCGAAGTGCAAGAGGATCGCCTGCTCGAGCGCCGCCTCGTGCGCCGCCGCCGGCCCCTTCGCCGCGAACACGAGGTTGCCGCTCTGGATGAACGTCGCGACGCCGGTGAAGCCGAGGCCTGCACACAGACCACGCAGTTCCGCCATCGGCACCTTCTTGTTGCCACCGACGTTGATGCCGCGCAAGAGCGCGACGAACACGCCACCCTTCGTCTCGACCATCGTTCACTCCACCGCTGGCCGCAGCAGGCGACGTTCGTAGTCGACCACGAACTGACGCTTGCCGCGGCAGATCACCTGATGCCCCTCGGCCTCCAGGCGCGCCCGCACCGCCGCGAGACCACCGGGGAACTTGGGGTTGAGTTCCCCGCGGGCCTTGAGCGTGCGCCAATACGGGGTCACCCGCACCTTGCCGGCGGCCAGCGCCTCTTCGGCGGCATGCGCCGCGAAGCCGACGAACATGCCGGCCGTCAGCGGGCACGTCAGCGTCGCCCCGTGGTGCGCGGCCAGCGCCGCCCGCAGCTCGTCGATCGTCGTCAGCTTGCCCTTCGGCACCTTCTTCATCAGCGCGTCGTACTCGCGCGGCGCCGCGATCAGGAGCGTGCCCGGGCCGCGCCGCCCGAGCATGCCGGCCGGCATCGGCTCGACCTGCGGCAGCCCGTGGTCGGTCGCCAACTTCTCGGTCCACGTCTTCTTGGCCATGTGTCGCTGCGGGCATACTAACGCGCGGCCCATGCAACACGTCCTCGCCATCGA
The DNA here is from genome assembly GCA_016793265.1 of Planctomycetota bacterium. Lineage (GTDB taxonomy): Bacteria > Planctomycetota > UBA1135 > UBA1135 > UBA2386 > JAEUHT01. The sequence goes on from JAEUHT010000121.1 coordinate 9,464, forward strand.
CCAGGGCACGACGGGCAGCACGGTGCTCGTGCTCGACGCGGCGCTGCGCGTGTGCGGCCGCGGCTACCGCGAGTTCGTGCAGCACTATCCGGCGCCCGGCGAGGTCGAACACGACGCCGACACGATCTGGCAATCGGTGCTCGCTGCGCTCGGCTCTGCGCTCGCCGCCGCCGGCGTCCCGCCGACGTGCATCGCCGCGATCGGCATCACCAACCAGCGCGAGACGACCGTGTTGTGGGAACGCGCCACCGGTCGCCCCGTGCATCGCGCCATCGTCTGGCAGGACCGCCGCACCAGCGCCGCCTGCGCCCGCCTGCTCGCCGCCGGCCACGGCGAACACGTTCGCGCGCGCACCGGCCTGCCGATCGACCCGTACTTCTCGGCCACCAAGATCGCCTGGCTGCTCGACCACCTCGGCCTGCGCGAGCGCGCCGAACGCGGTGAGCTCGCCTTCGGCACCATCGACAGCCTCTTGCTGCACCGCCTCACCGGCGGCGCCGTGCACCGCACCGACGTCGGCAACGCCTCGCGCACGCTGCTGTTCGACCTGCACCACATGGCGTGGTGCGACGAGCTCTGCGCGCTGTTCCGCGTGCCGCGCGCGCTGCTGCCCGAGGTGCTGCCCTCGGTGGCGCCGTTCGGCCACACCCGCTCGGTGCCCGGCCTGCCCGACGGCATCCCGATCACCGGCGTCGCCGGCGACCAGCAGGCGGCCCTGTTCGGGCAACAGTGCTTCGCGCCCGGCGAGGCCAAGTGCACCTTCGGCACCGGCGCCTTCCTGCTGCTCAACACCGGCAGCGTGCCGACGCCGTCGCGCCACGGCCTCGTCACCACGGTGGCCTGGCAGATCGGCGACGAACGCTGCTACGCGCTCGAGGGCTCGGCCTTCGTCGCCGGCGCGGCGGTGCAGTGGCTGCGCGACGGCCTCGGCTTCTTCACCGACGCCGCCGAGGTCGAAGCGCTGGCCCGCAGCGTGCCCGACTCGGGCGGCGTCGTCGTGGTACCCGCGTTCGCCGGCCTCGGCGCGCCGCACTGGCGCCCCGACGCGCGCGGCCTCATCACCGGCCTGACCCGCGGCACCACCCGCGCTCACCTGGCCCGCGCCACGCTCGAGGGCATCGCGCTGCAGAACGCCGACATCCTGCGGGCAATGGAACAGGACTGCGGCCGCCCGTTGCGCACCCTGCGCGTCGACGGCGGCGCCGCCGCCAACGACCTGCTGATGCAGTTCCAGGCCGACGTGCTCGGCGTCGACATCGTGCGACCAGCGATGCTGGAGTCCACCGCGCTCGGCGCCGCCTGCCTGGCCGGGCTCGGCGCCGGCCTCTGGCCCGACCGGGCGGCTCTGGCGGCGGTGGCCGCGGCCGCCGGCCCGGCGACGCACTTCACGCCGCGGCTCGCTGCGGCCGATGTCACCAGCCACCTCGCGCGCTGGCGGGCGGCGGTGGACAAGGCCTGACGACCCGGAACCGGCGGCGCCCCCTCGACCTCCGCCCGCAAACCGCTATTCCACTCGCCCACGATGTCCGCGCCGCACCTGCCCGCCCTGCTCGCGCCCGAGCCGTCGCTCGCGACGCTGAAGACGCGGCCTTGGGGTGGCGACCGCCTCGCCGCGCTCAAACGGGCCCCCGCCTCGATCGCGCGGCCGATCGGCGAGTCGTGGGAGTTCTCGACGCTCGCCGACAGCGAGAGCATGGTCGACGGCCAGCGCCTGTGCGCCTGCCTCGGCCGGCCGTTGCCGTTCCTGGCCAAGCTGCTCGACACCGCGCACGAACTCAGCATCCAGGTGCACCCCGACGACGACCCGGTCACCGGCGCGCTCGGCAAGGAGGAGGCCTGGGTCGTGATGGGCGCCGACCGGGGCGCGCGCGTGTTGGCCGGTCTGCGCGCCGGCATCGACGCGGCGACCTTCACCGCCGCGGTGCGCCGCGCCGTCGCCGACCCCGCGCACGGGCCCGGGCTCGTCGACCTGCTCGAGTCGATCCCGGTGCAGGCGGGCACGATCGTGCTGGTGCCGGCCGGCACCGTGCACGCCGTCGGCTCGGGCATCCTGCTCGCCGAGCTGCAACAGCCCGTCGACCTGACGCTGCGACTGTTCGACTACGGCAGCGGCCGCGAACTGCACGTCGACGCCGCGCTGCAGGCCGCGCGCGCCGGCGCCAAGGCCACCGTGTGGCGACCCGGTGACGCCGCCGCGCGGCTCACGGGCAAGCACCTGACGCTCGACGTGTTGCCGCCCGGCAGCCACCACCGCCGCGCCATCGGCGACGAGCTGGTGATGCCGTTCGCGGGCACCGTCGACGTCAGCACCAACGGCGCGCGACACCAGCTCGCCGCCGGCGAGCTGCGGCTCGCCACGCGCGGCCTCGACTACACGATCACGCTGGCACCGGGCGCCGGCGCCGTGATCGGCACGATCGACACCGCGGCTCGGTAGCCCGGAGCCGGCATCGCCGCCTACAGTGCGCGCATGCCGCGCGCGCCGTCCGTCGCCACCTTCGTCCCCACGATGCTGCTGGCCGCCGCCCTGCCGGCGCAGCAGCATGCCAGCATGTTCGAGGCAGGTCGGGTGACGATCGGCGAACACGCCTACCCGTTCCGCCTGCTGCCGCCGGCGACGATCGCACCCGCCACGAACTACCCGCTGGTCGTCTTCCTGCACGGCGCCGGCGAACGCGGCGACGACAACGAACACCAGTTGCACTGGCTGCCGCGCACGCTGGCCGAGCCGGCGAATCGCGCCGCCTTCCCGTGCTTCGTGCTCGCCGTGCAGTGCCCGACCGCGCAGCGCTGGGTCGAGGTGCCGTGGGACGCCGCGGCGTCGACGCCGATGGCCGCATCGCCGAGCCCCGCCATCGCCGCGGTGATCGCGGCGATGGCGCAGGTGCAGCACGAACGGCCGGTGGACGCGTCGCGCGTCTACCTGACCGGATTGTCGATGGGCGGCTACGGCACCTTCGACCTCGCCTGCCGCCACCCCGAGTGGTTCGCCGCGGTGGCGCCGATCTGCGGCGGCGGCGACGAACGGCAGGCGGCGCGGCTCGTCGGCGTGCCGATGCAGGTCTGGCACGGCGGTGCCGATCGTGTGGTGCCGGTCGCCCGTTCGCGCACCATGGTCGAAGCGCTGCGGCAGGCCGGCGGCGACGTCGATTTCCGCGAGCTGGCCGGCGTCGGCCACGACAGCTGGAAGCAGGCCTACGGGCCCGAGGGGCTGCTGCCGTGGCTGTTCGCGCAGCGCCGCGCGCCGTTGCCGATCGCGCCGCTGGTGCCGTGGCCGGACGTCGTCGAGCCGGCCGCCGGCCCGGGCTTCCGCCCCGGCGCCGCCGTGCAGATCGACGTGATCGACGACGAGGCGCGGGTGCACGGGGCCCACTTCGCCGCCGAGCTGGCGACCCTGACCGGTGCCCAGGTGCGCTTCGGCACCGACGACGCCAGCGTATCGCTCGGCATCGACGGCCTGCTCGCCGCCGGCGGTTATGCGCTGACCATCGGCCCGCGCGTCACCGTGACCGGCGGCGACGTGCGCGGCCTCGCCGCCGGCACCAGCGCGCTGCTGCAGTGCCTGCGGCGCGGCCGGGACGGCTGGCTGGCCCCCGCCGCGACCATCGCCGCCGCGCCCGCGCACGAGTTCTGCGGCGTGCTCGTCGACTGCGCGCGGCACTTCCAGTCCGTCACCACGTTGCGCCGGCTGATCGAGCTGTGCCGCCTGTGCCGCGTGCCGCAGCTGGTGCTGCACCTCAGTGACCACGAGGCGTTCCGCTTCCCGTCGGCGCGCTTCCCCGAGCTCGCCAGCGAAGCGCACTACTCACGCGAGGAGCTGCTGGCCCTGGTCGCCTGCGCCGACGCCGCCGGCGTCACCCTGGTGCCCGAGCTCGACGTGCCGGGTCATGCCAGCGCGATGGTGAAGGCGCGCCCCGACCTGTTCGGGCTCAACGACCACGCGCGGCACGGCGGCGTCGTGAACCTCGGCCGCGAATCGACGCGCGCGGCGGTGTCGGCGCTGTTCGGCGAACTGGCCGAGGTGTTCGCCAGCTCGCCATGGCTGCACATCGGCGGCGACGAGGTCGACCTCACGGGGGTCGCCGACGACCCCGATTGCCGGGCGGCGCTGCAGGCGCTCGGCAGCGACGACCCGCAGGAGCTCTGCCGCGACTTCGTACGCACGATGCACGGCGCAGTGAAGGCGCTCGGCCGGCGCACGCTGGTCTGGGAGGGCTTCGCGCGCGGCGGCAAGGTGCCGATGCCGAAGGACCTGACCGTGATCGCGTGGGAGAGCGCCTACTACCCGCCCGACCAGCTCGTCGCCGACGGCTACGAGATCGTCAACGCCTCGTGGCAGCCGCTCTACGTCGTCGGCGGCGGTCGGCTGCTGCCGCACGCCGCCCCGCGCCGGTGGCACCTCGCCGACATCCACCGCTGGCAGCCGCGCCGCTTCGAGCACTTCCTGCCGGGCATGCCTTCGTTCGCGGGCATCGAGCTGCCGGCGTCGGCCAAGGTGCGCGGCGCCATGATGTGTGTGTGGGAACAGGCGGACGGCACCGCGGTGGCGCACCTGCGCGAACGGCTGCCGGCCTTCGCCGAGCGCACCTGGCAGGCGACCGACACCCGCGGCCTCGCCGACCTCGCAGCGCGCACGCGCGACCTCGCGCCGCTGCTCGACGCGCTGCTGCCGCCGGGGCCCGACGGCGACGTCGACGAATGGGCGGCGCTGCAGCGCTCGGGCCCGCCGCGTGTGCACTACCGGCTGTTCCGCGCCCCGCGCGAGGGTCTCGCCGCCGTGCCGGACTTCGCCACGCAGACCGCGTTCGCCAGCGGCACGCTGCCGCTGCTGCGTGGTGGCCCGCTCGCCGGCCCGCTCGGCGTGTCGCTGACGGCGACGCTGCAGGTGCCCGCGCGCGGCGACTACACGTTCCGGCTCGAAGCCTGCGACGGCCCGGCGCGCCTGCTGCTCGGTGGCCAGCTCGTCTGCGACCACGCGCGCCGTGGGGACTGGTCCGGCACCGAAGCCACCGTGACCCTCGACGCCGGTGAGGTCGCGCTGCACCTCGACGCCGCCCAGGGCCCACTGCACACCCTCTGTCGCGTCTCCTGGCGAACGCCCGGTGCCAGCGGGTTCACGCTGGTGGACGACCACCTGAAACCGCTGCGCTGAGAGTCAGCAGCACCCGCACCCCTGCCGATAAGCGAGCCGTCGATGCCCCCTGCCGCCCCCGCCTCCCCGGACCCGACCGCCTCGCGGCTCACGACCTCGCTCGGACCCGAGCTGGTCTGCGACGGCGGACAGTGGCAGCTCGACCTGCGCGAGCTGCCGATGCTGCGCGGCCTGTCGGTGCTGTCGCGAGCGCTCGGTGAGATGGTGCTGGCGCAGGCGCGCAGCGAACGCACCGACGTCGGCGTCGAACGGCGGCTGCGGCCGCGCGAGAACCCGGAGCTCATCGAGCGCTTCCACCTCGAAGCGGTCAAGGTCGTCGCCGAACACGGCGCCATCACCGACGCCGAAGACCAGCTCGAGGCCCGGCTGCGCGCGTTGCTCGGCAGCCTGCAGCGGCAGCGCTACCGCGACGCGTTGTTCCACGCTGCCGGTGACCGCGGCGGCACCAGCCGGGCGCTGGTCGCCGAGTTCGCCGACGACGCGGCCGCCGCCGGCCAGCGCTTCGTGCTCGAACACCTGCCCGCGCGCCACCAAGGTGGTCGCGGCAGCCTGCGCATCACGATCGAGCACCAGCACCACCGCCGCCTCGACCTCGGCTCGCTGCCGCACCTCTCGATCGCCGACGTCGCCGACCGCCACTTCATCGCCGGCTCGACGCGCATCGCCGAGACCTGGACCGAGGCGATGCGCCGCGAAGCCGCGCGCGGCCGCCGTTCCTTCGTCGAACAACGCGTGCCGCACAGCCACCTGTTCCACCAGCTCGACCAGGCCGGGCTCGGCTCGATCCAGCGCGTGGCGCTGCAGTGGGCGGAGACGGCGCTGCCGTTCCTGCTCGAGAACGAGCCGCCGGTGACGAGCGACCTGCTCAAGCGCGTGCTGCTCGCGCTCGAGGACGGCAACGTGCGGCGGCTGCTCGGCGAACGCGAGGCGGTGCGCGTCGATGCCGGCGACGTGCCGGTGTTCCTCGACAAGACCCAGCTCGGCCGCGTGCTGGCGATCTCGCTCGGCCAACGCCGCGAACGCGCCGACGCCGACGCCTTCCTGCAGCGCATGCCGCGGCTGCTGGCGGCGATCGCCGCGCCCGCCACCACGGCCCCGCTGCGCGACGTCTCGGTGTTCCTGGTGCACCACATGACGGCCGAGGTCGTCGGCCTGATCGCGGCGCTGCGGGCGCTGGGTTGCAGGGACCTGGTCTGCCTGTTCGTGACCTACGCCGGCGAACCGCCGGCGAGCTACCTCGACGCCGTGCTCGACCTGCCGACCGAGGAATTCACGGCGCTGGCCCTCGACAACGTGCCGCACCGCGGCAGCGTCGAAGGCAGCTACCGGTTGTCGCCGCACTACTCGCAGCTGCCGATGGCGGAGACCATCGCCGCGGCGCTGCAGGCCGGGGCCGGCAGCTTCCTGGCCGCGATGCGCACGGCGGCGACGGCGCCGTTCCTCGCCCAGCTCGCGCGCACTGCCGCCGCCGGCCGCCGCTGCCTGCTCGTCGAGGATGGCGGCTACCTCGGTCCGCTGGTGCACGCGGCCATGCTCGCCGGCGACAGCGTGCGCACGTTCGCCGCCAACCAGGGCCTCGACGTCGCCGACGACCGCCCGTTCGCCACCGTCGCCTCCCCGCTGCTGGGCACCGTCGAACACACGCGCAACGGCTTCGATCGCCTGGTCGAGGTCGAACGGCGCCACGGGCGGCTCCGGCTGCCGGCCTGGTCGATCGCCGTCTCGCGCCTCAAGCGCGACGTCGAATCGCGTGAGGTCGCCGCCTCGGTGCTCAACGCCGTCGAGTCGGTGCTCAACGCCGACGGCCGCATCCTGGCGCGCCGCCGCTGCCTCGTGCTCGGCTCGGGCGGGGCCATCGGTCGCGAACTGTGCCGCAGCCTGCGGACCAGGCTCGACGACGCGCCGCGCGACCTCGCCGGCATCGACCTCGCCGCCACCGGCACCGACGACGGCAACGGCCTGCCGCACGCCACCACGCTCGCCGGCCTCGGCGACGAGCGCTGGCTCGCCACCGACCTCGTGCTCGGCGTCACCGGCCAGAGCGTGCTGAGCGGCACCGATCTCGAACGTTGGCTGCTGCACGGCCACCGCGACACGCTCGTGCTCGCCAGCGGCTCGACCAAGAAGGTCGAGTTCGCGGCGCTGATGCAGTGGCTCGCCGCGCTGCTGCGCGCCGACGCGCCGAGCATCGCCGGCCGCGCCGTGACCGCGCGCGTCGAGGAGTTCGTCGACCCGCGCACCGCCCGCGCCTACGGCCACCGCTGGACGTTCGTGTTCGCCGACGGCCGCCGCCGCGCCGTGCTCGCGCTCGGCAACCTGACGCCGATCAACTTCCTGTTCTACGGCGTCGCCACCGAGTTGATCGACGAGGTGCTGGCGCAGCTGACGACGCTGACGCTCGGCGCCGTGCGCCGCGGCCGCGATGGCAGCGCCGTGCCGGGTCTCGCCGCGGTCGACCGCGACTGCGACGCCCACGGCGAACCGCTGCCACCCGAAGCAAGGCGCGGCTAGCGCCGGTGCCCGGCCGCCGCTACACCGGGGCCGCGACCGCGCGCCCATGACCCCGCCCCGCTTCCTGCCCACCGACGCGCTCGTCGCGCTGCTGCTCGCGCTGGCCGCGGCGACGCTCTATTCGGCGACCGGCCTCGGCCGCATCTACGGCAACGACGGCGCCATGCTGGCGAAGTGGACGGCGCAGCCCGAGCTCGCTTATGGCGCGTACCACAACACGCTCTACCTGCCGGCCGCCGGCCTGCTGCGCCACCTGCTGCCCGGCCAACTGCTCGCCGACAGCATCGGCCCGCTGTGGCTCGCCAGGTCCCTCAGCATCCTGCCGGCGGCGCTCGGCCTCGCCTTCACCTTCGCCTGCTGTCGCCGGCTCGGCGCCACGCGCGCGGCCAGCATCTTCGCCACCACCTTGTTGGCGGTGTCCCCGGCGATGTGGTTCTTCGGCGCCGCGATCGAGGTGCACGCGCTGCACTTCCTGATCGTCGCGTTCTGCGCCTGGGTCACGCTCGTCGCGCCGTGGCAGCGGCCGGGCCTGGCGCTGGCGATCACCGCGGCGGCCTTCGTGCTGCCCTACCTGTCGCATCAGAGCGCACCGACGCTGGGCCCGGGCTGGATCCTGCTCGTGCAATGCGCGCGCCGCCGCCGCGGCCCGCCGTTCGCGTGGCGCACGCTGCTCGGCATCGGCGCCGTGCTGCTGCTGGCTCTCGGATTCGGCCACATGCTCGTGCAGTGGCAGCGTGGCCGCGGCTTCAGCCTCGACCTGGGCGACACGCTGCACACGGTCGGCGTCTGGCGGCGCACGTTCCACCCGGCGGTGTTGAACGACGCGCTGCTGGCCCCGTTCGCGGTGCTGGTGCCGCTGCTGGTGATGGCCGCCCTGCGCCGCGACATCGACGGTTGGCTGCGTGGTACGGCGGGTCTCACGCTGCTGCCGCTGCTCGCCTGCGTCGCCTGGTGGGGCATCCCCGAGCACGGCGGCTACCTGCTCGGGCCGGCGTTCCTGATGGCGGCGCTGCTCGCGGCGCTGTGGACGACGCTGCCGCGCCGGGCCGCGACGATCGGCGCCGCCGCCGCGATCGCCGCGCAGGCGCTGGCGGGTTGGCACGACGTACGCGAGTTCGACGGCGAGGGCTTCCAGCTCACCGACCGCGTGACCCGTGTGCAGCAGGCGATCGGCGAGCGCGGCTTCGTGCTGTCCTGCAACGACAACGCGCCGCCGATCACGATCTGGCTGCCGGCCGTGCAGGAGCTCAACCTCGGCGACTTGCTCGCCGGCGGCCTCGACCAACCCGTGGCAACGCTCCTGGCCGGGAGCCGTACGGTGCTGCAACTGCTGGCTGCCAACACGACCTTCGTGCTCGACCGCAGCTACACGCACCGCACCGACGCACCGCAGCGCCTGCACGAGTTCATGGCCGGTTTCGAGGCCCTGCTGCGAGAGCAATGGCAGGTGGAGGTGCGCGATGATCCGAGCTGGCCGCTGTGGGTGCTCACGCGGCGCTGATCCCGTGCTCTTGCCAGCCCCGCGGCCGACAGCACCAGGGCCCGACGGCCGCTCGCGCGCACGCCACGGCCCGCTTCACTGCAACGTGAGTGCGTAGCCGTCGGTCAGCGTGAACATCAGGTTCGGGCAGCCGCCCGGGGCCAGCAGGTCCAGGCCCTGCACGAGGATCAACACGCCGCTCAGGGCCGGGTTGTTGGGCAGCGACAGCGTGTGCATCGCCGCCGGCCCGACCAACAGCAGGAAGTCGTGGGTGAACGTGCAACCACAGAACGGCACGCCGAGCGGGACGGTGCCGTAGCCGATCAGCGGGATGCCCACGGCGTTCTTCACGTAGGTGCGCACGTCGGTGCCGACCTGGGCGTTGCCGTAGACCCCGATGTCGGCCGTGCCGCACGACGCGGTGATGCGCTGGGAGGTCGGCGGCAGGCCGAAGTAGCGCACGCCGCGGAAGGCGGTGCTCGCCGCCGACGTCACCAGCGAGGTCACGACCGCGGCGGGGCCGGTGTCGACGACGGTGCAGAGCTGCGTCTGGTTGCCGCCGGTGGCGTTCACGTTCATCGTTCCCCACAGCGTGACGACGCCGTCCTGCACGAAGCCGGTCAGGCCGCGGCAGCCGGCCGTCGGGTTGAGCTTCAACGTGTACTGCTTGCTCCAGGTGCCGCCCGCGAACGTCCACTTCTGGATGCCGCCGTCGCCCGCCGTGGTGTTGTCGTCGGCGACATAGAGCGTCGTCGGGTCGGCGAAGAAGTAGTCGTACGCCGACTCGACGGTGGTGCCGCCCGAGGTCGGGAAGCCCGGCAGCGCGTCGACCGGCGCGCCCGACATGGTCGGCATGCCGACGCCGACCGAGCTGACGCCGAGGTGCGTGCCCGACGCGCTGCTGGTGTAGAGCTGGCCGTCGAAGGCACTGACGGTGCGGCAGTTCGTCGGCGAGCCGCTGCTGATGGCCATGCAGGTCGTGGCGCCGAGGCCGGTGGCGTAGCGGATGCCGCCTTCGGTCAGCGCCGTACCCGAGGTCCAGAAGTTGTTGCCGTCGTCGCTGATCGCCGCGCGGATGTTGCCGCCCGAGTAGGCGTTCGACAGCGCCGTCGAGGTGTCGACGACGCCGATGAAGTCGACGCGGGCGATGACGCGCGCGGTCGTGGTGGCGAGGGTCGAGGTCGGGTCCGGCGTGCCCGGCACGGCGTCGTAGCCGGCGAGCGTCAGGTAGCGGCCGTCGAGCGAGACGTTCAGGTAGAGCTCCGAGGTGCCGCTGCCGCGGCCGCCGAAGGCGCGATTGGCGCCGCTCGGCGCCGTCGGCAAGGCGATGCTCTGCACCAGCGTGCCGGCGGTCGTGTACTCGTCGAGGAACACCGGCGCGACGGCGCTGCTCAGCGACGCGGCACCATCGCCGACGCGCACGACGACGAGGTTGCCGAAGGTGATGGGAGACTGCGCGGCGGTCGCCGCGACGAGGGTGGCGCTGACGAGCAGCGCGGAGACGGTGGAACGGAGCACTGGGTACCTCTTGGTGGATGGCGTTCGGGAATCGCCGAGCCGAGGGTGGCGTCGTGCCGTGGGTTCGCCGCCAGGACTGCTTGAAGGGGTCGTGAACACGCAGCTCCGCCCGAAGGTCACGCGAGCTTGACACGTTCTTCGCGCCGCGGCGGTCTGGCGGGCTCGCGCTCAGACCGCCTTGTAGGCCAGCACCGGCCGCAGCGTGCGCACGACGCGCACGAGCTCGCGTTGCGCGCGCATGACCGCGCCGATGTCCTTGTAGGCAGTCGGCGCCTCGTCGCAGAGCCGCGCCGCGAGGCGGGCCTCGAAGAACACCGCCTGCATCTGCGCGCACAGCTCGCGCGGCGAGATCCTGCGCGCCGCGACGCCGCGCGGCAGCCGACGGCCGGCGCCGTGCGCGCACGACGCCAGCGCCGCCGCGACGCCGCGCCCGGCGACGTGGAACGTCCGCGTGCCCATCGAACCCGGCACGATGCCCGGCTCGCCGACGCCGGCCGGCGCCGCCCCCTTGCGATGCACCAGCAGCGAGCGGCCGTCGTGCACCTCCTGCCGCACCGAGTTGTGCACGGTCACGAACCACGTCGACCAATCGAGCCCGCAGCCGAACACCGCGCGCAGCGCGCGTTCGGCGCCGCGCGCGAGTTCACGGCGGCTGGCGTCGGCGAACGCCATCGCCACCTCGACGTCGTGCCGGTAGTCGTGGCCGGCACCGTCGGCGGCGAGCGCCACCAGGCCCTTGCCCACCGCTTCGCCACGCGCGAGGTGATGGTCGCGCACGGCCGGGCCGACGGCGCGCGAGCCGCTGTGCACCGCCAGCCACAGCGCGCCGTGTTCGTCCTGCTGCAGCTCGACGAAGTGGTTGCCGCGGCCGAGCGTGCCGAACTCGATCGCCGCGTCGCGCCGCAGCCGCCTGCCGAGGTTGTCGTCCGACAAGGCGCCGAGCGCGTTCGCCACCGGCGACTCGCGGCGCAGCGGCGGCACTTCTCGATGCAGCACCCGCAGCAGCTCCTGCGCCGCCGACTCGTCCAGGCCCAGGTCGGCCGGCGCATCGACCCGCAGCGCCGCCATGCCACAGCCGATGTCGCCGCCGACCGCCTGTGGGTACAGGCGATCGACGGTGCCGAGCACGGTGCCGACGCAGACGTGCTCGGCGAGGTGCACGTCGGGCATCACCGCGACGTGCTCGACCCCGGGCGCGGCGGCCAGGCGTTCGAGCGCCGCCGCGACCTCGCGCGGCAGCGGCTCGGCGAGCCAGCGGTGCACCACGGTCATGGTGCACCTCCGGCCGGCAGCACGGTGAACGACAACTGCGGCACGCGGCGACGATGCAGCGACGCCGCGAGCGCCTCCCGCAGATAGCCGCGCGCCCGATCGAGCGCCGTCAGGGAAGCGACCAGGCCGTGGCCGCACGGGTCCTGCATCACGACCAGCACGTGCTGTTCGCCTTGCATCGGCTCGACGCGGTCGAGCACGAGGTCCATCAGGACCGGATCGGAGGAATCGCCGAGCACGTACGACAGCGTGTCGTGCACCTCGGCGCAGAGCTGGAGGGAACGATGGGAAGGCCGCCCTCCGCGGCCATCACGAGAGTGCATCTGCTACGGAACAACAGGAGACATCGACCCGGCGGTCGGACGGAGGTCCGCACCCGCCGCGCGACCGCGCAGCGATCGCAGGAAGCAACCAGGGAGCCTGCGAGCAGGCCCGTCGTGGGCGTTCGTCCCGGCAGCGGCGCTAGGCGCAGCTCCGGGAGGCCGACACAGCAGTGCAGATGCGTTGCATGGGTGCCTCCGGGTAGGCGTCGCAAGGTAGCGTGCTCCGGCCGGCTGACAAGGGCCGCCGGGCGGGGTCGCCGCAGCCGAGCCTGCGAACGGCGAGCGCGGCGCGATACAACCGCCACCCCACCATGCTCCGCCTGCTTGCCGCTGCCGCTGCCGCCATCACCCTCTCGCTGGCAGCCACGCCCGCCCAGGCCACGCTGGCCGCCGGCCAGGAAGGGCCGCTGCCGATCGGCGACAACCCGCACCCTTGTGTGCTCTACGTGCCGACCGATTGGCAGCCCGGCCTGCGCTTGCCGCTGATCCTGTTCCTGCACGGCAGCGGTGGCAAGCCTACGACCTGGCCTTGGCGCGCTGCCACCGGCGGCAAGGGCTACCTCGTCTGCGGCATGTCGTACGGCGGCCAGGACGATGGCGGCGCCGAGGGCATCCACGACGACGCGCAATCGATCACGAAGATGCTGGCGTTCCTGGCCGCGACGCGCGCCCAAATCGCCGAGCAGTACGGCGTCGACGAGCACCGGGTGTTCTTGAGCGGCTTGTCGATGGGTGGCTGGGGCACCAACTTCTACGGCTTCCAGACGGCGGCGCGCGACCTCTACCGCGGCTACGCCATCCTCGCCGCCGGCTTGCCCCAGGGTTCGGCGCTCGACCTCCACGTGCTGCGCGACAAGCCGCTGTTGCTGCTGAACGGCGAACAGGATGCCAACCTGCCTGCCGCCAACCGCGGTCGCCCCGAGTACGAGCGCGCCCTCGCCATCGTGACGCAGGTGGTGATCCCCGGCGAAGGCCACACACCGGCGCTCGCGACGATGGTCGGCCCGCTGGCGTCGTGGCTCGCCGGCATCGCCGAGGCCGACGACTGCAGCGATGGCGCCTCGGCGATCACGTGGCGCGACGGCACGCTGCACGACGTACCAGGCGAGGCCGCGGCCCGGCCGGACGCGGCGCTGCTGGCGTGCCTGCGCCAACAGGAGTTCGTATCGCGGGCAGCGCCCGACCGCCCGCTGCTGCTGTTCGTGTCCTCGCCGCGCGGCAACGATACCGAGCCGCCCACCACGGCCGTTCGCGACCGCGAACGCCTGCAGCGCGCGTTGTTCCGCCACCCCCATGCCGTGGCCACGCCGGCGGTGGCGCGCGAGTTCACCTGTGTGCGCGTCGACCAGGGTTCGCTCGATCGCCGCGACCACCCGCTGCTGCAGGCCGGCAAGGCGCCGTTCGTGCTGCTGCTCGACCGGGAGCGCACGGCGGTGCGCGTATTGCCCGCGAGCCAGCTGAGCGACACCTCGTTGGCCGCGGCGATGCGCGCGCTGCTGACGGCGGAACAGGCTGCGGCGGCCGACCAGCGCCTGCTGGCCGCGCGACCGCTGCTGCCCGAGCTGACGCGCCTGCTCGCCGAGCTCGGCAAGGAACGGCAGGCGCTGGCGAAGCTGCGGCAGGCGGCCAAGGCCGCGCCCGCGAACAAGGTCGCGGCGCGCAGCGAGGCGATCGTCGAGCTCGAAGCGCGGCTCGCCGGGCTGCGCGCACGTTTGCGCCAGTGAAGCCGGCCGCGCCGCGGCAGCGGCGGCTCAGGGATCGCATTCGCCGAGCAACCGCAACCACGACGCCAACCGCGCGCCAGGCACGCGGCCGGCCGCGACCGCCGCGCGCACGGCGCAGTCCGGTTCCTGCGCATGCGAGCAGTCGGCGAAGCGACAGCCGGCGGCGAAGGCCTGCAGGTCGGCGAAGGCAAGCCGCAGCTCGTCGCGGGACAGTTCGCCGAACCCCAGCTCCCGGATGCCCGGCGTGTCGATCACGCGCGTGCCGTCGCCGAGCTGGCGCAGGGCCGACGCCGAGGTCGTATGCCGGCCCTTGCCGTCGAACGCGCGCACGTCGCCGATCGCGCGACCACCCGCCGGGTCGAGCCCGTTCAGCAACGACGACTTGCCAACGCCGGAGTGGCCCACGAACACGCAGGTGCGGCCGCGCAGGTGCGGCCGCAGCTCGTCGAGGCCGACCCCGTTGCTCGCCGAGCACCACACCGTCGGCACGGCGAGGGCCGCGTACGGCTGCAGGGTCGCCGCCAAGGCGGCGCGGCCCGGCGCATCGAGCAGGTCGACCTTGTTGACGCACAAGAGCGGGGCGACACCGCCGCGCTGCAGCGCCAGCAGAAACCGATCGACGAGCCCCGGCCGCAGCGGCGGGTCCGCCGCGGCAACGACGATCACGGCGAGGTCGACGTTCGCCGCCAGCACCAGTGCCTGGTGTACGTTGCCGGGATCCGGGCGCGCCAACACGCTGCGGCGCGGCAGGCGCGCCACGACGCGCGGCGGCCCTGCGGTGGCCTCGAACGCCACCTCGTCGCCGACCGCGAGCCGCTGGCCGGCGTCGGTGGCCAGCGCGGCCGCGAGCCGCGCCGGCGCGAAGTCGACCTCGACGCGGCCGGCGTGCACCGCGGTGACGATGCCGCGCGGCAACGCCTCGGTCGCCGCCGACGGCGGGCGGCCCCGATCCCGTACCGGCGCGGTCATCTTCTCGAACTGCACCGGGTCATCGTCCTCGTCGCCGCGCGGCGACCGCCGCACCCCGGACCGCCCGGCCTTGCGCGCCTTGGCCTGCTGTCGGCGCGACTGCTCTTCCTCATGCGTGAGGAAGTGCTTCTGCTGCTTCTGGAACCGCGCCACCAGCCGGCGCCGGTCCTCTTCACTCGAACCTGCCATGTCAGAACCTCTCGAACCTGGAACTCCTTCGTACAGGGTCACGCGGACCACCGGGTTGGTGGTTCGCGACGCGAGTGGCCACGCCCGCGGGCGCAGCCGGTTCAGACCGTGGCGGCGAACATCCGCCGACAGCCTACCCGGACCACCGGGCGAGCGCCTCGGCGCGCCGCGCCCGCGCCGGGCCGAAGCAACTCCTTGCAAGTCCCCGCTGGTCGCTCTAACGTTGGCATGGTGACGCAAGTATTCCAACGTAGCGGGGCCGCAGAGCCCGGTCCGACGCCGAAGCAGGCCTACCGCCGCCGCGCCCGCCTCGACCGCTTGTTCGACCCCGAGCTGATGAAGGCGCTCGCCGAGCCCAACCGCACCAGCCTGTTGTCGTGCCTGCTGAAGTGCCGGAGGCCCTGCTCGGTCACCGAGGTCGCCGCCTGCTGCGCGCTCGACTTCTCGATGGTCGCGCGGCACCTGCAGACGATGGCGAAGGCCGGCCTCCTGCGCTGCGAGAAGCAGGGGCGCACGGTCTGGTACGCGGCCGATGGCGCGGCGCTGAGCAGCAAGCTGCGCGCGCTGGCCGACGCGATCGACGAGCTGGGGCCCGAGGACGGCTGCTGCGATGCCGGCAGTTGCCCGCCGACGGGAGGTTCCGCGTGAGCCGCCCGCGCGTGATGTTCTTGTGCACCGGCAACTCGTGCCGCAGCCAGATGGCCGAAGGCTGGGCGCGCCACCTGCTCGCCGACCGCATCGACGCCTGCAGCGCCGGCACCGCGCCGCAGGGGCTCAACCGGCTGGCGGTGCGGGCGATGGCCGAGGCGGGCGTCGACATCGCCGGCCACACCAGCAAGACCATCGCCGCCTGCGACCCGGCGACGCTCGACCTGGTGATCACCGTCTGCGGCCACGCCGACGAGAACTGCCCGGCGTTCCTGCGCCAGAACCCGCGCACCCGCGTCGTGCATCACGGCTTCGACGACCCGCCGCGGCTGGCCGCCCTGGCCACCACCGACGACGAGGCGCTGCCGCACTACCGACGCGTGCGCGACGAGATCCGCGCCTTCGTCGCGACGCTGCCCGGCTTGCTCGGAGGTGGGCGATGAACTCCGCCATGCCCGCGGCCGCGCCCGCACCCGCTGTGGCACCGCGCCGCCTCGGCTTCCTCGACCGCTACCTCACGCTGTGGATCTTC
>JAEUHT010000132.1 GCA_016793265.1 Planctomycetota bacterium
GCGACCGGATCGTTGGCCGAACAACTCACCACGCTGCGCCAGTTCGTCGCCGCCCACGCCGGCAAGGCCGTCGTCGTCGCCGACGATGCCGTGGCCGCCGCCGCCGCGCGCGCGCAACACGCCGGCCTGCCGATCGTGGCCATCGCCGCCGAACCGCCGGCCGCGGGCCAGCCGTTGCCGTTCGACGCCGTGGTGGTGCCCTCCACCGGCGCCGAGGCGGCGCTCGACCTCGCCTGCCTGGCCGCGGCCGGCATCGAGGTGCCGCCGACCGCCGTGCCGATCGGCGCCCGCTGGTTCACCGCCGCCAACCTGGCCGCCGGCGGCAGCATGTTGCCGGCCAGCGGCGATCCGGTCGTCGCCCTATTACGAATGCAGCACGCCGCGGCCCTGCACCCGACCGCCGGCAGTGCGCCGCGCACGATCGCCATCGCCAGCCGCGCCGACGATGCGTGGGCCGCGCGCGTGCGCCGCGAGCTCGCCGCCCACGCCAGCCGCGACCCGACCGTCGTGCTGCACGAAGTGGCCGCGACCACTGCCGCGCTGGAGGCGCTGCTCGCCGCCCGCCCGCAGGCCTTGCTGGTCGCCACCGACGATCCGACGGCGCTGCAGCCGCTGCTCGACCAGGCCGAGGCTGCGGACCTGCCCACGTTCGTGCTGCCGTCGCCGTTCGTGGTCGACGTCACCGCACCCCACGCGTTCGGCAGCGGCGCCGAGACCCTCGGCCGCGCCGCCGCGCTGGCCGTGCGCCAACTGCGGCCCACCGGCGCCGCCGTGTTCGAACTGCGTGGCGGCGTCGGCGACGCGGCCACCGCCGCGCGCCGCCGCGGTCTCGCCGCCGGACTGGGCCCGCAGTGACGACGACCGCGCCGGCGCCGCGCGAATCCGGGCTCGGCTACATGGTGCAGGCGGCGTTCTGGTTCGCCGTGATGGGCCTCTTGGTGAAGCTCGCGAGCCGCGGCCTGCCGACGATGCAGATCGTCTTCGTACGCGCCAGCGTGTCGCTGACGCTGGCGGCGACGCTGCTGTGGCGCGCCGGCCAGCGGCCGATCGGCACGAACCAACGCCTGCTGCTGCTGCGCGGCGCCGTCGGCTCGCTGGCGATGATCTGCTTCTACGCCGCCATCGTGCACCTGCCGCTGGCCGAGGCGACCGTGATCCAGCAGACCTCGCCGCTGTTCACCGCCCTGTTCGCGGCGCCGTTGCTGCGCGAACGCCTCGACGGCCGCGTGCTGCTCGGCATCACCGTGGCGCTGGTCGGCGTGCTGCTGATCGCGCGCCCCGACTGGGCCTTCGCCGGCGACGCGACGGCGAACGGCCACGCCTGGCACTACGCCTTCGTGGCGCTGGTCTCGGCGGTGCTGAGCGCGCTCGCCTACATCTCGGTGCGCCTGCTCGGCCGCAGCGAGAACCCGCTGGTGGTGGTCTTCTACTTCCCGCTCGTCACCGTGCCGCTGACGGCGCCGTTCGCGGCGGCGGTGTGGGTGTGGCCGGACCCGACGCAGTGGGCGACGCTGGTCACGATCGGCGTCGTCACGCAGATCGCGCAGGTGAACATGACCAAGGGCCTCGCCCGCGAGCCGGCGGCGCGCGCCACCGCCGTCGGTTACCTGCAGGTCGCCTTCGCGACGCTGTTCAGCGCCGCCGTGCTCGGCGTCTGGCCCGACGCCTGGAGCACCGGCGGCATGCTGCTGATCCTGGCCAGCCTCTTGTTGTCGACCGGCGGCGCCCGGCAATAGCCTGCCCACCCGATGTTCGCCCGCACCACCGTGCACTACTGGCTCGGCCGCTTCGGCCTCGGCCTCGTGCTGCTCACGGCGGCGGGCACCGGCTTCGTGCCCCGCGTGCTGAAGATCCCGGACCGCATCGGCGTGCTGACCGTGCTGCTCGGCGTGCTCGGCTTCCACCTCGCGCTGACGGCGATCGCGCCGCTGGTGCGTTTGCTGGCGCTGCGGGCCCGGCTCGGTCCGGCCTGGGACGCCGAGGCCAACCAGCGCTTCGAACGCGCGTCGTTGCCGCGCCGCGTCTACTACTTGCTCGCCGCGGTCGCCGAGGTCGACGGGCCGATGTCGGCCAACGAACGCGAGGCCGTGCGCCACTTCGTGCTCGAGCGTTTCCTCGACCGCGTGCACGTCGACGAGCTGCGGCTGTGGGAAACGCAGCCGCTGCCGGTCACCGACCGGGTCGGCCTCGCCGCCCGCATCGCCCCCGGCCTCGACGACGGCGAACTCGATTCGCTGTTCTGCTGGTGCTGCCTCGTCGCCTTCGCCGACGGCCGCTTCCAGCGCACCGAGCACGACGTGCTGCACGAGGTGGCGCGCGGGCTCGGCATCAACGCCCCGCGCGCGCGGCTGCTGTTCCACCTGGCCCGCGCGCAATGGCTGCGTGGCCAGCGCACCGGCGACGACCGCCAACCCGGCGAGCAGCTCGACGCCCGCGGCCAGGCGCTCGCCGTGCTCGGTCTACCCGACGACGCGACGCCGGAGCAGATCCGCAAACGCCACCGCGAGCTGGTGCGCAAGTTCCACCCGGACGCGCAACCGCACCTCGGCCCGATGGCGCAGCGCGAGGCGACCGAGCGCTTCACCTCGATCCAGCGCGCCTACGAGACGCTCACCTCCACCTGAACCCGACCATGGTCACCATCACCGCCAAGTACGAAGGCGATCTCTGCTGCACCGCCACCCACGGGCCGTCCGAAGCGCGGCTCAACACCGACGCGCCGAAGGACAATGAAGGCCTCGGCCGCTACTTCTCGCCGACCGACCTCGTCGCCACGGCGCTCGGCACCTGCATCCTGACGACGATGGGCATCGTCGCGCGCCGCCACGGCATCGAGCTGCAGGGCGCCGAGGTCAAGGTCGAGAAGCACATGAACGCCCAGCCGCGCCGCATCGGCCGCCTGCCGGTCGAAGTCGTGATCCGCGGCAGTTTCGACGACGCGCAGAAGAAGCTGCTGGAGAACGCGGCACACACCTGCCCGGTGCACAAGAGCCTGCACCCGGACGTGCAGGCGCCGATCACGATCACCTGGCGGGCGTGAGCTCCGTCGGCGGTGCGCTAACCGCCGACGACGCCCTCTGCTGCCGCGGACATCACCGCCCCGAGCACGTTGCCGGCGGACGGGTCCAGCACGATCGCCTGGTTGTAGAAGCGTGTTCCTAGCAAGCTGACCTGCTCAGGGATCGACAGCTCCCACAGGGCACTGCCGTTGTTGCCAGCCAGCAGCACCGTGGTGTCAGGCGCCACGTTCGCCCGGCAATCGGGCATGCCGATGCCATCGAGCGACACCGGAGGCAGTGCACTCCACCCCATGACCAGGACGGCAGCGTCGATCGGCAGGCGGTCCAGCAGCACCGGCATGGTCTTGCCGATCTGCGGCGTGTCGTGCGGGATCAGGCGGCTTGGCGGCAGCGAACCCCGGCAACCCTCGGCGAACGTCACGTAGGTGCTCTCCGCCCCAACCAACCCGGAGCTCGTGTGGAAATTGACAGAGATCCTGAGGTACGAGGTACCAGGTGCAAGCGGAGGTACGTAATGCGTCGCATTCGATGCGTTGATGCCCCATGAGACCACCTGGCCATCCGAGCGGCGCGCGACCGTGAACTGACGCCCGCAGGCAATATCGACATAAACGACGCCCGGTGGCAGAGCCGGCACAGGATCCGGGATATGCCAGCTCATGGCCGAGCCGTCCGACAAGATGGCGGCCGCATTCAGCGCGCCCAACGCAATGCGTCGAATCCTGGTGCCCGGCGGCAGCGATGGCGGACTGCCGAGGGACGGCGGCCCACCTAGCCCCAATGCGACGAGAGCGCCATCCGAGCGCAGCAGCAGGGTGTTGCGATCGGATGCAGCGACCTGCACGTAGTTGGTGTTGGGCGGCAGGGCGGGGATATTGCATTGCCCCCAGGTGTTGTCACCCCAAGCCAGCGCGACGCCATCCGTCCGCAGCCCAACCATGTGATTGTCCCCGGCAATCGCGTACTGCCAGGCAGTGCCCACCGGCAGGGCTGGCGCATTCAACTGCCCGCCCGAGTTGTCCCCCCAAAGCCGCAAGATACCGTCCGAACCCGTGACGACGGCACACGAGTAGCCGCTTGACATGTGGGCCACCGCGACCCCTGCCGGCAGGACTGGCAGGTTGTCCAGGCCGAAGGCGACCCCGCCCCACCTCTGCATCTGGCCGTCAGATCTCAGCGCGATCTCGTAGAAGACGCCACAGGCGACATTCACATACCTCTGTCCGGACGGAAGCTGGGGCATCGACCCCTGCATGTTCCCGGCGGCACCCCAACAAACCACGGTCCCGTCGGACCGCAGGGCCACCGAATGCAAGTCGCCGCCCCGGAAGTGAACATATCGTATGCCAGGTGGCAGTGCGGGTACGTTGCATTGCCCAAAACTGTTGTAGCCCCAGGCTACAAGCTGTCCATCAGATCGCATCGCCATCCCGTGGGAGGTTCCGCACCCGACCTCGGTGTACACCACACCAGATGGGAGGGGTGGCACGACAGACTCGCCGAACAAGTTGCTTCCCCACGCCTCTACGATCCCATCCGACCGCAGGCCCAAACTAAAGGCGCCGTTCGCGGCAAACCTCTGCCAAACGACTCCCGGGGGCAGGTTCGGGATGTAAAGCTGCCCGTAGTTGTTGTAGCCCCATATCCTCGCCGTACCGTCAGATACCAAGGCCACGGCGTGGGCAGAGCCCACTGCGACTTGGCGATAACGAAGTCCCGCTGCAAGCT
>JAEUHT010000138.1 GCA_016793265.1 Planctomycetota bacterium
CAGCGTGGCGACGTTCGCGGCCGGCTGCCTCTGCGTCGGCGGCTTTGCCCAGCTGCTGCTCGTGCTGGTGCCGCTGCTGCGCCGCGGCGAACTGCCGAAGCCGCGGCTCGGCCTGCCGGCGCGTGGCACGCCGGCGGCGGCGGTGTTCGTGGCGATGGGGCCGACCGTGGTCGGCATGTCGCTCAACCAGGTCAGCAGCCTGCTCGACCAGGGCATGGCCTACTACCTGCTGGCCGAAGGCGCCGTCACCTACATCTACCTGGCCAACCGGCTGCTGTTGTTCCCGCACGCGTTGACGGCGATGTCAGTGGCGGTGGCGGTGTTCCCCAAGCTGTCGCACGAGGCCGGCGATGTCGACCGCACGGCGATGCGGCGAACGCTCGACCTCGCCGCCGCAGCGACGGTGCTGGTCACGGTGCCGGCGTCGTTCGGGCTGATCGTGCTCGGCGACGACGTCGTCCGGGTGTTGTTCCTCGGCGGCGAGTTCGGCGAACACGACGTCTGGCCGACGGTGCTGACCTCGTCCTGCCTCGTCGCGGGCTTGCCGTTCATCGGCCTCGCCCAGCTCTACGCGCGCGCCTTCTACGCCGTCGGCGACAACGCGACGCCGGCGCGGGTGGCGGCGCGGCTGATGGTCGCCAACGCCGGGCTCAACCTGCTCCTGCTGCTGACCACGAACCTCGGCACCGCGGCGCTGACCATGTCGAGCAGCCTGTCGGCCTTGGCGAACGCGTTCGTGCTGTCGCGCCGGTTCCGCGCCCACGTGCCGGCGGCGCCTGGGCTCGGTGGCGCCTGGCTGCGCACGGCGCTCGCGACGGCGGCGATGTGCTCGGTGCTGCCGTTCGTGAAGTTCGTGGCGGCCGACGCCGGCACGCTGGCGCGCGCGTTCGGCAACGTCGCCGCGCCGATCCTGATCGGCATCGCCGTCTACCTCGGCGCGCACCTGCTGCTGCGCTCGCCCGAACTGCGCGCGCTGCGGCGCCGGCGCCGGCCGCCGATCACTCCAGCCGGGTGAAGTCGAGCCAGTTGGCTTCGTCCATCATCACGCGCACGCCGCCCTGCACGGTGCGCACCATGCGCAGCTCGATGCCGCCGGGCGCCTCGACGTGGATGCCACCCCCACCGTCGGTGTAGTAGGACAGGCGCACGACCCGCCGCACCAGCTCACGGTCGGGCTTCCACTCGTGCACGGCGGCGCGCAGCAGCGGCAGATCGGGATCAGTGCCGCTGGCGGCGACGCACAGGAACATGTGGCGGTGCGTGATCGCCAGGTAGCCGCGGCTCTCGTGCTGGGTGACGCCATCGACGACGCGACTGCGCAGCTCGAAGACACCTTCGAGCGGGTGCCGCGCCGGCCGGCCGGGTTGGTCCGTGGGCGCCGGGGCCGGCTCCGGTTGGGCAACGTTCGTGGTCTTCTGCGGCTCCTGCGGCGCGGGCGGTGGCGGCTCCTGGAAGGTCAGCACGACGGCGGCGCTCAGCGCCGCTCCAAGCAAGAACGAGGAGTAGTGCATCGGCTATCGCGTGACGACGGGGATGTCGACCTCGAGGGTCTGACCGGCGACCAGCGTGACCTGGCGCCGGCCGAAGAACTGATCGCTCCGGCGACGGCTCTTGGGGGCCTTCCACTGCGCCTGCAGCTCGACCTCACCCGGCAACACGCCGGGCAGTTCGTAGTGACCGGAGGCGTCGGCGCGCACCGCGTCCTGCTCGCCGCAGTAGACGAGCGCCTCGGGCAGGGCGGCGCCGGTGACGGCATCGACGACCCGGCCACGCGCGCAGGCCGCCGCGCGGACCTCGATGCGGCGGGTGCCGTCCGCCGCCGGCGGCAGCTCTGCCTGCCCCCAGGTGTCGGCGAGGCCAAAGACCAGGAAGCGCGGCGCCACGCCGGACGGCACCCCATCGACCACGAACTGGCCATCGGCCTCGGGCACGGCTTCGACGCCGGGTAGGCCGCGCGCGAGCACACGCAGGGCCTTCACGTCGACGTCGGCAGGAGCATGGAGGCGGCCGACGATGCGGTCACACGGCGACAGCGCGATGACCGGGTAGGCACTCGCCGTCGCCCGCAGGTCGTGCAGCGACTGGTGGTGCATGCCATAGCCGCGCGCCCGCACCCGCAAGCCGAGGCCGTCGAGACCGCCGTCGAAGCCGTCGACGGCGAAGCGCCCCTGCTCGTCGCTGCGGGTTCGCACGAGGTCGATGCCGTGTTCGCCGCCGCCCATCACGATCACCTCGGCATCGCGGACCGGCTGGTAGCCGGCACAACGCCAACCGTGGCTCCAGAACGGGATCGGCTCGCCGACGCGGCCTTCGAGCCGGTGGGCCCGGCGCAGCGGGATCGCGGCGCGGCGCTTGCCGAGTTCGACGTAGACGAAGCCGGCGCCGATCCCGGGTCCGCGGTAGCGCACCACCGCCGTCTGCGGCACGAGTTCGGACCCGACCGTGACCGAGGCGGCGGAGCCTTCGCCGCCCGGCAGTTCGACGCTGCCGAGCGGAGCCGGCGGCGAGGGCGCCGCGAACGCCAACCGATCGGGGAAGAAGGTCAGCTCGAGCGCCGGCACGGGGCCACCTTCACACACGAAGGTCAACGTGACGTGGTGGCGTTCGTGGAGCAGCAGCGAATACCAGGCCCCGGCGCCGAGCCCGAGCAGCAGCAGCAGCCCCAGCCAGGGCCCGCGGCGCTTCGCGGCGGGGCTCCGGCGGGCGGCGCGTTCGCGCCAGCGAGCGACTCGGGTCGTGGACACGGCGCCGACGATACCGCGCGCCTGCCCCCTGCACAGCGCGGCCGTTGCAGCCCCGGCACCGCGGTGGCACGCTGCGGCGATGCACATCCACCTGCTGCGCCACGGCATCGCCGAGGACGCGCGCCCGGACCTCGACGACCACGACCGCGCGCTGACCGAGGACGGCCGCCGGCGTCTCGGTCGCGCCGCCGCAGCGTGGCAGCGGTTGGTGCCGACCCCGGACGTGGTGTTCTGCAGCCCGCTGCGCCGCGCGAGAGAGACGGCGGCGGTGTTCGCCGAGGCCGTCGGCTTTCGCGGGGAACTGCGGATCGATCAGGCGCTGATCCCGAGCGCTTCCCCCAACCTGCTGATCGCGATGCTCGAAGCCGAGAACCTGTCCGGCACCGCCTCGGTGGCGGCCATCGGCCACGAACCCCACCTCGGCTACCTGTTCGGGGTGCTGGCGACGACCAATCCGCGGCTTTCGATCCCGCTCAAGAAGGGCATGCTCGTCGCGCTGGGGACCATGTCGACGACGAGCGTCGTCAGCGAGCTGCGCTTCGTGCTGTCGCAGAAGGCGGCGGCGCAGCTCGGCTGATCGGCGTCACTTCTGCTTCTCGAGCGGCACGATCAGCAGGTTCTCGGTGTTGGCCGCGTCGACCACGATCTCGCCGCAGGTGTATTGCACACGCTCGTTGCCATCGAGCGCGGCGTACAGGGTCGGCTTGTAGCGCCCTGGCGTCAGCTCCTCGCTGCGGAACGTGCCGTCCGACTGGTCGACCCCGAGCCCCATCGAGCCCTCGCCGACGCGCTCCATGCTCACCCAGACCCAGCGCGGCTTCTTGCCGCCGAGCACCTGCAGGTCGACGCGGCCGGATACGACCGCGACCTTGGCCAGCCGCAGCTGCAGCCCGGCGATCGGGGCACTGCCGGTGACCTCGAGGTCGTCGATCCGGGCGCGCGCCGGGTCCTTGCCACTGAGCCGCGCCTGCACGGTCCAATGCGCCGGCGGGACCTGAGTGAACGTGAACGCGCCGGTGGCGTCGGTCATCGTATTGCGCCAGAAGTTGCCGCCGCCCACGACCCGCAGGTGCCCGTTGGCGCTGACGTTGACGTTCACGGCGGGGGAACCGTCGGGCAGGTAGCAGACGCCGGAGATGCTCGACACGACGATGTCGATGGTGAGGTCCTTCGCCTCGCCTTCGGCGAGCTTCATGGTCTGCGACCAGACATCGCTGCCGCGGCCGACGAACAGACCTCCTTCGGGCCTGGCCATGACGTTGAAGGTCACGTCGCCGGCGGCGATGGTGCCGAGGTCGAAGCGACCACGTTCGTCGACCTTGGCCGAGAAGCGCCCCTTCGGCCCTTGCGCGCTGACGACGAAGTCCACCGCTGGCCGGCCGTCCATCATCACGGTGCCGGTGACCGTCGCCGTCGGACCTTCGAGCGGCTTGTCGCCCACCTGCAGTGTGACCTCGGCGGTCTGTCCGGGCGACACCTCGCAGCGGGTGTTCGGCATGTTCTGGCGCATCATCCAGGCGTCCTGCACCATGCCGAACACGCCGCCGGGCGAACGCAGGCCGTCGATCGCCTTGAACGCGGCGATCTCGTATTGGCCCGGCTGCAGGGCCGCGACCGTCAGCACACCATCGAGCCCGGGTGATTGCAGCGACGGCATGTTCTCGATCGCACCGCGACCACCATTACGACCACGCACGACGGCGACCGAGAAGCGGCCCGGTGCCGGCGGCTTGCCGTTCTCGACCAACGTCAGCACCAGGCGGCCAGGCTGCTGCATGACGAGGACGAGCTCCTCACCACGTTTGGCCTCGCCGTGCACGGCGCCCCAACGCGGGTGTTCGGCGCTGATGCGCGCCTTCTCGCCGCTCAACGACGTGATCGTGAGCTTGCCGAGCGCGTCGGTGCGACCGACCATCACCGGCATGTCGACCGCGCGGCGCGAGTTGCCCTCGGCGTAGATCGCAGCGTTGCGGATCGGCTGGTTCTGCTCGTCGACGACCCGCACCGGGAACAGGTCCGGCTCCGGCAGCTGCAGCGCGACGTTGGCATCGGCGGCACCGATGGTGAACGTGGTGAAGGCCAGCGCGCGGCCCTTTGCGTCGGCCAGCAGCGTGTAGTCACCGGGGCCGAGGTTGGTGATGCGCCACTTGCCCTTGTCGACCGTGGTCAGGCGGTCCTCGAGCGGCACCGGCGGCACCAACCCCAGCAGGGACATCTCGGCAGCGCCGTTGCCGGCGCGCCCGGCCAGCAACTTGAACCGCGGCTGCTCGACCGGCGCGCCGTCACTCTGCGTCACCACCACGTCGGCGCCGAAGGTCGCCGGCAACACGATGGTGACCTCACCGAAGATCGGCTGCGGCTCGGCGAGCACCCAGGGGTGCTGCTTGTCGCGGCGCGCGGCGACGGTGACCTTGCCGGCGCTGAAGCCGTCGGCGCGGAAACGGCCTTCGGCGTCGGCGTTGCCGATGCGCTGCGCGAGGTCGACCGGGCCGAGGTTGAGGGTCGAACCGGCCAGCACTTCGGCGGCCGCCACCGGCTTGCCGGTGCTGTCGACCACCTTGCCGGTGAGCTCCTCCCCTCGCTTCAGGCGCAGCTTGCCGACGTTCTTCTCCTGCCCGGCACGCACGACGATGCTCGGGCGCACGTCGGACAAGAAGCCGTTCTTGGTCGTCGCCAGCATGTTGCTGCCGGGCACCACGCCGACCAGGCGGAAGTTGCCGTCGCCGTCGCTGAGCGTGCTCGGGATCGGCAGGCTGTCGAACACCCGCTTCACCCACTTGGGCATCTCGACGACCTTGACCGGCGACTGCGGTTCGCGCACCAGGAGCGCACCCTCGGGGTCGAAGCGTTCGACCGGGAAGAACCCGGCCAGAGCCCCCGGCACGTCGGCCGCGCGCACGAGCGCCCCGGGCAGCGGGTCGCCGTTGTCGTCGAGCACCGTGCCGGTGATGACGCCTGCGTCCATCAGCACGACGTCGCCGAGGTCGACGACTTCGCCCGGCGACGGGGTGCGGGTCACGATCTGGTGGGTCGGCGCGTCGGTGCCGAGGCCCGCGAGCAGCAGGTAGAAGCCGCGCGGCCAGATGCCGGTCATCTGGAAGGTGCCGTCGCTGCTGGTGCGGACCTCGCCGGCGATGAACTGCGGCTCGTAGTCGGGCTCGGCGCCGAGCAGGTCCAGGCTGGTCGGCAGCACGGTGTCGAAGCCGCCGCGATACATGCGCACGCCACAGTCGGCGACCGGCACCTTGCGGGAATCGACGACGCGCCCCCGGAAGCCGCACAAGGCGGCGCGGATGTCGGGATCGTCGGCCAACGGGCCCGCCCCGGCAGCCACGGTCTCGCGCACGTGCGAGGTGGCGTCGGCGGCGACATCACGCCGTTCGGTGCCGGGCGACTCGGTGGGCGCGGCTGGCTGCTCGACCCCAGGACCGGGCGCCGGCGGCGGCGCAGCATCCCCGCGCATGAACATCGTCAGGGCGACGACGAGTCCGACCAAGACCAGAACGGCACCGAGAATGGTGTTTCGCTGCATGGGAGCTCCGGGACGACAGTGGCGGCCATTGTGGACCACCACCCGTTCAAACTGCTGCGCGGCCGCCGGCTAACGATTCTGACTGGCGCGCCAGAAGGCGATCGTCGCCAGCACGATCGCATGATCGATCTCCCCGCGCACGAGCAGGCCATCGAGTTCGGCCACCGGCACGGTGACCACTTCGAGGTCCTCGCCGGGGTCCATGCGCAGTTCGCCATCCCGCCGGCAACCGGTGGCGAGGAAGGCGAAGCAGCGGTTGGTCATCATCGACGGGTTGGGGTTCATGACCCCGAGCGGCCGCAGCTCCGTGGCGACGAAGCCGGTCTCCTCACGCAGTTCGCGCGCCGCCGCCGCCGCCGGCTCGCGCTCGTGCGGGTCGATCAGGCCACCCGGCAGCTCCAGGGAGACCCGGGCGCTGCCGTGGCGATACTGCCGGACCAGCACCACCTGCCCGTCGTCGGTCAGGGGCAGCACGTTGACCCAGTCGGGCGTGTCGATCAGGAAGAAGCCGAAGTCGGCGCCGGTGCGCGGCGAGCGCCGCCGCGACTTGCGCACGTGGAACACCTTGTAGCGTACGAGGGTCTCGTCGCCGAGTTCCTGCCAGGGACGGATGGTCATGGTTGCAGTCGCAGGCCGTCGACGACCTTGCCGGCGATGGCCTGGGTCTCGAGGCCGTTCTGGGCGGCGCCGCAGAGCAGCTGGCCCGGGCCGAACTGGTCGGTCTCCAGGCGGAAGGCGCCCGCGGCGTCGCTGACGGCGACGAGCGGCAACGCCAGGGTGCCGCCTTCGAGCACGCGGCGGCCCGGCACGGCGGCCGGTGCGCTGCGTGTCACCGGCCGCCAGCGGACGTTGACGTTCGGCAGCGGCCGACCGTTGCCGTCGAGCACGAAGCCCTGCAGCACCCCGGTCAGGCCCTTCTCCAGGCGCCGCGCCGGGTCCGCCGGCCACAGCCCGTAGTCCATCGCCTGGGCCCCCGGATCGACGAACTCGGCGCGCGCCTGGAAGCCATCGGCCTGGATCAATAACCGCGCCGGGTCCTTGCCGTCGACCGGCACCACGAACGCGCCATCGGCACCGGTGAAGACCTGGTGGGCGCCGCCGGCTCCAGCCCATACGACGGTGGCGCGCACCACCGGTTCGCCGCCCGGCAGCTCGCGCACGTGGCCGCGCAGCAGCGTCTGCTGCAGCTTCTGCAGTTCGATCGCCAGCCCCGTCGCCGGCGCCGTCAGCGGCCCGAAGGCGCGCGGCGCCATGCCGGGGGCAAGCACATGCAGCGTCACCGGACCGGGCATCAGCGGACCGAACTGGAACCGCCCCGCCGCGTCGGCCGTCGCCAGCAGGCCGAGCGGATCACCACCGGCGAGCGCGACCGTGGCCCCGGCCGCGGGCCCACCACCTTCGAGCACGGACACGGTCCCGGCCACGAACACACCAGCGACGAAGTCGATGCGGAACGCCGCCTCCTGCCGGAGCTCGATGCGGACCTGCGCGCGGGCCACGAAACCCGACGCCGTCGCCGCCTCGATGGTGAACTCGCCGGCGCCGACGAAGCGCACCTCGGCCCCGTCGGCGAGCCGGTGCACGCGGTTCTCGTCGTAGGCCCCGAGTTGCACGGCGACGTCGCTGCAGACCGGGCGGCTGGCCAGCATGACGTGTTCGGTCCACGCCCGCCGCAGCACGGCGTCATCACGCGGCACCGGCGGCGCGCCGCTGCCGGGTGCCGTGACGCGAAAGCGCACGAACGCCTCGGGCAACGGCGCGCCGCCGGGACCGACGAACGAGAACCGCCGCCGCGGCGACCAGTCGTCGCGCACGAGCCGCACTTCCTGCGGGTCCTTCTCGTCGGTGCCGTACTGCGCCGGCACCAGCCGCAGCAGATAGCCATCCAGCACGACGGCGAGCTGCTCGGCGCCCGGCAGCGGCAGGCTGGCCAGGCCTCGTTCATCGGTGAAGGCGAGCTCGCTGCCGTCCTTGACGCGCCGCACCGCGGCGCCGAGCACCGGGGTGTTGGCGGCGTTGTCGACGACACGGATGCACGCCGTGGCGGTCGTGGCCACCCCTTCGGCCGCCTTGGACTCGATGCGCGTGCGTGTGGCTTCGACACCCGCCGGCAAGCCCGGGCCGGTGGTGGGCATGGCCGGCGCCGAGGTCCCGGTCGGCCCCGGCGTCGGCGTCGGATCCGGCATCGGACCCCCAGCACCGTCGGCGAAGCCGGTGAAGTAGACGGCCAGGGCCACACCGAGCAGCAACAGGACGACGAGTGCACGCATCGCGGCGCGCGAGCATAACGCGCCCTATGCTGCTGCCGCCCCTCCATGTCGACCCCGTCGCCGTTTCCCGCCGAGCTCGCTGCGCGACGCTGGCCGTGGTCCCTGCCGCTCGTCGCCAGCGCGCTGGCCGGGCTCTGGTTCACCTTCGCGGTGGCGCAGCGGCTGCCGTATCCGCACGAACTCGAGTGGATGGAGGGAGCGCTCGTCGACCACGCCTCGCGCATCGCCGACGGCCTGCCGCTCTACTGCGAACCGGGCCCGGAGCACGTGCCGTTCCTCTACGCGCCGCTGCTGTTCTGGCTCGGCGGGCTCGGCATGAAGCTCGGCATCGACGGCCTGCTGGCGCTGCGGCTGATCGCGACCGGGTTCTCGCTCGGCTGCGGCATGCTGATCGGGCACTGGGTGCGGCGGGAGAGCGGCGATCTGCGGGCGGGGCTCGTCGCGTCGGGCACGTTCCTCGCCGGCTACGGGTGGCTGGCGTGGTGGTACGACCTCGCGCGCAACGACTCGTTGTTCGTGTTCGGCTGCCTCGCGACCGCCTACCAACTGCGCCACGGCGGCCACCGACGCTGGCTGTGGGCGGCGCTGCTGGCGACGCTGGCGGTGCTGGCCAAACAGTCGGCGTTGATGTGGCTGCCGGCGATCGCGGTCGGCGCCCTGATCCACGATCCGCGAACGGCGTGGCGCTTCGCCGCGACGGCGCTGCCGCTCGGCGCCGCCGTGTTCGGGGCCATGCACTGGTGCAGCGACGGCTGGTCGACGTTCTATCTGTTCGAGATGCCGCGCCATCACGGCATCGACGGCTCCCGCAAGCTCGGCTACTGGACCGAAGACGTGCAGCCGATGCTGCCGCTGCTGCTGCTCGGGCTCGCCGCCGTGCTGCCGACGTGCCGCGCCGGCCGCTGGCGCGAAGCGTTGTTCCTGGCCGCCTTCGGCAGCGGCGGGCTGCTGGCGTCGTGGTTCTCACGCCTGCACGTCGGCGGCTTCGACAACGTGATGATGTACGGCTTCGCGGCGGCTTGCGTGCTCGGGCCGCTGGCCGCCGTCGGACCTGCCCGCTGGCTGCGGCGCTGCGGACCGTGGTTGCTGCTGGTGCAGTTCCTCTGGCTCGGCGAACGCGCCTGGCAGCGCGGGCCGGCGACGTTGCTGCCGACGGCGGCGCACCGGCAAGCCCACGAGCAGCTCGAGGCGTTCGTGGCCGCGCAACCGGGCCCGGTGTGGATCCCCGCCCACGGCCGCATCAGCCACCACGCCGGCAAGGGCACCGGCGCGCACGGTCAGGCGATCTTCGACCTCTTGCAGCTGCTGCCGAAGGTCGACGGCATCGGCATGGACATCACGGTGCTGCACGATCCGGCCCGCCTCGCGCAGTTGCCGGGCCGCGGCGGTGAGGCCGTGCGCGCGCTGATGACGCGGGCCGACGCCGCCCTGCGCGAACGACACTTCGCGGCCATCGTGATCGACGAGGCAGGTGGCACCTCGCAGTTCCCGTACGTGTTCGCGGCCGGGCTGATCGGCGACGACCTCGTGCCGAACACCAACGATGACCCGTACGTGCGCTCGCCAGCGCCGTTGCTGCGCGAGCCGGCCGCGATCCGCCCGCTGCTCGGCTTCGACGTTCACTCACCGTACGCGCTCGTGCGGCGGTGAACCGCCGGTCTCAGCCGAGGCCCTTCAGCGCTTCCTGCACGAGCTTGCCGTCGGCGAGTCCCTTGTACCTGGCCATCCATTCCTTCATGAAGCGGCCGGTGTCCTTGCCGCCCTGGTAGCCGATCGCCGTCGCCACCTCACGCACCTTGGCCGCGACCTCGGCGGCCGACATCTGCTGCGGCAGGTAGCTCGTGATCACCTCGATCTCGAACTGCTCCTTCTGGGCGATGTCGGCGCGGTTGGCGGCCTTGGCCTGGGCCACCGAGTCGCCGCGCGTCTTGACCGCCTTCTGCAGCACCGCCACCTCCTCGTCGTCGGGCAGGTTGTCGACCTTGGCGTCGATCGCCTTCTTCTTGAGGTCACTGATGAGCATGCGCAGCACTTCGAGGCGAGGCTTGTCGCCGCCCTTCATGGCCGCCTTCATGTCGGTGGTCAGGCGTTCGAGATAGCTGGCCATGGTCACTCCTTGCCCGCGGTGGGCTGTTCGGGCTGTTCGGGCTCTTCTTGCGGAATGCGGGCGACGCTGACGAGGCGGTCGCCTTCGTTGAGCGAGATGCAGCGCACGCCCTGGGTGTTGCGGCCGATGACGCTGATCTCGCTGACCTTGGTGCGCACGATCTGGCCGTCCTTGGTGATCATCATCACCTCGTCGTCGTCGCCGACCGCGAGCACGTTGACCACCTTGCCGTTCCGGTCGCTGGTCTTGATGTCGATGATGCCCTTGCCGCCGCGCGACTGCAGGCGGTACTCCTCGACCGGCGTTCGCTTGCCGTAGCCGTTCTCGCAGACGGTCAGCAGCGTGCCGGTGCCGTCGGTGACGAGCATGTCGCAGACGGCGTCACCCGGTTCGAGCCGGATGCCCCAGACGCCGACGGCGCTGCGGCCCATGGCGCGCGCGTCCGCTTCCTCGAAGCGGATGCTGATGCCGTCGCGGGTGCCGAGCACGATGGTCTGGCCGGGGCGGCAGAGGTTGACGCCGACGAGGCTGTCGCCGTCCTCGAGGCCGACGGCGATGATGCCGCCGGCGCGCGGCCGGCTGTAGGCCTCGAGCGCGGTCTTCTTGATCAGGCCGTTGCGCGTCGCCGTCACCAGGAACCGATCGTCGAACGAGTCGACGCGCAGGATCGCGGTGATCTTCTCACCTTCCTGCGCCTCGACGACGTTGGCCAACGAACGGCCCTTGGCGGTGCGGCCGAGGCTCGGCAGCTCGTAGACCTTCTTCCAGTAGCAGCGGCCGCGGTCGGTGAAGAACAAGAGGTAGTCGTGCGTGCTGGCGACGAACAGGTTCCACAGGAAGTCGCCCTCCTTGGTCTCGGCGCCGCTGACACCCTTGCCGCCACGACCCTGGGTGCGGTACTGGTCGAGCGCGGTGCGCTTGATGTAGCCGTGGTGGGTGACGGTCACGCACATCATCTCGACCGGGATCAGGTCCTCGGCGACGAAGTTGCCGACCTCCTCGTCGCTGATCACGGTGCGGCGCGCGTCGCCGTACTGCTCGACCATCTCCTTGAGGTCCTGCTTCATCAGCCCGAACAACACCGCGCGGTCGGCGAGGATGGTGCGGTAGTAGGCGATCTTGTCGGTGACCTCCTTGTGCTCGGCTTCGAGCTTGTCGATCTCGAGCCCGGTCAGCTGCGACAGGCGCATGCTGAGGATGGCGCGCGCTTGCACGTCGGAGAGCTTGAAGCGGGCGATCAGGCGCTGGCGGGCGTCGTCGACGTTGGCCGAACGGCGGATGATCTCGACGACCTCGTCGATGTTCTGCACCGCCAGGCGCAGGCCGTCGAGGATGTGCAGCCGCTCCTCGGCCTTGCGCAGCAGGAAGCGCGTGCGGCGCCGGATCACGTCGATGCGGTGATCGCGGTGGCACTCGAGCATCTGCTTGAAGCTCAGCGTGCGCGGCCGGCCGTCGACGATGGCCAGATTGATGATCGAGAACGTGCTCTGCAGCGGCGACAGCTTGAACAGCTGGTTGACGGTGACGGTCTCGTCCTCGACGCCCTTCTTGAGCTCGACGACGAGACGCAGGCCGACGCGGTCGTTCGATTCGTCGTTGGCGTCCGAGATCGAGTCGATCTGGTCGCTCTTCACCAGGTGGTCGATGCGCTCGAGGATCGTCGTCGTCTTGACCTGGAACGGCACCTCGGTGAAGACGAGCTGCTTCCTGCCCTTCTTCTCCTCGACGTGGTACTTGGCGCGCACCGACACCGAGCCGCGGCCCGAGGCGTAGGCGTTGCGGATGCCGCTGCGCCCCATGACGGTGCCGCCGGTCGGGAAGTCGGGCCCCTGCACGACCTCGAGCAGCTCGTCGAGCGTGACCTCGGGGTTGTCGTAGAGCTTCTCCAACGCCTTGGCGACCTCGCGCAGGTTGTGCGGCGCCAGGCTCGCGGCCATGCCGACGGCGATGCCGGTCGAACCGTTGCAGACCAGGTTGGGGAACCGCGCCGGCAACACGACGGGCTGCATGAGCTGGCCGTCGTAGTTGGGCACCATGTCGACGGTCTCCTTGTCGAGATCCTCGAGCAGGTGGGTGGCCGGATAGCCCATGCGCGCTTCCGTGTAGCGCATCGCCGCGGGCGGGCTGCCGTCGATGGCGCCGAAGTTGCCCTGGCTGTCGACGAGCGGGTAGCGCGTCGTGAACGGCTGCGCCATGCCGACGAGCGTCGGATAGACGACCGACTCACCATGCGGGTGGTAGTTACCCGATGTGTCGCCGCAGATCTTCGCACACTTGCGGTGCTTGCTGCGCGGACCGAGGTTGAGGTCGTTCATCGCCACGAGCACGCGGCGCTGGCTCGGCTTGAGGCCGTCGCGGGCGTCGGGCAGAGCGCGACTCAAGATCACGCTCATCGAGTAGTTCAGGTAGCTCTCGCGCATCTCCCGCTCGAGCAGGAGATCGGTGATGCGGCCGCCGGTCGGCGGGGTCGGATCGGTCATGAGCGAACGTCTCGGGCGAAGGGCCGGGCAACGAAAGGAAGCATTCTTCCGGCCCCTGGCAGACGCTTCAACATCGTTGCCGATCCTGTAGAGTGCTTGGCTTGCGGTGCCGGCTGGACGGCCCGCGCGCACCCTTGGCAACCGCTCCCGGAGTTCCCAACTTGTTCGACAAGAGCGTCATCATTCTCGTCGTCTCCCGCGAGATCCTCGAAGGTTCGGTGGTGGACCGCAACGCCGCCTTCATCGCCAACCGGATCGACGACATCGGCTACCGCGTGCGCACCATCCAGGTCGTCGATCGCGTCGAGGCCGAGATGGTGGCTGCTCTGACCTGGGCCCTCGACCAGAAGCCGACGTTCGTGCTGATGACCGGCGGCATGGGCCCCAACTGGGACGACAACTCCCGCGGCTGCCTGGCCAAGGCCACCGGCCTGCCGCTCGAAGCCAACCAGAAGGCCCTGGAGTTCGTCGCCAATTCCTACCGCCGCCTGCACGCCAAGGAGGTCACCCCGACCGCCGAGCTCAACGACGCCCGGCGCGGCATGGCGATGCTGCCCAAGGGCTCCTTGTGCTACGAGAACACGGTCGGTTCGGCGCCGGCGGTGCAGCTCCGGGTCAACCAGACCACGGTGTTCCTGCTGCCTGGCGTGCCGGCCGAGATGCAGCGCTTCTTCACCGCCCACGTCATGCCGGTGATGGCGGCGGAAGGCCCGGACACCGTGCGCGGCGAGCGCGCCGTCGACTACCACGGCCACGACGAGTCATCGATCAGCCGCGTGTTGGCGGACACCGCCAAGAAGCACCCGAGCGTCAGCATCCGCACCCGCGTGCAGGGCACCGAGATGACGCGGTCGATCCGCATCGTGCTGGTGGCCGAGATGGAGGACGCGGTGCAGCTCAACGACATGCTCGACCGCGCCGAACAGGATCTGCGCGACCGCCTCGGCCTCGAGCTGCACACGCCGCCCACGGACGCCAGCCGGCTCGGCGATTGAGCCGCCGTACCTGCGCTGCGGCCGGCGCCCGCCTGCTGCGCTGGTTCGACCGCGCCCGGCGCGACCTGCCGTGGC
>JAEUHT010000181.1 GCA_016793265.1 Planctomycetota bacterium
CAGCGTGCGCGCGCCGCGGGCGAGCCGCTCGGTCAGGAACTGCTGCGCAACGGCATCGGGCGCGAGGACGACCTGCATCGCGCGCTCGCCAGGCAGGCGCGGTTGCCCTTCGTGGACACGGCGCGTGTGCTGCCGCGCCTCGACACCGAGCTGGTGCGGCTCGTGCCGCGCAAGTACCTCGACCACTACCGCTTCGTCCCGGTCTGTCGCGCGCGCCGTGGCGTCGTGGTCGTGACCAGCGAGGTCGATCTGCCGGCGTGGGAGATCGCCTCGGTGTTCGAAGCCGTCGAGGTCAGCGTCGAGTTGACGACCCCGACCGATCTCAAGCGCATCTGGACGGCGATCGACCTCGGCTACGTCGGCGGGGGCAAGTCGGCGGCCGCGACGCCGATCGAACCGATCGAGGATCTGGCGCCGGTGGCCAACGCGGCCGACTCACGTACGACCGGCCTGTTCGACGCCATCCTGCTCGACGCCGTCGCCGAACGCGCCAGTGACATCCACCTCGAGTTGCAGGCCGATGGTGCCCGGCTGCGGTTCCGCGTCGACGGCAGCCTGCACGACGTGTCGCGCTACCAGCTGCCGATCGAAGAGGTAGTGCCGCTGGTGAACGTCGTCAAGCTGGCCGCCAACCTCGACATCGCCGAACGGCGCGCGCCGCAGGGTGGCCGCATCCGCAGCGGCGTCGGCAGGCGCTCCTACGATCTGCGCGTGCAGACGCAGCCGACCCTGCACGGGGAGAACCTCGTCATCCGCATCCTGCCGCAGGGCCAGCGGCCGCCGACGATCGAAGAACTCGGTTTCCCGCCGGAGTGCGCCGAACGCTACCGGCGCCTGCTGCGTGAACCGAACGGGCTCCTGCTCGTGGTCGGCGCCACCGGGTCGGGCAAGTCGACGACGCTCTACGCCGGCTTGCAGTTGCTGGCGCGCGACACCACGCGCAAGGTCATCACGATCGAGGACCCGATCGAGTTCGTGCTCGACGGCATCCAGCAGACGCAGGTGAACCCGGCGGTGCACTTCCACTTCGCCGACGCCATGCGCGTGTTCGTGCGAGAGGACCCCGACGTGATCCTGGTCGGCGAGGTGCGCGACGCCGAGACCGCGCTGGAGACGATCCGCGCCTCGCAGACGGGGCACCTGGTGCTGGCGACGATGCACTGCAACGACAGCGTCGACGCCGTGCAGCGCCTGGCCGACCTCGGCATGCAGCGCAACTCGATCGCCAGCGAGCTGAGCGCCGTCATCGCGCAACGGCTGGCGCGCCGCATCTGCACCAGCTGCCGGGTCGAAACGCAGGCGCCCGCGGCGGTGCTGGCCGAGCTGTTCCCGGGAGGTGCGCCCCCCGACCTGCGCTGCTACCGCGGCGCCGGCTGCGAACGCTGCAACGGCAGCGGCACGCGTGGCCGCGTGGCGGTGGTCGAGTTCCTGGAGGTCGGCCCCGA
This sequence comes from Planctomycetota bacterium, assembly GCA_016793265.1. Taxonomy (GTDB): domain Bacteria; phylum Planctomycetota; class UBA1135; order UBA1135; family UBA2386; genus JAEUHT01. The sequence continues at coordinate 1,446 of JAEUHT010000181.1, forward strand.
GCTGCGGCGCGCGATCGCGCGCGGCGCCCTGGTCGACGACCTGCGTGAGCAGGCCCGGGCCGCCGGCATGAAGTCGCTGCGCGACAACGCGCTGCTGCTGGTGCAGGACGGCGTGATCTCGGCGGATGAGCTGTACGACGTTCTGTCGAGCGAGCAGATGCAGGGCTGATCGCCGGGGGCTCTCGTCGGCGACCTCAGCAGCTCGCCTGCGGCGCCGGCGGGCTGCTGTCGGGCAGCCCCAGCTCGCGCGCCAGCGCCGCCAGCAGCTTCGGCACCACCTCGGCGGCGCGCCCGCGGTGGAACCGGTCCTCGACCTCTATGTTGCTCGGCGGTTCGAGCGCCTGCACGAACGTCACCGCGCCGCGGCCGCGCGCGGCCTGCAACATGCCGGCGGCCGGCCACACCTGCCCGCTGGTACCGATGGCGAGGAAGTGCGTGCAGGTCCCGAGCGCGTCCTGGATCGTGTCGAGGTGCATCGGCACCTCGCCGAACCAGACGATGTGCGGCCGCAGCCGGGCGTAGGCGCATTCGGGGCACTCGACGAAGCGGCCCGGATCGAGGTGCAGCGTGTCCTCCAGCACCAGCTCGCAGCGTTCGCAGCGCAGCCGCCGCAGCTCGCCGTGCATGTGCAGCACGCGGCTGCCGGCGCGCTCGTGCAGGTCGTCGACGTTCTGCGTGATCAGCGTGAACTCGTGGCCGGCGCGTTCGAGCGCCTGCTCGAATGCGGCGAGGGCCACATGCGCGGCGTTGGGCTCGACCTCACGCAGCTGGCGGCGGCGCTCCTGGTAGAAGCGCCAGACCAGGCGCGGATCACGTTGCCAGCCCGCCGGTGTGGCGACGTCCTCGACGCGGTGCCCTTCCCACAGGCCGCCGGCGTCGCGGAAGGTGCGCACTCCGGAATCGGCGCTGATGCCGGCGCCGGTCAGCACGAGCACGTGGTGCGAATGCATGGCGGCATCGGAGCGGCGGCGGCACCTACCCGCCAGCGCCACTGGACGTAGCATGCGCGCCCCATGGCAACCCTCACTTCGTGTTGGCTGGCGGTCGTGTTCGGGGCATCGGCGCTGGCGCAGAACCCCGAGAGCAACGAGGAGCTGGTCGCGCGCGTGCGCAAGGGCGGCTGGATCGAGGCCGAGAGCAAGCACCAGCGCGGCGACGACGGCGCGCTGCTTCGCTGGTACTTCGCCGACACCGGCGCCGGACCGGGGCTCGGCCGTTTTGTGCCGCTGGTGCCGCTCACCCCGGACCGCCACCCGTTCGACAACCTCGGCGCGCTCGGTTTGTTGGCCGTGGTCTGCCACGGCCCGGGCGATCTGCTCGCGATGACCGACCCCGGCTTCCACTTCCAGGCGCTCGGCGGCGCGGACGACGATGCGAGCCTGCGCCAACTCGTGGTGCTGCCGTTCGACGGCGACGGCACGCGCGGCCACGCGGCGCTGCTCGATCGCCAGCTCGCGGTGGCGACGCTGCTGCGCCGCGGCGGGCGCGGGGCCGTGGCCGAACTGGCGATGCTGGCCGAGAAGGGCAAGCTGCCGCCGGCGCTCGGGGAGTACACGCGGTGGCTCCTGGCGCGGCGCGGCGAGGGCGCTGCGGCCGGGCGCCGTCGGCTCGACCCGAAGACGCTGTTGCTGCCGGTCGCCTTCGACGCCTGCGTCGTGGTCGACCACGCGCGGCTGCCCGACGTGTCGTTCCTCGCCGGCTTGGCCCGCCGCACCGGCATCCTGGTGACGACGCGGGCGATCGAGATGGCAGGTGGCACCATCTCCGACGCGATGCGCAACGGCGCCCAGTTCCTGGCCGATCAGGCCGCGGAGGCGCCGTTCGAGCTGGCGCGCAAGTACGGCAACGTGCGCCTCGACCAGTCGTGTGTGATCGTCAACGCCAAGGCGGACTCGCGGCGACCGGTCGACGTCACCTGGCAGGCGGCGGGCGAGATCGCGGCCGAGGGCTGGCAGCGCGCCGACCTCGGCAAGCTCCTCGGGCGGCCGTTTGCGAACGGCGTGGTGACGTTCGCCGCCGAGCAGTTGCTGCTGAGCACGCTCGACAAGCCGGGGCTCGTGCGTGAGGCGAAGGCGGCCGAGCTGCTCGCCGACACCGGTGCGGCGCTGCGCGTCGTGGTGCCCGGCAACAGCAAGCTGCTGGCGATGGTGGGGGTGCTCGGCCTGCCGCAAGCGAAGGACATCGAGCTGCGCGTGACGTTCGGCGACCCGGCGACCTTCGCGTTCGTCGTCGGCGTGCGCGACGAAGACGCCGCCGCAGAGTGGGTGGCGACGGGCAAGGAGCTGCTGGCGCAGCTGCTGGAGCAGCTCGGCAAGGCGCCGGGCCACGTGCAGGAAGTGCCGTCCTGGGGCGAGCTGGTGGCCGCGATCGGCAAGGCGGAGTTC
>JAEUHT010000183.1 GCA_016793265.1 Planctomycetota bacterium
CCGAGTTCTCGGCGCGCATCGCCCGCAACACGCAGCTGATCCTGCAGGAGGAGAGCCACGTGACGCATGTCGCCGACCCGCTCGCGGGCTCGCACTACGTCGAGTGGCTCACCGACCAGCTCGCGCAGAAGGCGTGGACGCTGATCCAGGAGGTCGAAACGCTCGGCGGCATGACCAAGGCGATCGAGGCCGGGTTGCCGAAGCTGCGCATCGAAGAGGCGGCGGCGCGGCGCCAGGCCGCGATCGACAGCGGCCGCGAAACCATCGTCGGCGTCAACAAGTACCGCCCGACGCAGCCGGAGCCGCTCGACGTGCTGGCGATCGACAACAGCGCCGTGCGCGAGCAGCAGATCGCGCGGCTGACGGCGCTCAAGACCGCGCGCGACGCGGCGAAGGTGCAGCAGGCGCTGCAGGCGATCACCGACGGCGCCCGCGGCGACGGCAACCTGCTGGCGCTGGCGATCACGGCCGTGCAGCTCGGCGCCACCGTCGGCGAGGTGTCGTTGGCGATGGAACGGGTGTTCGGCCGCCACAGCGCAGCGCCGCGCACCGTGGCCGGCGTGTATGCTGCCGCCGGCAAGTCCATGCAGCAGCTCGCCGAGGCCCAGCGCCGCACCACCGCGTTCCTCGACCGCACCGGCCGCCGGCCGCGCATCCTGATCGCCAAGATGGGCCAGGACGGCCACGACCGCGGCGCGCGCGTCATCGCCAGCGCGTTCGCCGACATGGGCTTCGACGTCGACATCGGCCCCTTGTTCCAGACGCCCGACGAGGTGGCGCGGCAGGCGCTCGAGAACGACGTGCACCTGATCGGCATCAGCACCTTGGCCGGCGCCCACCGCACGCTGGTGCCGGAGCTGATCCGGCTGCTGCGCGCCGCCGGGCGCGGCGACCTGCTGGTCGTCGCCGGCGGCGTGATCCCCGAACAGGACTGGCCGGCGTTGCGCGCCGCCGGCGTCGCCGAGGTGTTCGGGCCGGGCACCGTGATCCCCGACGCCGCGCTGCGGCTGCTCGACCTGCTGACGAAGAAGGACAGCACCGGCGGCTGACGACCGGGCTCAGCGCACCGGCATCGCCAGGGCCGCCTGCTGGTCGAGCGCGGCGAGCTTGGCCACCGCCGCGGCCATGCCCTGCGCGGCCGCCTGCTGCAACCAGTGCCGGGCAACCGCCAGGTCCTTGGTGACCCCGCTGCCGCGGGCGTAACACAGCGCCAGGTCGTGCGCCGCACCAGGGTGGCCCTGCTGTGCCGCCGCGAGCAGCCAGCGCACGCCGGCGGCTTCGTCGACGGCGACGCCATCGCCACGCAGGCACAGGACCCCGAGCCGGTGCTGTGCGCTCGCCACGCCCTGCGCCGCCGCGAGGCCATACCATCGCGCCGCCGCCGCGCGGTCCTGCGGCCGGCCGGCGCCTTCGTAGTGGATCGAGCCGAGCACGCTCTGTGCCCGTGCGTCCCCCTGCAGCGCCGCGACCTCGAGGTTGCGACACGCGGCGTCGACGTCGCGCGGCCCACCCTGGCCGTAGAACTGCATGACGCCGAGGTTGCACGAAGCCTTGGCGAAGCCCGCCGCCGCCGCGCGCTCGAACCACGAACGCGCCGCGAGCCGATCGAGTTCGCCGCCGCGGCCGTCGTAGCACAACAGCCCGAGGTTGGTCATCGCCGCCGGGTGCCCCTGCGCCGCAGCACGGCCATACCACTGCCGCGCCGAGAACGCGTCGACGGGCCCGCCGGCGCCGTCGTCATGGGCGAGCCCGAGCCGGAACTGCGCCACCGCGTCCCCCGCCTCCGCCGCCGCCTGCAGTTCGCTCCGGTCCTGCCACGCCGTCGCCGCCGGCCCGGTGGCACATGCCGCCAACGCCACCAGGCAACCAACGACCGCCCATCGCCGCCCCTTCGTTCCGTTCATGCCGACCCCATCGAGCACCGCCGCTGTCGGCATTGACGACAACCGCGTGAAGAATCGCGCCGCCGCATGAAGAGACCTTCACACACGCTGGACGGCGCCAGCACGCCGCGTAGCGTCATGCCCGTGACCTCGACGTCCGACCTCGTTGCCGCCGTCCGGATGGGCGACCGCCAGGCCCTCGCGCGCGCCATCACGCTGACCGAGAGCCGCCGCCCGGAGGACGCCGCGCGCGCCGAAGCGCTGCTGCAGGAGCTCTGGCCGCACACCGGCGGCGCGCTGCGCATCGGCATCACCGGCGCGCCGGGCGTCGGCAAGAGCACGCTGATCGAAGCGCTCGGCACGCGGCTGTGCGCGGCCGGACACAAGGTCGCCGTGCTGGCGGTCGACCCGAGCTCGGCGGCGACCGGCGGCAGCATCCTCGGCGACAAGACGCGCATGACCGAGCTGAGCCGGCACGCCAACGCCTTCGTGCGGCCTTCGCCCGGCGGCGACCAGCTCGGCGGCGTCGCCGCGCGCACGCGCGAGGCGATGCTGTTGTGCGAGGCCGCGGGCTTCGACTGCGTGCTGATCGAGACCATCGGCACCGGCCAATCCGAGGTCGCGGTTCAAGGCATGGTCGACTTCTTCCTGCTGCTGCTGTCGCCCGCCGCCGGCGACGAGCTGCAGGGCATCAAGCGCGGCGTCATGGAGCTCGCCGACGGGGTGTTCGTGCACAAGGCCGATGGCGACCTCGCGGCCGCCGCCGACCGCGCGGCGCAGCAGTGCCTGCTGGCGATGCGCGTGCTGCACGCCGGCGACGCCGAACCGCCGCCGGTGCTGGTCGGCTCGAGCACGACCGGCCGCGGCATCGACGAACTCTGGCGCACCATCACCACGCGGCTCGACGCCGCGCGCGGCGACGGGCGGCTGGCGACGCGGCGCCAGCAGCAGAGCCTGCAGTGGTTCGAGGCCGCCGTGCGCGAACGGCTGCTGCAGCGCTTCCTGGCCGACCCGACCACCGCAGCGCGGATGCGGACGGCGCGGGAACGGCTGGCCGACGGCCGCGCCCTGCCGAGTCAACTCGCGCGCGAAGTGACCGGCGGCTGAACGGCCGCGCCACGGCCGGCCGGCTCCGGGGCCCGCGGCACCGGCGACTCGTCGCCAGACGGGTCCGCCTGGGCCGGCAGTCATGTGGACATCCCGGCATTACTGGTAATCCCTCATGGTCACGGTGGCCGATAGCCGCGGCGAGGAGTGCGCCGCCACCAGACGGCGCGGGGAGCCGCATGAAGATCAGCACGAAGTTGTTGGCCAGTTCCGGGATCACCCTCGGTGTGGTGCTTGTGGTCGCCGGCTACTGCATGGATCAGCAGATGCAAGCGACCGCGATCGACGCCGCGGTCAGCCGGGCCGAGGCCGTGATCGGCGCCGCCGAGTCGGCGCGCGACCACATGTCCCGCATGCACGCATCGGGCGCGATCGAGATGGCGAAGCTGCTCGCCGAGGCCAAGGCCGAAATGGCCGCCAAGAACGGCGACTACCACGAGACGCGCGCCTTCAACGCGGTGCCGATCGTGACTGCGATCGCCGCCGCCAAGGGCGCCGCCAAGCAGGCCGGCATCGACCTCGTCGTCACCGCCCACGACGCCCGCAACCCCGACTACGACCCGGCCAAGGACAAGGTGCTCGGCAGGATCCGCAGCGAGATGCTGCAGGAGCTGACGGCCCAGGTCGAACGCGGCGGCGACGACGTGCTCCACCGCGTCGACGACGAACACGACGTCATGCTGTTCCAGCGCGCGATCACGCTGTCGAAGAGCTGCCTCGATTGCCACGGCGACCCGGCCACGTCCGCGACCGGCGACGGCAAGGACGCGCTCGGCTTCCGCATGGAGAACTGGCGGGCGGGCGCCGTACACGGGGCCTTCGAGGTGCGCACACCGCTGGCGCCGGTGCGCCTCGCGGCCCGCAACGACGCCCTGAAGGTCGCCGGTCTCGGCGCGTTCATCGGCCTGCTCGGCATCGGCGCCTTGTTCGTGCTGATCCGGCGCTCGATCGGCAAGCCGCTCGCCGACAGCGTGCGCATCCTCGCCGCCGGCAAGGGCGATCTGCGCATCCGCCTCGACGACGCCCGCAAGGACGAACTCGGCGAGATGGCGGGCTACTTCAACAGCTTCCTCGGCAGCGTGCAGGACAGCGTGAAGATCATCAGCGACAAGGCCAGCAGCGTCGGCGCCGCCAGCGAGCAACTGAAGGCCACCGCGCACGAGCTCGCCCAGGGCGCCGAACAGACCAAGGTGCAGACGACGCAGGTCGCCGCGGCGGCCGAGCAGATGAACGCCAGCATGATGTCGGTCAACCAGGCCAACGACACCATCAACGGCACGTTCCGCACCGTCGCCGCCGCGGTCGAAGAGCTGACCGCGAGCGTGACCGAGATCGCCAAGTCGGCGGAGCAGGCCGCGAAGATCGCCGGCAGCGCCGCCGAGCTGACGCGCACGAGCAACGACAAGGTCGCCGAGCTCGGCGCCGCCGCCGACGAGATCGGCCGCGTCATCGAGACGATCCAGGACATCGCCGAGCAGACCAACCTGCTGGCGCTCAACGCCACCATCGAGGCGGCGCGCGCCGGTGAGGCCGGCAAGGGCTTCTCGGTGGTCGCCAACGAGGTCAAGGACCTCGCCCGCCAGACCGCCGAGGCGACCCAGGACATCCGCCAGCGCATCGAGCGCATCCAGACCAGCACGCGCGAGTCGGTGCAGTCGATCGCCGCGATCGACCAGATCATCGGCAAGGTCAGCGAGAGCTCGCAGACCATCGCCAGCTCCGTGTCCGAGCAGCGCTCGGCGACGCAGGAGATCTCCAGCAACCTGTCGAGCAGCATGCGCACGATCGAGGCCGTCGGCCGCAACGTGCAGGAAGGCGTCGCCGCCAGCCGCGAGATCAGCCAGGCGCTCGGCCAGGTCGACCAGCTCGCCGGCTCGACGTCGTCGAGCGCGGAGGAGACCTCGGTCGCGGGCAAGTCGATGTCCCAGCTCGCGGAAGGGCTCGTGGCGGTCGTGCAGCAGTTCCGCGTCTGAGCGAAGGCACGGGCGTCTGCCGACGCCCGCATCGGCAGGCCCGGCATTCGTCAAGTCGCTGCGGAATGGTCGCCGATAACTCCTTGGCGCTCTTCCCGGAGCCGACGAAGCGATGACCATCCGAACCCGCCTGATCTCCCTGCTGCTGGCCTGCGGCCTCACGCCGATGCTGCTGGTCAGCTATCTCGATCACCGCCGCAACGCCGAGAACGCCGCCACCATCGAGACCAAGGCCGAGGCGGCGCTGCGCGAGAGCGCCGAGCACCGCCTGGCGGCGGTGGCAGCGGCGCGCGGCAAGGACATCGAGCACTACTTCGACGGCGTGATCGCCCACGTGAAGAGCCTCGCCGGTGACGACACCATCGCCCGTGGGCTGGTGCGACTGAGCCGCGACCTGAAGGCGCTGGCGGCGGAGTTCGATGCATCGCAGGTCGAAGCCGGCCGCAGCGAGCTCGGCAGCTACTACCGCGGTCCGTTCGAGAGCGAGTACCGCCGGCAGAACGAAGGCCGCAGCAGCGGCATCGACAGCGTCCTGGCGAACCTCGACCCGATCGCGACCA